>UQXP01000033.1 GCA_900545055.1 uncultured Collinsella sp.
GGCCTGGACGCCGCCAACATCGTGGCGACCACCAAGGAGTTCTTGGCCTAAGGCAAGACGAGGCAAAGTATCGCGTCGACAACCGCAAACAAGCCAGAACAGGGGCGTCCTCAAAGAGGGCGCCCCTGTTTATGCTGAATTTAAATTAGAGTCCTGCCAAGCAAAGATCCCATGGGGAAACGGGCCCATCCCAACAAAGTGCAATTCAGACCCTTCCAACTTTGTATGCGCAGCATCTCAAGTTGGTGCGTCGGCCCCATAGTAGCCGCAGGCCGGGCGCAGGGTTACCTCCCAAATCTTTCCGCAGCGCAGGCCGGCGTTTGTCCGCAGCTCCGCAGGAGCAGGACAAATGCCGGCCATGCGCGAGGACGATTTGGGAGGTAACCCTGCGCCCGGCCGGTGAGACCCAAACCCCGCCATGCTTCTTATGTGCAGCAAAGCTAATGCTGCTAAAATATTAAGCGCTCATGTAGTTTAAACGCACGACGATAAGGAGCACCAGTGGGTAACCACTTCCGTACCTCCGGTGCGGGCGATGATGCCCCCAAGACGCAGACGGGCGTCCAGGGCAGTCGTTTCGCCACTCCGGATTCAGAGGGCCGGCCTGTTGCTCAGGCCCCCGCTCAGCCGGCAGATCAGGCACAGCCGGCATCCGATCCCTTTGCCTACAATCCCACCAGCGATGTCGCGCTTTCCGGCACGGCGGGTTTTGAGCCCGTTCAGGCCGTGACCGCTCGCGTGGAGCAGCCTCAGGCTGGCGCCGCCACGCCGCAGCCTACCATGGCCGGCATCCCCGACCCCATGGCCCCTGCGGCTCCCGCGCCGCAGCCCGCGCAGTCCGGTCTTTTTGCCGGCATTCCCGACCCCACGCAGCCTGCGGCTCCCGTGGTCGAGCGCGATCAGGCCGCCGAGGTCGCAAGCCTCGACAACGCGCTCAACAACCCCGACTTCACGTCGGTGTTTGCGCCCATCGACCCGCAGGCCAGCCGCAAAAAGATGGCCAAGCAGGCCGGTGTCGAGCCCGTCATCCTTATGGAGCACGTCACCAAGATCTATCCGGCGCAGCCCAACAAGCCCGCACTCGACGACATCAACATCGAGATCTATCCGGGCGAGTTCGTCTTTTTGGTCGGTCACTCCGGCTCGGGTAAGACCACGCTGCTGTCGACGCTCAACCGCGACGTCAAGCCCACAAGCGGTCGCATTTTGGTCGCCGGCCAGGATCTCATGAAGATCAAGAACCGCAAGGTTCCGTTCCTGCGTCGTCAGATTGGCGCCGTGTTCCAGGACTTTAAGCTCCTGCCGCAAAAGACCGCCTACGAAAACGTGGCGTTTGCCCTGCAGTGCATCGGCAAGCCCAAGGGCGTCATTCGCAGCCAGGTGCCCGAGGTGCTGCGTCTGGTCGGTCTGGCCGACCAGATGGACTCGCTGCCCGATCAGCTTTCCGGTGGCGAGCAGCAGCGCGTGGCCGTTGCCCGCGCTATGGTCAACCGCCCGCCGCTGCTGATTTGCGACGAGCCCACGGGCAACCTCGACCCGGCGATTTCGCTGGGCATCATGAAGCTGCTCGAGCGTATTAACCGCACCGGTACCACCGTGATCGTCGCTACGCACGACCGCGAGATGGTCGATAGCATGCACCGTCGCGTGATCGCCCTCGAGGGCGGCCACGTAATCCGCGACCAGGAGAGGGGAGGTTACGGCAACTATGGCACCAACTAACGTGGGCTACTCGCTCAAAGAGGCAATCAGCCACTTCTTCCGTAACTGGACCACCTCGCTCGGCGCCGTCATCACGATTTTCCTTTCGCTGTTTATCATCGGCCTGTTCATTATGGGTTCCGCGATGCTGAACTCCGTGATGGGCACCGTCGAGGATCAGGTTGTTATCAACGCATTTATTAGCGATGACGCTGACCAGGCAGACGTCCAGGCGTTTGAGGCCGAGCTTAAGACCTGGAGCAACGTGAAGTCCGTGACCTATAAAAGCAAGGACGATGCGCTGGCCGAGTACACGAGCAAGATGTCGGGCAATGCCGATGCAACCATGAGCGCGCTCGACGGCCAGAATCCGCTGCCGGCTTCGTTTGCGATCGAGATGGACGACCCATCCAAGGTCGAGAGCACGGCGAAGAAGCTCAAGAAGAACGCCGATTTCCAGAAAATCGCCGACGATGGCAATGTTGATGCGAGTGTACTGTACGGTCAGGAGGAAGTGAGCCGCCTGTTCCAGGTGACCAACTACATCCGACTCGCCGCCGTGATTCTCGTCGGCCTGCTCACCTTTATCGCGTTCATCTTTATCAACAACACGATTCGCCTGTCCATTACGGCGCGTCGTCGTGAGATCGCGATCATGCGCCTGGTGGGCGCCAGCAACGGCTTCATTCGCGGGCCGTTCATTACCGAGGGCGTGCTGCAGGCCATTTTGGGCTCGCTGCTCTCCATCGGCGTGCTGGAGCTGCTGCGCAACCTGATGGTTCCGCGTCTGCAGGCAAGCGTCAGCTGGATGTCGTTTGCCCTGCCGATGCAGTACTACCTGGCGACCTATGCCGCGCTGATCCTGGTCGGCGTCATTATCGGTCTCTTTGGTTCCGCCATCGCCATGCGCCGCTATCTGCGCGTGTAGACGTGCTTGGAATTCGTTCCTTCAACGGGTCGTCTCTTTTGGGGGCGGCCCGTTTTTTGATCCCTAGGGGACGGAAGGATTGCGGATTATCGTGGCGCTGGTCTATCTATGTGGCCCGCAATCCTGCCGTCCCCTAGGGATCATTTGGGTAGACTCTTGGGGTGTAAACGGCCATCGATAGTAAGGAGGCGCCATGGGGCGCAATAACAAGCATAAGCGTGGAGCTCGCAATAAGCGCGGGCCGGTACGCAGCGAGCGTCGCCCGAGTCTGACCGGACGCGTACAGCTCCATGAGCATAGCGCCTACGTTGTAACCGAAAACGGCGACTACAAGGTCATGGGCCGCGGCAAGCGCGAGATTATGGACGGCGATACCGTTGCCGTGAGCATTAAGAACAGCCCGCATGGCGAGCGACGCGCCGTAATCGAGGGCGTCGTCGAGCGTGCAGCCATTAGTGTGGTGGGCACGTACCAGACCGCCGGCCCGCTCGGGGTGATCGAGCCGCTTGATTCTCGCCTTAAGGCCGATTTCTTTATTCTGCCGGAGGACACTTCGGCGGAGCGCTTGGGCGTTCATCCGGGTGATGCGGTCGTCGCACGCATTCTGACATATCCGACGCGCCTGGAATCGGGCACCGTGACGATTGAGCGCCGTATTGGCGGCGATGATGCGCCCGATTTGGGCGTTCAGTATGTGATGGCGCGCTATGGCTATACCGATACGTATCCCGAGGCCGCGCTAGCCGAGGCCGAGGCACTTTCGCTCGATGTGGCCTCGGCACTCAAGGACCCGCTCCGCCGAGACCTGCGCGACCGCTTTGTCATTACGATTGACCCGGTCGACGCGCGCGACTTTGACGACGCCATCTCGCTGGAGCGCACGCCCGAGGGTGGCTACAAGCTGGGTGTCCATATTGCCGACGTTTCGCACTATGTTGCCTGGGACGGACATATCGATCTGGAAGCTCGCCATCGCACGACGTCGGTGTATCTTGCCGATCGCGTGCTGCCCATGTTGCCCGAGCGCCTGTCGAACGATTTGTGCTCGCTGCGTCCCGACGAGGACCGCCTGGCGTTTACCGTCGATATTGAGCTCGACGCGCAGGGTCGCGTGCGCCATTACGATCCCTATCCTAGTGTGATCCGCTCGCGCGTGCGCATGGACTACGACGGCGCTGAGGCGCTGCTGGTGCGTGCCGGTGCGGTGCAGTATTCGGTGTTGGAGGGTGCCGCCGAGGATGTCGCTGCCGCCGAAGCCTCGCGCGAGGAAGCGCTCGAGCGCGGGCTTGCGTGCGAGGAAACCGCTCGCGGCTATAACATCGACTTGGGGGATTTCCTCGTAGCTGCCAACGAGCTCGCCGAGCTTCGTCGTCGTATTCGTCGCGCACGCGGTTCGGTCGATTTTGATACGGCCGAGATTCGCGCACTGTTGGACGAGGATGGTGTGCCCGTGCAGATCGTGGCCCGTGAGCGCTCGTGCGCCACGTCGCTGATTGAGGAAGCCATGCTGCTGGCCAACGAGTGCGTGGCGGAGTGGCTGGCCGACCGCGATATCGAGGCCTGCTATCGCGTGCACGACGATCCCAGTCCCGACAGCCTACACGGTGCCGCCGTGGCGCTGGCACAGCTGGGTATCATCGATGACCGTCGCGCGGCAGGCATTGCTCTGGGAAGCCCCGACGAGCTGCAGGCGGCGGTTGATGCCGCAGCCGGTACGGCTAACGCGCCGCTCGTCAACACGTTGCTGCTGCGCAGTATGCAGCGCGCACTGTACAAGCCGCGCAACGAGGGCCACTTTGCACTTGCCGCGCCGTGCTATTGCCACTTTACGAGTCCCATTCGCCGCTATCCCGACCTGGTAGTGCATCGCGTACTTAAGCTGCAGCTGGCCTACGAGCGGCTGGGCGGTAAGGACGCCTTGGTGCGTACGCCGCGGCTGATCGGTAAGGGTCGCGAGTCCCTGCCGCGCATCCTGCCGCAAATCTGCCGCGCGTGCAGCGATGCCGAGCGTGCGGCCGACGCCGCCAGCCATGCGACGCAAAAGATCAAGATCGCCCAGTACTACGAGGACCGCCTGGGTGAGCGCTACGCCGGAACGATCTCGTGGGTCAGCAGCATGGGCCTCTTTGTGCGTCTGGATCTGACACAGGTTGAGGGTTTGGTTTCGATCAAGAGTCTGGGCAACGAGTGGTTCGAGTTTGATGAGGACGCGCTCACGCTTACGGGCGCCGACACGGGGACTCGCTATGAGCTGGGGCAGCGCGTGATCATCGAGGTCTCGCGTGTCAACACCACGCGCGGGCACTTGGATTTCAGGCTTATTCACTAGCCGGAATTTGGTGATTGATAGAGAACGGGGCGGTCTTTTGGGGCCGCCTTTTTTGTGGCGCATCAATCGTCTTGCCGCCCGCGCGCTTGCATCTTCCACCTGCTATAGGGGAGATAAAACCTACCAAAATAAACCTGTCCCTTTTTGGGAGGTTTACGAGAGAGCGGGGATGAGATGGCAACGGTGTACGGGTATGCGCGGGTGAGCTCGCGTGATCAAAATCTGAATCGGCAGCTGGATGCGCTGGGCGCCTATGGCGTGGAACCGGCGAATATCTTTGCCGATCATGCGAGCGGCAAGGACTTCGATCGACCGCGGTATCGCGAGCTGCTGTGCGCGTTGGATTCCGGTGATGTGCTGGTGGTACTTTCCATTGATCGGCTGGGCCGTAACTACAGCGAGATCCTCGAGGAATGGCGGTGCATAACCAAAGAACTCGGCGCCGCCATCGTGGTGCTGGACATGCCATTGCTCGATACGCGCGCCAGAGACTGTGGTGGGTCGGACGTGACGAGTGCGTTGATTGCCGATATTGTTTTGCAGCTGCTGAGCTATGTGGCGCAGGTGGAGCGCGAGAACATTCACCGGCGTCAAGCCGAGGGCATTGCGGCGGCGCGAGCGCGCGGCGTGCGCTTTGGCCGGCCCCGCAAGCCCTGTCCCCCGCAATTCGAGCTGGTGCGCGATACCTACGAGGCGGGTGATATCACGCGGAGTCAGGCGGCAAAGCGGCTAGGCGTGTGCGTGGGGACGTTCGATCGCTGGATGCGCGAGATGGAGTAGGGGCGCCACGTTCCTTTGGCGCCCCGATTCGAACATTTTGGATTTCGCTACGGCGACAACTGCATTTGGGGGTACACTCGCTGCTGCTCAAAAAATGACGGAGGTTAGCCCTTGGCGCGTGTGAAGCACATAGTCGGATGGATTTCGGTTGTCCTGCTGGTCGTGACGCTGGCAAGTATTTGGATGCTGACGGAGCAAAACGTGGAGCAGACGTCGTCGCTCAGCGAGTCCACTGCGCGCGCGGTGGAAGGACAAAGCGTCAGCGTGCAGTCCGAGACTGCGGGGGAGACCCAGGCGGGAGATGCCGTCGGGGACGCGGGCTCAACGACTGCCACTGTTCATCCCGACCCGCTTGCGCCCGTTCGTCTGTGGATGGGTGCCAACATTCGTCGCGTCGCACATACCGTTGAGTTCTTCTTTGTAGGACTGTTTGCTTCGTTGGCGGCGGCATGCCTGGGCGAGTGCCTGCCATGCGCGCGATTCCGGTACGTATTCGTCCTGCTCTTTTGTATCGTCTGCTCTGTCGGTGACCAAGTGCACAAGATCTTTGTTCCTGGTCGTCATTTCGACGTTATCGATTTGGGCTTCGATGCCGCGGGTTATGTCACCGCCATGTTGTTGGTGCTGCTGGCGGCGGTACTGGTTCAGCGCGTGACCTGTCCCATTGGCGCCCATGCGAGGCGCTAACCTCAAGATGGAAAACCGCGACCGCCTGTACGTCGGCGCTGGTTACAATATCGGCATCGGTCGCAGATGGCCATCGATGCGCTGTTTGCCAGACACTTGTCTTTTCTAAGAAGGGAATCCCCATGGCAGTGCTGTTTGTTGAATATCCCAAATGCTCGACGTGTAAAAAGGCCAAGGCATGGCTGGACGAACATGGGGTTGAGTATATCGACCGCGATATCGTTACGGAAAACCCCGCGGCCGATGAACTTGCGACCTGGATTGCTCGTTCGGGGCTGCCGGTGCGACGCTTCTTTAACTCGTCGGGCATGAAATATCGAGAGCTGGGCTTGAAGGCGCGCCTGGACGCGGGGATGACGGATCAGGAGTGCTACGAGCTGCTGGCGACCGACGGCATGCTGGTTAAGCGTCCGCTGCTGGTGGGCGACGACTTTGCGATCCCCGGCTTTAAGGAAGCGGCTTGGACCGAGGCGTTGCTGTAGCGGCTGCGGAAAGCACGTCCCGTTTTGAGTGCTCAGGGCGGGACGTGTTTTCCATCGGCGGGCTCGCTCGGCTCAATCCTCGAGCTGCGCCCATTCGTGTGGGTCGTAGATCTTTACGTGCTTGTCGGGCGTGCCGCTCCAGTACTCTTCGTCCATAAAGGGCAGGTATGCCTGAATTCCGGGGCAGATAAACGGAATCCGTTGCCGCTGCAGGCGCTCGCGTTGCCGCCGCTCCAGGTTCGTCTCGGATATGACGGTCGGCATGCCGGACAGCTCGACGAGGCTTGCCTGGATGCGCTTGAGGTCGGGGAGCGCCGCATGCCATGACGTCCGCATGATCAAAAATGAGGCACGGCGGTAGTTTGCCTGCATCACCGTGATGGCGGGGCGCAGTGTGGGATGGATTTTGTCCCGTTCGGGCCAAAGGTCGGCAGTGATCTCGAGACCCAGGGTCTCCCATAGGTAATCAAGCTCTTCGTCCATGGCGCCTCGATATCTACGCGATCATTGATACTTCGATTGTGTTGCCTGGTGCTATCGTTTTCGCGGTAGAATCTGCCAACGGTTGACGGCTACCGCTCACGGCGTTTTGCCCTTCGTGTACAGCGGTCGGCTTCACAGGTCCTTCACGGGTTGGACGAAATTAGGCCAATTTGACCGAATTTCAAAAAAGTCAAAATTGGGGCTTGCGTCATGGCGGGACTTCCCGTATATTTCTTTCTTGCGCAAAGGCGCAGCCGAGCGCAGCGATGCAGTCATTGGGATGTCGTCTAATGGCAGGACAGCGGATTCTGGTTCCGTCAATGGGGGTTCGACTCCCTCCATCCCAGCCATTGCATTTGCTACATATGGCCCGTTCGTCTAGCGGTTTAGGACGCCGCCCTCTCAAGGCGGAGATCACCAGTTCGAATCTGGTACGGGCTACCCACAAATGAATGCCCGGGCCTCGCAAGAGACCCGGGTTTTGTGTATCGACCGTATATACGGCGCTTGCCGTGTTTCGCTCAGATCGAGGAGTAGCCATGGATCTGCCCATCAGCTTGCAAGACATCACGTATGCCGAGAACTATCTGGCGCAGGGCGACCTGGCTACGGCGACGCCGCTGTTGGAGCGCCTGGTGGAGCTCGCCGAGGAGTATATCGACGCCGAGTGCAAGACGGAGGAGAAGCGCCAATACTTTAGCTTCGATAGCAAGTTTGAGCGCTTGGCCTATCGCCGCGTGGAGAAGGATCCACGCGAGCTCGTGCAGGTCGAGGTGCCGTTTGACCGCCTGTACTCTGACATGGCGTTTGCCTACATTCGCCAGCAGGATTATGTGAGCGCTCGTAATGCCCTGATGCAGGCTGTGCGTTGGGACCCCATGAACTGCAACTATCGCTTGGACTTGGCCGAGCTGTTCCGCGCACTCGAGGACAAGCAGGAATGGGCATCGCTCTCGTTTTCGGTACTGGAGCGTGCGAGCGATGGCAAGTGCGCCGCCCGCGCTTACGCCAATCTAGGCCAGTACTTCTTGGAGCCCGAGACCGAAAATGTCTCGGCCGCCGTGGGTTGCGCGCGTCTGGCACTGCGCTTAGCACCCAACGATGCACACACGACGCGCCTGCTCAACAAGATTCATACCACCTATCCGGATGCCGCCGATGAGAGCGACGAGCACGTGATGGGTGAACTGGCCCTGCAAGGCGTGCCGACCTCGCCTTCGGCCGAGATTGCCATCTGCCTGATTATGTGCGCGACCGATGCTGCAAGCGACGGCGACAAGCAGGAGGCGACGCGCCTGACAGTGCGTGCTCGCGACCTTGTGGGCGAGGAGGCCTGCGCGGCGATTATCAAACTGGTGCGCGAGAGCGACGCCGAGCTCAATGCTGAGCGCAAGGCAAAGCGCGAGGCCGCGGGCTCAAACGCCGATGGAGCCAAGGAGGCCAGCGATGCCCAGTAAGCGCGAGCGCAAGCTCATCTCCAAGAATCGCTCGGCACACCATGAGTATTTTATCGATGAGACCTTTGAGTGCGGCATTGAGCTGAGTGGCACCGAGGTCAAGTCGATTCGCGAGCGCGCGTGCCAGATCACCGACACCTTTGCACTGATTCGTGGCGGCGAGTGCTGGCTCGTGGGCCTGCATATTCACCCTTATAGCCATGGTGGCGTGTGGAACCGCGACCCTGATCGCCGTCGTCGTCTGCTGCTGCACCGCAAGGAGATTGACTTTCTCGACGGTAAGCTACGTAATCGCGGCTATGCCCTGGTGCCGCTGGAACTCTACTTTAATACCGACGGCCGCGTAAAGCTGCTGCTGGGCCTAGGCCGCGGCAAGAAGCTTTACGACAAGCGCGAGGATATGGCCAAGCGCGATGTCCAGCGCGAGATTGACCGTGCCCTTAAGGAGCGTAACCGCTAGGCGCTCTGTACAAGTTGCGGTGGAATACGGACTGTTTTGCCTGTTTGAGGGGCTGTTCAGTCCCTATTTCACCGCAACTGCGGGCGTCTCATCTTGCTTACTGTTCTGACACATATGTCTCAAAGGCGGCGTCCGTTATGGGCGCCGCCTTTTTTGTGGGTACATACATCCATAAGGTACCAACCCGGGTTAGGGGAGTGATCGTTATGGACAAAACTGCGTTCTTTACCATGCCGAGTGGTCTGTACGTGGTGAGCGCTGCGGCAGACGGGCTGCGCGCCGGCTGCGTCATCAATACGGCGGTGCAGGTGACGTCCATGCCGCCGCGCATTTCGGTTGTCGTGAACAAGGACAACGTCACCTCGGGCGTCATCGCATCGGCCAAAGCGTTCGCGCTGACCGTGATCGATCAGACTGCCGACATGCTCTACATCGGTAACTTTGGGTTCCGCACCAGCAGCGATTATGACAAGTTTGCCAAATACGAGACCCGCGAGACGGCTCTGGGCATGCCCTATGTGCCCGAGCACGCGGCGGCCCTGTTTAGCTGCCATTTGATCGACACTGTGGATGTGGGCACGCATCTGCTGTTTATCGGCGAGGTCGAGGATGCCGAGCGCCTGAGCGACGAGACGCCGCTCACCTACGACTACTACCACAAGGTCCTGAAGGGCAAGACGCCTCCGAAGGCGTCCTCGTATCAAGGCTAGAAATGTTTTAAAAACACTTGCATTATATTATTGAGAACATATACTAATAAGCGAAGTACATCACCAGTCACGTTCGAGAGGAGAACATCATGGCTGAGGAGAAGAAGACGTATAAGTTCGTGTGCACCGTTTGCGGTTACGAGGTTGAGGTCGACACGCCCGAGCTGCCCGAGGATTACGTATGCCCGGTCTGCGGCGTCGGTCCCGATCAGTTTGAGCTCGTCGAGGAGTAACTCGCAGGCACACGGCGAAGGCCGAACATAGCTCTGTCCAAGGGCCCCGGTCGGTCATCTCGGCCGGGCCCCTTTTCTTCCGTCCCCAAGGGATCACGGCTGCTGTTAGCCGATCCTGTCTGTCGTGAGTCCGGCCGACCTTTTGTCTCAATCTGTAACATCTAACGGCTCAAAACGGGTCCACTTGTTACAGATTGAGACAAATGGAGCTGTCCCTCGGAAAGATCTCGATCTGTAACACCTAGACATCAAAAGCGGGTCTAGATGTTACAGATCGAGACGTTTGCCTGGGTAGGTACCCCGCCCATTACATCCCTGTCAACAACACGACATCGAGAATCGTCACGACGACACCGATCCCTACAAGCAGCGCGTTGAGCGGGCGCGAGTTGGCGTATTTGCCCATGACGCGGGACGAACTGGTGAGTCGTATGAGCACAAAAACCGTAATCGGCAGCTGAAGCGACAGCAGCGCCTGACTCCAGATGAGACCTTCAAAAGGATTCGGGACGACTAGGCACGCCGCCACTGCGCCTACGAAACAGGCCGCCACCCCGATTGAGGAATGTCGGTCGTGGATGTCGTATTCCTCGTCGAACATGCCCGCGGTGATGGTTCCCGCCGCCATGCCCGCTGTCACGCTGCTCGATAGTCCCGCGAACAGCAGCGCTACCGCAAAGATGGTCGAGCTCGCCGGGCCCAAGATGGGGGAGAGTGTGGCCGCTGCGACGGCGAGGTCGTCTACGACAATGCCGTGCACAAAGAAGGTCGTTGCGGCCAGGATGACCATGGCCGAGTTGATTGCCCAGCCCACGCCCATCGAAAAGAGCGTGTCGAAGAGCTCGTAGCGCAGGCGTTCTTCGATAACTTGCTCGCCTTGGCCTTCGAAGTGCATGGATTGGATGACCTCGGAGTGCAGAAAAAGGTTGTGTGGCATAACGACCGCACCCAGGACACTCACGATAATCGCGGCAGAGCCGGTGGGCATACTGGGTGTAATCCAGCTTGCGGCGGCCTGCGGCCAGTCGACCTTGACCAGCGCAAGCTCGGCCAAAAACGAGAGCCCTACCACGCCTACGAAGGCGATGATCCAGCGTTCGGCGCGCTTGTAGGAGCTCGTCATGAGCATCGCCATCGATACTGCCGCCACGATGACGCAGCCCGCGCGCACGGGCAGCCCAAAGAGCATCTGGAGCGCGATCGCACCGCCCAGAACTTCGGCCATGGCGGTGGCGATGGTCGCGAGATAGGCACTGGCGAGCACCGTGCGCCCAACGAAGCGGGGGAGGTAACGCGTCGTGGCCTCGGCAAGACAGGCGCCCGTGGCGATACCCAGGTGTGCCGCGTTGTGCTGCAGCACAACGAGCATAATCGTGGACAGCGTGACGATCCACAGCAGCGCGTAGCCAAACTGCGAGCCCGCGGCCATATTGGAGGCCCAGTTGCCCGGGTCGATAAAGCCGACGGTGACGAGCAGCCCGGGACCGATATGCCGCGCAATGTCTAGGCCTCCGTGACCACCGGTGCGTCGGGAGCCAAAGTGTTGTTTGAGATGGTTGATCATGGTCGGTTCCTGCATAGGGTCAGCGCGGTGCCGCGCTTGGGTCATGCGGCGCCGCGCGCTCGGTTTAGGTTGGGGTTACTTGCGCGCCTTGCCCTGATTGGCCACGGCGTCGATCTTGGCGGCGATGGTTGCCGGGTCACCGATGTAGCGCTTGTCGAGGACGTTGAAATCGGTGTCGAAGGTGTAAACGAGCGGCACGCCGGTGGGGATGTTGACCTTGAGGATCTCCTCGGGCGTGAGGTGCTCGAACTTCATGACGAGTGAGCGCAGGGAGTTGCCGTGTGCGGCGATGAGTACGCGCTTGCCGGCGAGCATCTGGGGGCGAATCTCGTCTTCGAAATAAGGCCAGGCGCGGGCTATCGTGTCCTTGAGGCACTCGGTATAGGGCAGCTGATCGGGTGCGACATCACGGTATTGCTCCTGGATGTGGGGGTCGCGTGCGTCGTCCGGCTCGAGTGCCGGCGGGCAGACGTCAAAGGAGCGGCGCCAGATGAGCACCTGCTCGTCGCCGTGCTCTGCCGCGGCATCGGCCTTGTTGAGACCCTGCAGCGCGCCGTAGTGGCGCTCGTTGAGCTTCCAGGATTTGATGACGGGCAGCCACTCGCGATCCATTTGACCGAGCACGATGTTGAGGGTGTGGATCGCGCGTTTGAGGCGCGAGGTGTAGCAGATGTCAAAGTCGAAACCCGCTTCTTTGAGGGCACGGCCGCCTGCGGCGGCTTCTTCGCGGCCCGTGTCGGTGAGCTCAACATCGGTCCAGCCGGTAAACAGGTTGAGTTTGTTCCACTCGGATTCTCCGTGACGGATAAGGACAAGTTGCATCGTCTGTTGGTCTGTCTGGTGTGCCATAGGGGCCTCCTTGATCTGGCACGGTGTGCGTGCCGTTTGTTTGACGCCGCAAAGGATACCCGTTTTAGGCTAAAAAGTTAACCAAGACTAACAAAATTGCTGTATTTGAATAGGATGGTGAAAGGGGATTGCCGAAATGTCTTGATCTGTAACAACTAGGGATGGAAATTGGGTCTTCGTGTTACAGATCGAGATGTTTGAAGCGGTGAGCTTGCGGACCGAACCTGGGCCCTTGTTGTCGTCCTTGAGGTCGGCGGTGTCCACTCGTAGGGTGCGCGTTACGCGATTGTTTCGAAACGGGCGGGAAACACAACGGGCCGGCGATGCTCCTAGTATGCCTATTCAACTGACTGTCTAAATATCTAGGGGAGGATCGCGATGCAGGCAGATTCCGCTCAGCAGCAGGGCCTTTATCGCCCCGAATTCGACCACGATGCATGTGGCATCGGCGCGCTTGCCGATATCAACGGTGAGCGCCATCACCAGATTCTGGACGACGCACTGTCCATTCTGGTCAACTTGGAGCACCGCGGCGGCACGGGACTCGAGAAGAACACCGGCGACGGCGCTGGCATCCTGTTCCAGGTTCCGCATCACTTTTTCCGTAAAGAGGCTCAAAAGTGCGGCCAGATTCTGCCGGCAGAGGGCGACTATGGCGTGGCCATGCTGTTCTTCCCGCAGGACGACAAGGGCGTAGAGGATGCCCGCCGCGTGTTTGAGGAGGGCTGCGCCGAGGCCGGCGTGCCGCTGCTCTTTTGGCGCGAGGTGCCGGTCGACCCGCACGACCTGGGCGAGACGGCCCGCGCCTGCATGCCTACCATCCTGCAGGCTTTCCTGGGCCGTCCGGACGACACGCCCGCCGGCGATGCCTTTGAGCGTCGCCTGTACGTGTGCCGCCGCACCATCGAAAAGAAGGCCGACGCTGAGTTCGCCCTGCGCGATAAGATCTTCTATGTGTGCTCCATGAGCTCGCGCACCATCGTGTACAAGGGCATGCTGGTCGCCACGCAGATGCGCCGCTTCTTCATCGACCTCAACGACGCCGCCGTCAAGACGGCCGTAGCGCTCGTCCACTCGCGCTACTCCACCAACACCACGCCCAGCTGGGAGCGCGCGCACCCCAACCGTTTTATCATCCATAACGGCGAGATCAACACCCTCAAGGGCAACGTCAACTGGATCCGCGCCCGCGAGCCCAACCTGTACAGCCCCGTGCTGCAGCACGATCTTGAGCGCGTGATGCCCATCATCAACCGCGAGGGTTCCGACTCCGCGATTCTGGACAACGTGCTCGAGTTCCTGGTCATGAACGGTCGTCCGCTTACGCGTGCCGCGTCCATGCTGCTGCCCGAGCCGTGGGACCACAATGACAGCCTGAGCGAGGAGCGCCGCGCCTACGACGCCTACCAGTCCATGCTCATGGAGCCGTGGGACGGCCCGGCGGCCATCGCCTTTACCGACGGCCGTACCCTGGGTGCCGCCCTCGACCGTAACGGCCTGCGTCCCGCCCGCTACTATGTGACGCGCGACGGTCGCTTTATGCTGGCAAGCGAGGTGGGCACCATCGAGGTGAGCCCCGAGAACATCCTGACGAGCGGCTGTCTGGGGCCGGGCCAGATGCTCGAGGTCGACTTTGCCCGCGGGCGCGTCATCTACAACGACGAGCTGCGCGCCCGTTACGCCAAGGAAAAGCCCTACCGTGATTGGATTGCCGAGGAGACGCTGACCGTCGACGCGCTCGACAAGCCAGCCGCGGCAACGCCCGCCGAGAACGCCGAGGTGCCCGCCGCCGTGCGCATGGCCAAGCTCGGCTACCACTGGGATGATGTTGACGAGGTCGTGCGTCCCATGGCCCAGCAGGGCAAGGCCCCACTCGCCTCGATGGGCATCGACGCGCCGCTGGCCTGCCTGTCCAAGAAGACGCGATCCTTCTACGATTATTTCTATCAGCTGTTCGCCCAGGTCACGAATCCGCCGATCGATGCCCTTCGCGAGCATATGGTCACCTCGACCACGCTCTACCTGGGCAACCACGGCAACCTGCTCGAGGACTCCCGTACGGCCTGCCAGCTGGTTCGCTTGGAGCGCCCGTTGCTCAATGAGGAGGAGTTCGAGCGTATCTGCGCCATCGACCGCGTGGGCTTTAAGACCCGTCGCTTCCGTGCCGTCTACCGCCGCGATGCCGGCGAGGGCGCGCTGCAGGCTGCGCTCAAGCAGCTTGCAGAGGACGTTGAAGCTGCGGTCCGCGACGGTGTGAACATCGTGGTGTTGAGCGATCGTGCCGCTGCGGGCGAGGTGCCCGTGCCGTCGCTGCTCGCCGTGGGCTGCGTACACAACCATCTGATCCGCGCTGGCGTGCGTACCTTTGCCGACATCGTGGTGGAGTGTGGCGACGCCGTGTCCCCGCACGACTTTGCGGCGCTGGTGGGCTACTCCGCGAGCGGCATCTATCCGTACAACGCGCATGCGTGCATCCGCGATCTGGCGGCACGCGGCGACCTGGACGTGACGGCCGAGCAGGGCATCGCCAACTACAACAAGGCTGCGACGGCGGGCATCGTCTCCATCATGTCCAAGATGGGCATCTCCACGGTGCAGAGTTATCATTCGGCGCAGATCTTCGAGGCCGTGGGCTTTACGCCGGAGTTCGTCAACGCGTACTTCGCCGGCACGGTGAGCCGTGTGGGCGGTATGGGTGTCGAGGACGTTGAGCGTGAGCAAAACGAGCGCTACGACGCCGCACTCGCAATCCTTAAGAGCCCGGCTCCCGGTCAACTGCCCACGCTGGGTCTGACCAAGTGGCGTCCGCTCGGCGGCGAGGATCACCTCATCGATCCGCAGACTGTCTACTTGCTGCAGACCGCCTGCCGTGAGGACAGCTACGACACCTTCAAGGAGTACAGCGCCCGCCTGCACCGCACCGGCCGTGCCGTGCGCCTGCGCGACTTGCTCGACTTTGATGCCAGCGGCCGCACTCCGGTGGCACTCGACGAGGTCGAGCCCGCGCTCAACATCGTCCGCCGCTTTAACACCGGTGCCATGTCGTATGGCTCCATCAGCAAAGAGGCACACGAGTGCATGGCCATCGCCATGAACCGCCTGCACGGCCGTTCCAACTCCGGTGAGGGCGGTGAGGACCCGCGTCGCGAGACCCCGCTGGCTAACGGTGATTCCAAGAACTCCGCCATCAAACAGGTGGCAAGCGCGCGCTTTGGCGTGACGAGCCGCTATCTGTGCAGCGCCTTCGAGATTCAGATCAAGATGGCCCAGGGCGCCAAGCCCGGCGAGGGTGGCCATCTGCCCGGCAAGAAGGTCTACCCCTGGATTGCCGAGGTCCGTCAGTCCACGCCTGGCATCGGCCTGATCTCGCCTCCGCCGCACCACGACATCTACTCTATCGAGGACCTGGCAGAGCTGATTTTTGACCTTAAGAACGCCAACCCCGGCGCGCGCGTGTCGGTCAAGCTGGTCAGCGAGGCCGGCGTCGGCACCATCGCCACCGGTGTTGCCAAGGGCGCTGCCGACAAGATCTTGATCAGCGGTCACAATGGCGGCTCGGGTGCCGCTGCGCGCGACTCTATCTGGCATGCGGGTCTGCCGCTGGAGCTTGGCCTTGCCGAGGCCCAGCAGACGCTGCTGCAAAACGGCCTGCGCTCACGCGTGGTGCTCGAGGCCGACGGCAAGCTCATGGACGGCACCGATGTTGCCGTCGCCTGCCTGCTGGGTGCCGAGGAGTTTGGCTTTGCGACCATGCCGCTCATCTCCATGGGCTGCCTCATGCAGCGCGACTGCCAGCAGGATACCTGCCCGGCCGGCATCGCTACGCAAAACTGCCGCCTGCGTCGCGGCTTCCGCGGCAAGCCAGAGCACGTCGAGCACTTTATGCTCTTTGTTGCCGAGCAGCTGCGCGAGGTCATGGCGAGCCTGGGCTTCCGCACCATCGACGAGATGGTCGGCCATCCCGAGTGCTTGCGCCAGATCGAGGTCCCGGGTAACCGCAAGGCAAACCTGCTCGATCTGTCTCCCGTGCTGGCGAGCGCGACCTGCGAGTTCGGTGCCCATATCCCGGGTGCCGACGGTCGTCACTTCCTGCCGCAGATGGCCGCGGACAGCGAGCTCGACAAGACGCTCGACTCCACGCTGTTTGTGCCCTATACGGCCGATGCCCGTGCGCACCTGCGTCCGATTCGCTTCCGCGCCGATATCGCCAACGTCAACCGCTGCGTGGGCACCATCTTGGGCAACGCGGTGACCAAAGCGCATCCCGAGGGCCTGCCCGCCGGCTCCATTACCGTCGATTGCGATGGTTCGGCCGGTCAGAGCTTTGGCGCCTTCCTGCCGCGCGGCATTACGCTCAACGTGTGCGGCGACGCCAACGACTACTTTGGCAAGGGCCTTTCGGGCGGCGAGGTGTCGGTGCGCCCCAACCCGCATGCGACCTACAAGTTCGACGAGAACATCATCGTGGGCAACGTTGCGTTCTTTGGTGCCACGAGCGGCCGCGGCTTCATTAACGGTCTTGCCGGCCAGCGTTTTGCCGTGCGCAACTCCGGTGCCACTGTGGTGGTCGAGGGCTGCGGCAACCATGGCTGCGAGTACATGACGGGCGGTCTGGCGCTCATCCTGGGCGAGGTCGGGCAGAATTTTGCCGCCGGCATGACGGGCGGCGTTGCCTACGTCTTTGACCAGTACGGCACGCTCGATGCCCGCGTGAACCACGAGAGCGTTGAGCTCAAGGCCCCGACGGCCGGCGAGTTGGCGCAGATTCGCGAGCTCATCCAGGAGCACGTGGACGCGACGCAGAGTCCGCGCGGCATTAAGTTGCTCTACAGCTTTGAGACGATGGGCAAGCACTTTGTGAAGGTCATTCCGACCGAGTACGAGCGCGTGCTGACGATTGTCGCCGCGGGCGAGGCTGCCGGCAAGACGCATGCGCAGGCCGAGGAGCTGGCGTTTGACATCGTGACCGGTCGCGCGAGTGCCGAGGATGTCGCTCGCTTTGATGTCGCGGGCGGTGCTGCGGGCGCTGCGTCCGTGGCTGCCAGCTCTGTTGCTTCGACCAAGAAGGAGGCGTAAGTGCCATGGGTAAGCCCGGTGCTTTTCTTGATATCGATCGCGTGACCCACGAGCTGCGCCCCGTGGAGGAGCGCAGCCATGATTTTGATCCGCTGTATGTGGAGCTCGATGACGATGCACGTCGCGCCCAGGCGAGCCGCTGCATGATGTGCGGCGTGGCGTTTTGCCAGATGGGCGCGAGCTTTGGCAGGGCGCGTCCGAGTGGCTGCCCGCTGCACAACCTGATTCCCGAGTGGAATGAGCTGGTGTACCGCGGCCGCTGGGACGAGGCTGCCGAGCGTCTGTCGCTCACCTCGCCCATGCCCGAGTTCACGAGTCGCGTGTGCCCGGCGCTGTGCGAGGCCGCGTGCAACCTGGGTTCGGTCGATGGCCAGCCCACGACGATCCATGACAACGAGCGTGCGATCAGCGACCATGAGTGGGCAAATGGCGGTCCGCGTCGCTTTGAGCCGGCAGGGGAGGGCGCACCCACGGTTGCCGTGGTGGGCTCCGGTCCTGCTGGTCTGGTGGCAGCATGGGAGCTTGCGCGTCGTGGCGCCCGCGTGACGGTGCTTGAGCGCGATGACCGCCCGGGCGGTCTGCTCATGTACGGCATTCCCAATATGAAGCTCGAGAAGTCTGTGGTCGAGCGCCGTGTGGCGCTCATGCGCGAGCTGGGCATTGTGTTTGAGCTGGGTGCCGATGTGAACGATCCCAAGGTTACCGCCAAGCTCAATGGCTTTGACGCCGTTGTGGTGGCTGTCGGCGCTCGTGCGCCCCGCGGTCTTTCGGCTGCGAACATCGATGCGCCCGGCGTGGTGTATGCCGTGGACTACCTGACGGCTTCGACCGTCTCGGTGCTCGATGGCGGCGAGCCCGCGGTGAACGCGCGCGGCCTGGACGTTGTGGTCATTGGCGGCGGCGATACTGGAAACGACTGCGTGGGCACCGCGGTACGTCAGGGTGCGCGCAGCGTGCGACAGTTTGAGTTTTTGCCGGCGGCGCCCGATAAGCGCACGGCGAGCAACCCCTGGCCGCAGTGGCCCAACGTGAAGAAGACCGACTACGGCCAGCAGGAGGCCATCGCTGCCATGGGCGGCGAGATGCGTGCCTGGGGCGTGGATACGCTCGAGGTGCTGCTGGACAAGAAGGGCGCGGCTGCTGGTCTGCGCGTGGTCGACCTGGACTGGTCGGCGGGGAAGCCGGAGCGCATCGCGGGCTCCGAGCACGAGGTGCCGGCGCAGCTGGTGCTCATCGCATGCGGCTTTACGGGTCCCGAGCATGGCGTGTTTGATGCGGTGAACGTGCCTGTTGCCACCGCTGGTCGTCCGCTGCCCGTGATGGCCGTCGAGGGCTCGCACCTCGCGGCTCGCACGGATAGTGTCGCCGCCGATGTCACGCCGGTGTATGTGGCCGGTGACGCCCGCAACGGCAGCTCGCTCGTGGTGAGTGCCATGGCCGATGCCCTGGCCTGCGCTGCCGAAGTCGCCGACGCGCTGGAACTGTAAAGTAGTCACGGAGATATTCAACAATCGAATCGGCAAGGGCTGTCCCTAACTGCCGGCACAAAAGGAACGTCCCTAAATGCCGACATGAACTGCCTCCCATTTCTTGGACACGAGAAATGGGAGGCTTTTTATGCGTGTCG
>UQXP01000034.1 GCA_900545055.1 uncultured Collinsella sp.
GGTAAAACCTGCCAAAATAAACCTGTCCCTTTTTGGCAGGTTAATCGGGGACTATTTCACCGCAACTTAGGGCACGGTTAGGAAGTGTGCACCTTAAAGAGTGGAGCCCATGATTAGAGAGGTCGCACTCGTCTCTCTAAATGTCTCTCTAAAGGGAAGGTTGGTTAGAGAGATAGCATTAGGCAATCTAGCAGCGAATTCGATACATCTCTCTAAATGTCTCTCTAAAACAAGGCACTTATCTCTCTAAAGTTAGAGAGATAAATCTATTGTTTTAGAGAGACGGAATGCCAAAATTCGTCCGTCAGCTACCATCTGCCAAAAATGGCGGATAAAGGGCTCATCGAAGTAATGGGCTCATCGACGAGCCGCAACCGCCGCTATCGGAAGAAGTAGATGCAGCCGAGTCGCCCCTCTTGTGTCTCTCGAAGTAGATGGATGCTAGAGGGGCGACTGGCTCGCGATATTTCCCCAGATAAAACCCGCCAAAATAAACCTGTCCCTTTTTGGTAGGTCAGTTAACGCAGTGCAGGTTGAGCATATGCGAGCGAGCGGGCTCCGGGTGCGGTAAGGTGACGTGTAACAAGCGGGCGCTGACCTTTTGGTCGCGCCCGTGAAGTTGAACGTCAGATTGCCGTGCCCGGAGCCTGCGCAGCGCCAAGCAGTTACGCCGTTTGTAAAACGGCGTAACCTAAAGATTCATGTTGCCGTGGATGTAGGGGGTGACCTCGGGGGAGATGTGGGCGCAGCCCAGCTCTCGCAGCGCGGATTCGATGGCGGCGGGCAACGGGGTCTTGCCCTCGCCGTCGACGGCGGTACCGCCGAGGACAGCAATCTTGGTGACATCTGCGGGAGCGGCTTCGATATGCATGCAGCCGCCGACCAAGCGCGCGCGAACCTGCGCCAGGCCAAGATCGTGCAGGTAGTCCTCGCAGGCGCGGATTAAATCGACCTTCTCGCGCGTAAGCTCCTCGCCCGTGGGGACGCGCGTGGCAAGACAGGCTCCCGCCGGCAGGTTCCAAACGGGATAGCCCCATACGTGCAGCAGCTCGCGCTCTTCATCCTTGGTAAAGCCGACCTCCATTAGAGGGGAGCGTACGCCGAGCTCTTCTGCCGCGCGCATGCCAGGGCGGTAGTCACCGCGATCGCTTGCATTGCTGCCGTCGATGACGGTGGGAAAGCCGAGCGACTTGGCGTGGTTGACGATGGCGGTAAAGCCGGCGTGCTTGCAGTGGTAGCAGCGATTGGCATCGTTGCAGGCTACTTGGGGGAGCTGCAACTGATCGACCGAAAGATTGAGGACAGGGAGCTTAAAATGCGGCTCCTCATTGGTTTGTCCGTCAACGGACCGCTCAAACGAAGCCTGTTCAGGCGTGCCGATGAGCGGCGTGGTGAGGTGAACGAGAAGCGTGCTGGCAGGCATGATGCGGGCGCAGACCGCGGCCAAAAAGCTGCTGTCGACGCCGCCGGAAAAGCCGATGGCGACGCGTCCATATGCCAAAAGCAGCTGTTCGAGCGCTGCGAGTTTGTCCTGAAGCTCCTCTGCAGGTGCGGTGGTGTTTGAAAGCATGAAACGTTCCTTACCAATATGTACTCGGTCGAAAACTATAATCCTACCGGGCTGCTTGTCATAAGACTTCTATCTATGTAACGAAGGCATAATATGCTATATACGTTATATACAAGTTTGTAAAGTGCGGTAGAGTGTCAGTAACGCAATCCGGTGAGGGGACCGATATGATCAAGGCTGTAATTTTTGACATGGACGGAACGCTGGTCGATACCGAGCGTTTGGGCATTAAGGCATGGAAGGCGGGCGCTGCCGAGCTGGGGGTCGCGATTGATGAAGCACTGATCCATCAGTTTATCGGTCGCACGCTGCCCGATGTTATGGACATCCTTGATAAGCATTACGGCAGCCACGAAACCACCGAGGCGGTCTATGCCCGCCACAAGGAGATTCGCGATGAGATGGTCAAGACCGAACTGGAGCTTAAAGCCGGCGCCGCCGAGTGCATAGACGAGCTGCTGGCTGCGGGCTATCACGTGGGTCTAGCGACGTCGTCGCGCCTCGCTACGGCCGAGCGCAACCTTAAGATGGTCGGCCTCTTTGACAAGTTTGAGACCGTGACCTGCGGCGAGGACGTCGTGCACGGCAAGCCCGACCCCGAGATGTATTTGCTTGCCTGCGAGCGCGCAGGCTTTGCCCCCGAGGAATGCGCCGTGGTCGAGGATTCGCGCAACGGCTGCGTCTCGGGTATCACGGCCGGCTGCCACGTCTTTGCCGTCCCCGATATCGTGTCGCTGCCGCAGGACGTGGTGGATGGCTGCGATGCCGTGCTCGACACGTTGTTCGATCTGACGGCGGCGGTCAAGGCCGTGCGCTAGACAATTACGGCGTTGAAACAAACAAATGGCCGTCTTTGCGCTTAAGCAAAAGAGGTCCGGCAATGGTCGGGCTTCTTTTGCTTAAGCGGCGTTTTGGCATACTGACCGACGTGCTATAGATACGCGCCGAGGTTGATGGCGGTGGCTTCGGCTTGGCTGCTCGCCTGGGTACTGGCGCGCTCCAAGAGGAACGGCCGCACGAGTTCCTGACGGTTGATGTCCTCGGCGGCTGTGACCGCAGTAACGGCTCGAGCTGCGGAACCAATGCGGGTGTGCTTGGCTTTTGCCGGCGCCTTGTTCTCGATTTGCTCCATGAGCAGCTGGACACCCTTGCGGCCAATCTCGTAGCCCGGGGGTGCTACGGTGGTGAGCGGTACCGCGCCGCTCCATGCAAGCGGGTTGCCGTCGCAGCCGGCCACGCGGACCTGCTCGGGGACGGGGATGCCTTTGTCGGTCAACGCCGAGATAACGCCCGAGGCCAATACATCGGTAAGGCCGATGACAAAATCGGGACGCTCGTCGGTAGAGCGCTCGGCAATCTGAGCGCCGATGCTGTAACCGTCGGCAGCGGTATTCCATTCGCCGGCGTCGATAACTTCGATCTTGATATCGGGATGCAGGGCGAGGGCCTTGTGAATGCCAAGTACGCGCAGGGTGAGCTGCATAAATGCCGCTCTGCCCACAACGGTGATATGGCGCGCGCCGCGGGCGATGGCGAGCTCGGCGATAATGCGCCCCTGCGCCTCGTTGTCGGCGGCCACGTAGTAACCGGGTTCGGAGCAGTGGATGTCCAGATGGACGATCGGCACGGGCATCTTGGTCATATCGGGGTGCCAGTCGGGGGATGCCATGGGCTGAACCATGACGCCGGACATCTGCGTGCCCATAAAATATCGCAGGTAATGGTCCTCGAGAATATCGTCGTTATCGGCGTTGGCGATGAGCAGGTCGTAGCCGTGCTTGCGGGCCTCGTTGTGGGCGCCGCTGGCGATTTGGAGCGAGAAACCGTGATCGAGACGGGGAAGAACCAGGCCAAAGGACTTGGTGGTGCCGCCTGCGAGCTGACGGGCGCTTTGGTTGGGCAGATAGCCAAGGCGATTGATGGTCTCGTTGATGAGTTTGAGAGTCTCGGGGCGCAGCTTTTCGGGATGGTTGAGCGCGTTGGAAACCGTGCCCAGCGAGACCCCTGCCTCGCGCGCGACATCGCTGATTTTTACCTTTGCCATAGCGGCCCCTTTGATGCGTTTCAAGTACGAGTCAGATTGTAGCATCGCCCGTTTCAAGGGTGTCAAAACCTACCAATTAGGGACAGGTTTATTTTGGCAGGTTTTATCTGGGGAAACGCTGTTGCCAACGCGACCACCACGAAGGGGACAGGTACCTTTGCGGTGGTTTGAGCTACCCGGGTCTTCAATTGTCTCGATCTGTAACATCTGGACAGCAAAACCGGCTCTACCTGTTACAAATCGAGACATAGTGCAGGGGCCGAACCGTAATGTCTCAATCTGTAACACTAAACCGGCTTATTGCGGCCCAGATGTTACAGATTGAGATCTTTCGCCGGGACAGAGCGCCGCCCCGGTCCAAGCCACCACAAAGGTTCCTGTCCCCATTGTGGCGGTTTGGACCGGCTGGACGTGTGTGCATCGGGTGGTATCTAAGTTGAGATACCACATCTAGTATATCAGCTTGCGCCTGCGTGAGTACAATACTCGAACGTTATGCGTCTCAGCGCCCCTTGTGCGTGGACGTCTTGCAGTCACGCGAACGAAGGGATTTATCTTATGTGCGGAATCGTCGGCTACACCGGCTCTGATATTGCAAAGAACATCCTGGTCACGGGCCTCAAGCGTATGGAGTATCGCGGCTATGACTCCTCGGGCGTCGCGCTCGAGGTGGGCGAGGGCGCCGCGGCGCACCTCGACGTCATCCGCCGCGTGGGCAAGGTCGCGGGCCTAGAGAGCGAGCTTTCCAACATCGACAGCGACGCTACCTGCGGTATCGGCCACACCCGTTGGGCCACCCACGGCAAGCCCTCCGTCGTTAACGCTCACCCCCACACCAGCTGCGACGGTCGTATCGCCATCGTCCACAACGGCATCATCGAGAACTTCGCCGAGCTGCGCGAAGAGCTGGAGGGCCGCGGCCATCACTTTAAGAGCGAGACCGATACCGAGGTCTTCGCGCATCTGATCGAAGAGGCTTATGTCGAGACGCACGACCTGATGGCCTCCGTGCGCGAGGCTTGCACCCACGTGGTCGGTGCCTATGGTCTGGCCGCCGTGTGCGCTGACGAGCCCGGCGTGATCGCCGTGGCCCGCAAGGATTCCCCGATCGTAGTCGGCGTGGGCGAAACCGGTTCCTATGTTGCTTCCGATGTCATCGCGCTCATCGACGCCACCCGCGATGTCGTGGTGCTCGAGGACGGTCAGTTTGCCAAGCTCACGCCCGCAGGCGTCGAGTACACCGACGAGGCCGGCAACGTTATCGAGCCCAAGGTCACCCACATCGACTGGGACCTGGACATGGCAGAAAAGGGCGGTTATCCCGACTTTATGCTCAAGGAAATCCACGAGCAGCCGCGCGTCGTGCGCGACACGCTGGTCGGTCGTATGACGCCGGCCGGCGAGCTTGACATCGACGAACTGGGCCTTTCGCTCGAAGAGCTCAACGATATCGATCGCGTCTACGTGATCGCCTGCGGCACCAGCTACCATGCTGGACTCATTGCTAAGAATCTCATTGAGGGCTGGGCTCGCATCCCCACCGAGGTTGAGGCGGCCAGCGAGTTCCGCTATCGCAATCCCATCATCACGCCGACGACGCTTGTCGTGGCCGTGTCCCAGTCGGGCGAGACGGCCGACACCCTTGCCGCCATTCGCGACGCGCGCATCAAGGGCGCCAAGGTCTTCGGCATCACCAACGTGGTGGGCAGCCCCGTGGCGCGTGAGAGCGACGGCGTCATCTACACCAAGGCCAACAAGGAGATCGCGGTCGCCTCGACCAAGAGCTTCATCGGCCAGGTCGTGAGCCTTACGCTGCTGGCCCTGCTGCTGGCGCAGGTCAAGTACCGCTTGACCACCAAGCAGGCGCGCATGCTGTTCCGCGAGCTTTCCGATACGGCCGAGCAGATCCAGTGGATTTTGGATACCCAAACCGAGGCCGTTCATGAGGCCGCCCTGCTGTGCAAGGACGCGCAGTCGGCGCTGTTCGTGGGCCGTGGCATGGGTGCCGCTATTTCCTACGAGGGCGCGCTCAAGCTCAAGGAGGTCAGCTACCTGCACGCCGAGGCCTACGCCGCCGGTGAGATGAAGCACGGCCCCATTGCCCTGATCGACCCGGGCTTCCCTGTCATCGCTGTGGCCACCAAGAGTGCCACCTACGACAAGACCGTGTCGAACCTTATGGAGTGCAAGGCGCGCGGCGCCAAGGTCATCGTCGTTGCCACCGAGGGCGACGAGGAGATCAACAAGATCGCCGACTGCATCATCCGCGTGCCGGCAGTCCGCGACGTGTTCAGCCCCATCACGGCGAGCGTCCCGCTGCAGTTGCTCGCTCGCGAGGTGGCCATCCTGCGAGGTTGCGACGTCGACCAGCCCCGTAACCTGGCCAAGAGCGTCACGGTAGAGTAGTTGGTTCCGCCGTTCTAGCGACTAAGGCCCGGCTCCGCATCAAGACGGAGCCGGGCCTTTTTTGCATTTGACCAGATAAAACCCGCCAAAATGAACCTGTCCCTTTTTGGCGGGTTAGCGGAGCTTGCTGGTCTCGAAGTACTCGGGGAACTGGTCCAGAACCTCGGTTTGGTTGCGGAACATCATGTGCAGGTGCTTGCTGACCAAAAAGCTCGCTTCGATGGGGTCGCGACCGGCGATAGCGCAGCGAATCTGCTTGTGCTCGTTCACGATGTCCTGATTGTCGAGAACTTGCGTGGCGGCGCGCAGCCAGCGGAAGCGCTCCAGGTCGGCATTGGTCTCTTCGAGCCACGACCACACGGTGCTGCGACATGCGATGCTAAAAATCATGTGATGCATGAGGTTGTCGCTCAAAAAGAAGCCGATGCGATCCTCTTCGGCCATGGCCTTTTCCTGCAGCACGATGGCGCGGTCGAGCTGCTCGATGCCGGCCGACGTGGCGCGCGCACAGCACTCCACAATCACCTGCTTTTCCAGATGCTCGCGGATGTAACAAGCACTCTCGGCAAGGGTGAGGTTGATGGGTGAGACGTAGGTGCCGCTCTGGGGCACGGTGCGCACCAGGCCTTCCTGCGCCAAGCGAACCAAAGCCTCGCGCACGGGCGTGCGCCCCATATCCAGGTCGTCGCAAAGTTGCTTGACGCCCAGCTTTTCGCCCGGCTTGTAGTCCAGGTAGACGATTTTGCGTCGAATGGTGTGGTAGGACTGGTCCTGTAGGCTCGTTTCCTGCTCGCCGACGTGCATCGATTCTTCCATAGCGCCTCGCAACTGTTCTATCAAACTCATATGTCAGTTGTTAATTATGCCGCGAATCAGCTCTCCGCGGTGGGTAATTCGGCTGTCGCCCGAGAACTATTGCGGCATCTTAGTCTGTGTTTGCGCAAGGCTGCGCTCAATGTTGCCGTATCATAAGCCGTCGCAAACGTGAAAGAGAAAGAAGGAATCCCATATGCACCTGGCAAATATCGTACGCGAGCGCTGGAAGGGTGTCTTGTTCTGCCTGATCATCGCTATCCCCGCAACGCTGCTCGGCAAACAGATTGAGGTGGTCGGTGGGCCGGTATTCGCCATCCTCTTTGGCATGGTCCTGGCGCTCGTCTTTCCCAAGAATCGTCGCGAACAGCTCGCCGCCGGCGTCACCTATACGTCCAAAAAAGTCTTGCAGTACGCGGTTATCCTGCTTGGCTTTGGCATGAACCTCTCCCAGATTCTGTCCAAGGGCGCCCAGTCGCTGCCGATTATCGTGGCGACGATCTCGACCTCGCTTGTCATCGCCTTTGTGCTCTGCCGCGTTATGAACGTGCCGGGCAAGATCGCGACGCTTGTAGGTGTGGGTTCGTCGATTTGCGGCGGTTCGGCCATCGCTGCGACCGCGCCCGTCATCGATGCCGACGATCGCGAGATTGCCCAGGCCATTTCGGTCATCTTCCTGTTTAACGTTATCGCGGCGCTCGTGTTTCCGACGCTCGGCGGCATGCTCGGGCTGACCAACGAGGGCTTTGGTCTGTTTGCCGGCACCGCCATTAACGACACCTCGTCCGTAACGGCTGCGGCGAGCGCCTGGGACAGCATGCATCCCGGCGCCAATGTGCTCGAGAGCGCCACGGTGGTCAAGCTCACCAGGACGCTGGCCATTATCCCCATCACGTTGGTCCTCGCATGCTGGCAGATGCATCTGGCGCGCAAGGCCGGCGGCGACGCCAAAAGCGCGTTCTCGCTTAAACGCGCGTTTCCCATGTTTGTGCTGTTCTTTGTGCTGGCGAGCGTAATCACCACGGTGCTTCAGCTTCCCGTGTCCATTACGGCACCTATCAAGGAGCTGTCGAAGTTCTTTATCGTGATGGCCATGGCGGCTATTGGCTTTAATACCGATATCGTCGAGCTGGTCAAAAAGGGCGGCAAGCCCATCGCGTTGGGCTTTTGCTGCTGGATTGGCATTGCGTGCATGAGCTTGGGAATGCAGCACGTGCTGGGAATCTGGTAGAGAAGTAGCTTATTCGCGTGCTGGTTGCTGGTGAGCGCATGCCTGCGGTGGAGCGATAGGAGCTCTTGCGGGTATGGCTTGTCCGCAGGTTTATAAGTCCCGAAGAGCTCTTATCGCCCCGCCAGGATGGCGATGCGGGGCAACACCTATACTCGCAGGACGGCGCTTTCTGCCCTATAGTGTTTGGTGAGCAATATCGTTCAATTTTGAAACACTCGGTCGTGCGACCGTCGGCGGTTGCACGTCGCCGCGGACAGGGGCAAATCATGGATAGCAATGCCAAACTGAACATCTTGACCGATGCCCTAGCTGCCGCCGGGGCCTCGGCATTGGCAATCGATGCGCATGGGGACGTCGCGATCTCGACCATGAATGACGCGGCGCTTGAGCGGGATGTGGCGGCTTTTGTTGCCGAACGCCTCGACCGTATAGGAGACGGCGCGCGTCTTGTTATGGGGCGTGCGGGTACGCGCCTGAGCCTGACCGTTCGCCCCACCGACAAAGAGGGCGGGGGCCTTTGGGTCGTCGTGGTCCGCGAGGTGCGCGGTGCCGCGGCGCATGCGGGCATCGAGTGGCTCAACGCCGACGAAGTTGAGGCCCGCTACGAATCGAGCGCGTACGGCATCGTTGAGGGTGCCGCTGCGGTAGCTGCACCGGTTGCCGAGAGCTACGCGCGCGGTGTGCCCCTTATGCTCGAGGGCGAGCTGGGAGCGGGTCAGGTCGAGATCGCCAAGCGCCTCTATCTGGACGGTCCTTTTGCCGATCAGCCCTTTGTTTCCGTTGCGCTCGATGAGCTCACCGAGCGCGGTTGGCGCCACGTGCTCAAAAGCGCCGAATCGCCGCTGTTCCAAACGGGGCTGACACTTTGCATTGAGGGCTGGAATGCGGTTGGCCCCCAGCGCCTCCGCGAGCTGGTCTCCACGATGGCCGACACCGCGTTGGCGACGCGCTGTCATGTGGTGCTGACGGCGAATGACATGCCGGGCGGCAGCGAAAGTGATCAAGCCGCCTTTGTGACCGAGCGCTTCGCCTGTGCGGTGAGCGTGGCGCCGGCAATCGCCGAGCAGGGAGCCGCGTCGACGAAGGTCGCGCGCTATTTGGAATATCTCGCTGATGCATTTGGGACGGCAGCGCCCACGCTGTCTGCCACGGCGACGAAGACGCTCGATGCTTACCGCTGGCCGCGCAATTATCTGCAGCTCCGCGAGGTCTCGGAACGACTGTATATATTGGTGGGGGCGGGCACGGTGGACCGCGCTGTGGCGGAGGAAGTGCTCGCCCAAGAGGACGTGATTAAGACCGCAACCTTTGGCGCCCCGACACTCGAAAGCGACCTGTATATTCTGCGACCGCTGGCCGATACCGAGCGAGATATCGCGCATCTGGTTGTAGGCCATCTCCACGGTAACCGAACCCGTGCGGCGGAGGTGCTGGGCATAAGCCGTACAACGCTGTGGCGCTTGCTGAAGGACGATGACCGTTGAGCGAGGCGCCCGTGACCGCGCGCGACGCGTGTGCTACAGTCCAAAGCGTTATTGTTTCGATTTGGTTACGGCGTGCGAGGGCATATGGCTGAGACTTCAAAACCGAGCCGCAGAAGGCGGAGTGCCGCGCCGGTCAACCGACGCACAACATCGGTGACGTGGGGTAAACACGCCTCGGGGTTTGATGGCTCGTTCAAGCGCACTAAATACGGCTATCCTTCGGCAAGCGCCCGCTTGGCAATGCAGGCAGAGTCCTCACTGTGGGGCCGCAAACGCGTGGTGGGCTCAAAGCTCAAGCACGACGGAACGCTCGGTTACATCAGCCGCGGGGCGGCTCGCCGCAGTGGGCTCAATCCTGCTGGTTGGCATCGTTATGTGCCGATCGTGGCCGTCGTTGCGGTGATCGTCATCGCGCTCGCAGCGCTCGGATATGCCGGCGGTGGCGCCAACTTGGACGCAGTGTTTAAATCGCCCGAGCTCGCGCATGCAGGCACAGAAGTTGTCGAGGGCGCTCAGACCCAGACGGGCGTCGCGCCCCAGCGCGGCATCGTCGCGGCGGCCTCCACCATCGCCGACGCTCAAAAGGACGAGGACGAACAAGGCAGCGAAGCCGAAACGGCCCAGACGAACGAAACGACGACAACGGCGACGTCAATATAAGTTGCGAGTGGGGTAGCTAAAAAGCCCCGTCCCAAATTAGCCACCCCCCGCTGACGCTCCCGGGTTACCTTACGTAGATGATGTTGTCGCGGCGGGGCTTGGGCTCGGGTAGCGTGTCCTCGGCGTAGCCAAGAATGCAGTTACCGACACCGCGCAGGCTGCCGTCGGCGGGCAGGCCCCAGCTAGCTAGCAGCTCCAGGCCCTCGGGCGAGTCAAAGACCTCATGCGCGCGGTGAATCCAGCACGAATCGACACCCAGCGCATAGGCGGCGTTGAGCAAATTGCCCATGGCGAGCGAGCCGTCTTCCAGATGTGTGGGCACGCTGCGGTCAACCAGCACCACCACAACGGTCTTGGCGCCATAGAAGGGGTCGCTGTTGCTGTCCATGACCTGGGCGTTGAGCTGTGAGAGACGCTCGACGGTCGCGGGGTCGGTGACGGCGACAAACGTCACCGGCTGGCGGCCCATGCCGCTCGGTGCATATTGGCCGGCTTCGATAATACGTGCAAGCTTTTCGGCCTCGACGGGACGATCGCTGTATTTGCGGCAGCTGCGGCGGTGAATGAGTGCTTCGATAGTCTCCATGGTGTCTCCTTGCGGTGGCGTTGCAGATGCCCCGTTCATACCCGTCGGGCTTAAACGATAGACGGTCAATTGCCCGGCCAAAAGAATAGATTCCAATTGGGAAAGTAGGTTTGCATAAAAGTACCTTCAGAATGTGACAATCAAATGGGATGGTTAAACGTTTTATCCCGTCTACCCTGCGGTTTTTTACCACTTGCCTAAATGACGAACGCATAACCTCTGATAAAGGTTTTACTAAAGGAGCACCAACGTTTATCAATGCGCCGTGGTGGCGCCGGGCCAGGAGGTAACATCATGTTCCAGGCTGGAGATGTCGTCGAGACCGATTTCGAAGGATTTCTGAAGCTGCTGCGTTCCAAGACGCGCGCTTTCGTGTCGATCAACGATCACGAGTACTACATCACGCACACCGATGGCTATTGGCGTGTTCAGGATTGCGAGGCCCTCAACGACAAGGGCCACTTTACTGACTGCTCCGAGCTGGTCAACACGGTCTGCGAGGTCGTCGAGCTGCCGTGGATTGCCGGCAAGAGCCTGCATGACAGCTTCTCGGGCGCTACGGTCTATGAGGCCGTCGCCGCTTAACAGACAATAAAACTCGATTTTCACGTGACCGCTGGCGCGCCCCCGCGCCAGCGGTCTTTTTCTGCCGATAGGCCATAAAAATGCACGCATTTGCGGAGAGCCTGTTGACGATAGTCAAAACTCGGACTAATCTAGAGACACAAAATTGGTCAAAAATCGGACAATCGAATGGTGGGATAGATGAATAGTGCGGTTACGTTGGTCGACTTCGACCGGTTGCTCAATGGACTCGACCATATCTATTCGGAGTTCTCGCGCGCCTGCGGCCTTTCGGACTGCGCTTACTGGATGCTCGTCGATACCAGCACGGCGGGCGGCAGTATTGCCGTAAGCCGTCTGACAAGCGAATGGTTCTACAGCAAGCAGACTATCAATTCGGCGATTAAAACCTTGACGGCGCGGGGCTTCGCAACGTTGGAGTTTGCCGAAGGCAGTCGTAAGAACAAGGTTGTGAGCCTGACCGAAGAGGGCAGGCGATTTGCCGAGCGTTATGCGCTGCCGGCACTCAAGGCCGAGCAGCGAGCCTTTGGCGCGCTTGAGCCATGTGAGCAGCGCGAAATCATGCGCTTGATCGGCAAATTCTCTCAGGTGCTCGGCGAGGAGTGCGAGACATTTAAGCAGCATATCGCTGCCGAGAGCCAAGCCGAGAATCAAGGTGAGGGGGAGTCGTGCGACTGTTAATGAGGTTTATGAAGCCCTATCGAGGGCTTGTCGCAGTGACGCTGCTGGTGCTGCTGGTGGATAACGTCGGTACGCTGTTGGTTCCCACGATGCTGGCGAACATGGTCAACACCGGTATTACCACGGGCGATGTCGACTACATTTTACGCAACGGCCTATACATGTTTATCGCGACCAGCATGGCTAGCGGCGGCACGGTGCTGGGCTGCTATCTTTCGGCGCGCCTGGCCGCCAACGTGGCTTGCGATATCCGCAATGCCGTGTACGACAAATCGCTCGAGCTCGCGGCCAGCGATTTTGAGCGCTTTGGCACCGGATCGATGATCACCCGCTCGCTCAACGACATCAACGTGATTCAGCAGGCGATTCTGCAGACGATTCAGCTGGTGCTGCCCGTGCCGTTTTTGGCTGTGGCGGGCATCATCTTTGCCTGGTTTATCGATCCTGCCATGGGCACGCTTCTGGGCGTAGTCGTTGCGATTGTGCTGGTGGCGGCGGTCTTTACGGTTGCCAACGCGGCTCCGATCTTTATGCGCTTGCAGAGCTTTATCGACCGCATGAACGTGGTGCTGCGCGAAAACATCGTGGGCGTGCGCGTCATCCGTGCGTTTAACAAGGAGCGCCACGAGGAACGGCGTCTGGACGAGGTGTTTAGCGAATACGCCGCCAACGCCATCAAAGTCAACCACCTGTTTGTGGGCCTCGACAGCTCAAGCTTCTTTTTGATGAACATCGCCGAGGTGGCGGTGCTGTGGGTGGGCGGCAACCGCGTAGGCGCCCACGCCATGCAGATTGCGAGTATCTCGGCGGTGCTGGAGTATGCAATTCTGATCCTGTTCTTTGTGATGATGGCCCAGATGGTGGTGCTGACGCTTCCGCGTGCTGCCGCGTGCCTGAACCGTGCGCAGCAGGTGCTGGAGATTGAGCCGAGCATCGTCGATGGCGGGCGTACGCTTGATGCGGCCGCGTCCGACTCAAAGGACGGGGCCGATGTGGTCGCCGTGTTCGATCATATGTCGTTTCGCTTTGACGACGCCGACGAGGACACCCTGTGCGACCTGAGCTTTGCCTGCCGTCGCGGTCAGACGACTGCGATCGTTGGCTCGACAGGCTCGGGCAAATCGACGGTGGCAAAGCTTCTGCTGCGCTTCCACGATGCCACCAAGGGCTCCATTCGCCTGAATGGTGTGGACCTGCGCGAGCTTACGCAAGACGAAATCCGCGGGCGCATTGCCTATGTGCCGCAGAAGGCGTGGCTGTTCTCGGGCACGGTGGCGAGCAACCTTCGCTTTGGTAACGAAGGCGCGACCGAGGGCGACATGCTTCACGCGCTTGAGGTTGCCCAGAGCACCTTTGTACTCGACCAACCGCAGGGGCTCGATACCCCGGTTGCCCAGGGCGGTACGAACTTTTCGGGCGGCCAGCGCCAGCGTTTGGCAATCGCCCGTGCGCTCATGAAGCATGCCGATCTATATATCTTCGATGACAGTTTTTCGGCCCTGGACTTTAAGACCGATGCCGCCCTGCGTCATGCGTTGCAAGACGAGACGCGTGACGCTGCGGTGCTCATCATCGCGCAGCGCATCTCGACGATCTTGCACGCCGACCAGATCGTCGTGCTCAAGGATGGCGAGGTTGTGGGTCTGGGCACGCATGGCGAGCTTATGGAAACCTGCGAGGTGTACCGCGCCATCGCGGAATCGCAGATGAAGGGAGGTGAGTAGCATGACCGAGGAGCTCAAGAAGCAGGGCGGCGTTGATGACGCCGCTGCCGCGGGACTGGTCGAGGAAACGGCTGCCGCGTCGACCGAGCTGGATGACGCCGCCAAGGCTGCAGCCGAGCGCGAGGCTCGCCGCCAAGCGCTCTACGAGGAAAACGAACGTGCCGAGGACGAGCGCGCCCGCGCCGAGGCAGAGCGTATGCGCGATGTGGGCGACGAGGACGAGGACGAGAAACCCCGCGACACCTGGGCGACGGTGCGCCGCCTGTGGAGCGAGGCTGCCGGCGACCATTGGCGCTTCTATATCGTGTTCGCGAGCATTGTGTTCTACGCCATCTTTAACACCGCTGCGCCGGCATATAGCGCCCGCGTGATCGATGAGCTGTGGCGCCACATTCAGGTAGCGTTTGCCAACAACGCCACCTTCAGCATCACCTGGGAGAACTGCGGCAGGACTATCTTCATCTACTTTTTGATTTGGACGGCCGCTGCCTCGTTCTATGCGCTCCAGAGCTTTTTGATGTCGAGCGTCGCTGAGCGTCTCAATCTGCGCCTGCGCAACCGCATCGCCCAAAAGCTCAACCGTCTGCCGCTCGCCTATTTTGACGCGCATCGTCCTGGCGAGGTCGTTAGCCGCGCGACCAACGACCTGGACAAGATGTCCGAGAGCATGCAGCGCGGATTGCTGCAGCTGCTGGTGTCGATTGGTACGGTAGTGGGCGCTGTGAGCGTGATGTTTGTGTTCAGTGTGCCACTCACGCTGGTCTTTTTGTTCTTTACGGCGTTGTCGCTGCTAGTGACCAAGGTGGTCTCGCGCCGCACGCATGACGTAACCGGTGAACGTCAGGAGTGGGTGTCCAAGATTACGAGTGCGGTCGAGGAAGGCTATTCGGGCCGTCTGGTGATCCGCGCGTTTAACCGCGAACGTCAGAGCTCTGCCGAGGTGCACGAGGCCTCGGGCGAGCTGGCGCGCGTGAGCACCAAGGCCGACTTTATGATCAACGCCGTCGGACCCGCGGTTCGCTTTATTGGTCGCCTAGCGCAGATCGTGATTGCGCTCGTGGGCTGCAGCATGCTGGTTGCCGGTCACATGACCGTCGGCGTGTTCCAGGCGTTCTTCCAGTTTATCTATGAGGCATCTGAGCCCATGACGCAGCTGTCGTTTACCTTCAACTCGCTGCAGAGCGCGCTGGCGAGTGCGGAGCGCGTGTTCGACCTGCTCGATGAGCCCGAGATGGAGGCCGATCCGCTGCCGGACGAGGCCGCCAAGCTGCCGGGTCGCGTGGAGGGCCGCGTCTCCTTTGAGCACGTGCGCTTTGGTTATTCGCCCGACAAGCCGCTTATGCGCGACGTGTCGTTTACCGCCGAGCCGGGCCAGAAGATTGCCGTGGTGGGAACCACGGGCGCAGGCAAGACGACGCTCATCAACCTGCTCATGCGCTTTTACGAGATCGACGGCGGCCGCATTACGCTCGACGGTGTGGATACGCGCCTCATGGATCGCGGCGAGCTACGTCAGCAGTTTGGCATGGTGCTGCAAGACGCCTGGCTGTTCGACGGCACGATTGCCGAGAACATCGCCTACGGCTGCCCCGAGGCAACGCGCGAGGAGATTGTTGCGGCTGCGCGCGCCGCCCAGGTTGACTTCTTTGTGCGCACCATGCCGCAGGGCTACGACACGCGCGTGGCCAACGATGCCGAAAGCATCAGCCAGGGCCAGCGTCAGCTGCTGACCATCGCACGCGTGCTGCTCAACAACCCGGCGATTCTAATCCTGGACGAGGCGACCTCAAGCGTGGACACGCGTACCGAGCTTGCTATCGGCCGTGCCATGGACGCGCTTATGCGCGGGCGCACGAGCTTTGTGATCGCGCATCGCCTGTCGACGATCGTGGACGCCGACCTGATCTTGGTCATGGATCACGGCAACATTATCGAGCAGGGCACGCATAAGGAGCTGCTGGCTGCCGAGGGTGCCTACGCCGACCTCTATCTGAGCCAGTTCGCATAATGTGACAAAGGGACAGTCCCACATGTCGCATCAACGCAAAGGCGCGCCGGGGATGAATTCCCTGGCGCGCCTTCTTGCGTTGATGCCGATGTCGTTTTGTGCCGCTTGCGTTCCTAGCGTTCGTCCACGAGCTTGGCACGAGGGCCTTGAGCTCGGCCACCTCTCGCTCGAGTTCCTTGACGCGGCGGGCGTTCTCGGTGATGCCTTGGCGGTTGAGGGCACTCTGCTCGGCAGCGTCATCGGGCATGTACTCGCGATGCTGCTTGGCGTCGAAGCTCTCCTCGAACACGCGGCAGCCGTTGCGCTTGATGATGCGTCCCGGCACGCCCACGACGGTGCAGTTGTCGGGCACGTCCTTGACGACGACCGAGTTGCCGCCGATCTTGACGTTGTTGCCGATGCGGATGTTGCCGAGCACCTTGGCGCCCGTGCCCACGGTGACGTTGTTACCCAGGGTGGGGTGGCGCTTGCCGGTTTCGTTGCCGGTGCCGCCGAGCGTAACGCCCTGGTAGAGCACGCAGTTGTCGCCCACAATGGTGGTCTCGCCGATGACGACGCCCATGGCGTGGTCGATAAAGAAGTGCTTGCCAATCTGTGCGGCAGGGTGAATCTCGACGCCGGTGATGTGGCGGGTGATTTGAGATAGCACACGGGCGAGCGAGCGATGACCGTGCTCCCAGAGCCAGTGCTCGGGCACGTGGTTCCACTTGGCGTGCAGGCCAGGATAGGAAAGGAAGATGACTAGACCGTTTTGCGCGGCGGGATCCTGCGCTTGGACGGTCTTGATGTCCTCGCGAATGGTACTGATAAAGCTCACCGGCCGCCCTCCCTTAGCGCCATGGCAATGCGATTCAATAAAGTATAGCGATTCGCTAGGGATTAGGAAGGACAATCTTGGCGGCATTGCGCAACAGGTGTCAGTTATGCAAACTTGCTGGTAATGGAGTCATGCTTTTGTGGGGTTGCGCACGAGGGGGCACCGCAACCGTATACTGGTCAACTTGGACGTATCCGCGCCCACAACTGAGAGGTTTTACTTCATGGGTTTCATTAATTTTATCGCCGAGCTGCTTAAGGATCCGCGCACTGCGATCGCCAGCTGGATCGCCGCCGGCCCGCTTATGGCCTACGGCTGCGTGTTCCTGATCATCTTTATCGAGACGGGCGTGGTGTTCTTCCCGTTCCTCCCCGGCGATTCGCTGCTGTTTGCTTCGGGCTTCTTTGCCCACAATGGCGGCTTTAACATCGTGGCCCTGCTGGCCGTCGCATGGGCGGCTGCCATCCTGGGTGACCAGTGCAACTTTATGATCGGTCACTTCTTTGGCAAAAAGATTATCGCTTCGGGCAAGGTCAAGGCCATGACGCCCGAGCGCATCAAAAAGTCCGAGGATTTCTTGGACAAGTGGGGTCACCTGGCCATCTTCCTGGGTCGCTTCTTCCCGTTTATCCGCACCTTTGTGCCCTTTATCGCCGGCATGGGCGGCATGCACTGGCGCAATTTTGTCATCTTCAACGTGCTGGGTGGCATTACCTGGTCGACGCTCTTTACACTGCTGGGCTACTTCTTTGGCGGCATCCCCTTTGTGCAGGAGCACTTTGAGCTGCTAATCGTTGGCATCGTTGCCGTGTCGATCATCCCGACCGTGGTCGGTCTGGTTAAGGCTAAGCTGGGCAAAAAGAACGCGTAGCTCGAGCCGGCGCGCAAACCGTGCAGTTGAGGCCCGTCACCGCTTACGGTGGCGGGCCTCTTTAGTTTCGGTCAAATGAAAATACTTTACTTAGTTAAAGAAAAGCGTTTTATCAGACGCGTACGGGGAGTACAATCTCGTGCATGCGAATCGACGTGCCATCGGCTTTGATGCTGTTCGCGTGTCCCGTCCGGCTCTACGCTCCGGGCGTGCGACGTTGCGACGCGGCCGGCCTCGGTCCTTGCGTACGGGTTCGCGAGTTTGCAACTGTGTATGTAAGGAGCGACATATGACTGTCGAGAAGAAGGATATCGATTGGGGTAGCCTCGGTTTTGGCTACATGAAGACCGACTACAGCTACGAGGCTCATTGGAAGGACGGCGAGTGGGACGAGGGTGGCCTGACCACCGACCACACCATGCACGTCTCCGAGTGCGGTGGCATCTTCCACTACTGCCAGGAGGTCTTTGAGGGCCTGAAGGCTTACACCGCCGAGGACGGCAGCATCGTCTGCTTCCGTCCCGACATGAACGCCGAGCGCATGTACAACTCCGCTCAGCGCCTTGAGATGCCCCCGTTCCCCAAGGACAAGTTTGTTGAGGCCGTCAAGCAGGTCGTTTCTGCCAACGCCGCTTGGGTTCCGCCCTTCGGCTCCGGCGCTACCCTGTACGTGCGTCCGTTTATGATCGGTTCCGGCGACGTGATCGGTGTTGCTCCCGCTCCTGAGTACACCTTCCGCATTCTCGTGACCCCGGTCGGTCCGTACTTTAAGGGTGGCCTCAAGCCCGTCAAGCTGCGCGTTTCCGAGTACGACCGTGCCGCACCGCACGGCACCGGCAACATCAAGGCCGGCCTGAACTACGCCATGTCCCTTAAGCCCACGATGGAGGCCCATCGCGAGGGCTATGCCGAGAACCTGTATCTCGACTCCGAGTCCCGCACCTATGTCGAGGAGACCGGCGGCGCCAACGTTCTGTTCGTGAAGGAGGACGGCACGCTCGTCGTTCCGCAGTCGCACACCGACTCCATCCTGCCCTCTATCACCCGTCGTTCGCTCGTTCAGGTTGCTCAGGACCTGGGCATGACCGTTGACCAACGTCCCGTCGAGTGGGCCGAGGTCAAGGCCGGTACCTTTGTCGAGTGCGGCCTGTGCGGCACCGCTGCCGTCATCTCCCCGGTGGGCGAGATTGACAACAAGGTCTACGGTGCCGACGAAACTGTGACCTTCTCGGCCGGCTACACCGAGATCGGCCCTGTGATGAAGAAGCTCCGCGAGACCCTGACGGGCATCCAGTCTGGTGCTGTTGAGGATAAGCACAACTGGGTTTACACCGTCGCGTAATTCGTCTTACCTGCCCGGGCGGAGAGTAAGTTCCCTCCCGGCGCGTCCTCGGACATGCAAGAAGCCCTCGCTGCGCACTTCGTGCGGCGAGGGCTTCT
>UQXP01000035.1 GCA_900545055.1 uncultured Collinsella sp.
CCAAGCACAGCCTAATCGCTTTGGCCAGCACGGCATCCGCCTCGCCACGCATAACACCAAAGCACACCATGGTAATTCCGACGATCAACAAAGCGACCTGTACCACGGGTTTTACCGCTTTGAACAACACGACCACTCCTTTCGTTACGCGACCATTGGACCATATCGGCTATAAAATCCGTGTTAAGCGCGATATGGAATGTGCAAGGAGACTGTTATGCGTATTTTGATCGTCGAAGACGAGCGAGCACTGTGCGATGCAATCGCGCGCAGCTTGCGAAACTTGGCGTACAGCGTCGACTGCTGTCACGATGGACAGGAGGCGCTCGACCTGCTGGGCGTCGAAGTCTTTGACCTCGTGGTGCTCGACCTCAATCTCCCCCGTATCGACGGCATGACCGTGCTCAGGGAACTTAGGAAAACCGACTGCGAGACCAAGGTACTGATTCTGTCCGCACGTGGCGAAGTATCCGATAAAGTCGCCGGACTCGATGCCGGCGCCAACGATTACCTTACCAAGCCGTTTCATCTGGACGAACTTGCGGCAAGGATCCGCAGCCTTACCCTCAGGCGCTTCGCACAAAGCGACATAGTATTAACCTGCGGAAAGCTCAACTTTGACACCAAGGCGCGCATCGCTTCCGTGGACAGTGAGGCTCTATCTCTTACACGCAAGGAAACGGGAATCTTGGAATACCTGATGCTTAATCAGGGGCGACCGGTAAGCCAAGAGGAGCTTATAGAGCACGTTTGGGATAGCACCGTGAACAGCTTTAGCAACGCAACCCGCGTTCACATCTCGTCGCTCCGAAAAAAGTTGCGCGGCGCTTTGGGATACGACCCGATTCGCAATCGGATTGGAGAGGGCTACGTTATGGAGGATGGAGAATGAAAGGGCTTTCGCTGCAATGGCGCATAACGATTATGACGGCACTGCTCACGTGTGCGGCATGCGTGCTGACGAACTGCCTGGTCGGCTATACGGGCATGCGCTACATGGATGCCATCGGCAGCGACATCTCGGCCTTTAACGCAACCGGCGAAGATTCGCTCCAGGCGTTCGACCCAACGAAAGCGGCCCTCGATGACAAGGTCACAATCGTCGTAAATGACGCACAGGAGTCTTTTGGCATGACAGCCTGGTACATCACGGCTGGAGTCACACTCCTTGGCGGCGCGCTGGCATACTTTGTGAGCGGCCGTGCACTCAAACCGCTACGGGCTTTTGCAGCTCAGGTTGAGCGTGTGCAGCCTGACAACCTAAGCGAAATCAGACTCAATGAAGATGTGCCCACCGAGCTACAACGATGCAGCGCCTCTTTCAACGACATGATCGCTCGTCTTGGCGAAGGGTTCTCTGCACAGCGTCAGTTTACCGGCAACGCCGCACACGAGCTGCGCACCCCGCTCGCCCTTATGCAAGCACAGATTGAACTATTCATCTCCGAGCACTCCGGTTTGCAACCCGAAACAGCCGAGCTGCTCGGCCTGCTACAAGAACAAACTGAGCGGATGTCGCGGATGACCAAGGTGTTGCTCGAGATGAGTGAGCTCCGCAGCGTTCCTTGCGAGGACGATGTTGAACTTGGTCCCTTGTCCGAAGAGGTCCTCACCGACCTTGCGCCACTTGCCGAAAATAAGGGCATAGCCCTCAATTGTGCTGGAGACGCTTTAGTAATCGGGAGCGACACGCTCCTCTATCGGCTGGTGTTTAACCTGGTCGAAAATGCCATCCGTTACAGCCGCCCCGGCTCGACTGTCAACGTCTCCATCTGCGACAACAACAGCCGCGTGTTCCTGCGAGTCGAGGACCAGGGCCCGGGAATACCCAAGCAGTACCGCGAGAGCATCTTCCAACCGTTCTTTCGCCTGGATAAATCCCGCTGCAGGGCATACGGCGGCGCAGGACTCGGGCTAGCGCTTGTTTGGGAAATTGCAGCGCTTCACGGTGGCACGGTAGAGGTCGAAACAAGTTCCGAGAACGGGACCACTATGCTCGCAAGCCTTCCAAAACGATCCGCAGCATTAACCGAACAGTAAAACGAAAGGGGTCCCGCACACGTTTGCGCGGGACCCCTCTCCGTCAATGCAATTCGCCCAAAAGAGTAGAAGTTTACTCCCACTCGACCGTGCCGACAGGCTTAGGCGTGAGGTCGTAGCACACGCGGCAGATACCGGGGACCTCCCTTTATACGTTCGGCACAATCGTAGGCGATACCCACAAATTCCAGTCCCGAGCAACAAGAGTACAATTGCTGCTAGTGTTGCCAGCTGTTGGGAGATGGAAGATGGACTGCGATGGCTACCCATGCGTTCCCATGCCGTTGATGTGCACTGCCTTTGTGCCGGGGCAGATTGACGCTGCGGTTGCAGGCATTTCCGACCCCGATTCGCGCACCATCGCCACGGCAGAAGCGCTGTACTTTCGCGGACAGGCCACACCCGCCGCCGAGACAGCACGCCCCTATCTTGACGCCACCGACCCCGCACTGCGCTATTCCGCATGCCTTATCTGCGGATATGCCAGTCTGTCGCTCAACCGTATCGCCGACGCCCGCCGTTGTCTTGCGGGCATCCTTGATACGCCAACTGACGAGGAATCACCCACCGTCCACGCCACGCATATCCTGTTCGCCTCGGCCGCAAGCGTCCTGCTGCACTTGTCTTCCCCGTATTCTGCCGAAGAGTTTTATCCGCTTGCGGCGCATCTGCCCGAAGGCCTGCGCCTGTTCGCCAGCTACGTGATGGCGCATGCCCTGTATCTGCGCGGCGAATATGGCCGCAGTCTGGGCATGGCGGAAAACGCCCTGATCATGAAACAAGGAAGCTATCCCATCTCGGAGCTGTTCCTGCACCTGGCAGCCTCCATGGCATGCATGAGTCTCAAAGATGTCAACGCCGCAAAGGCACACTTCGGAGCCGCTTGGGACATTGCGCGCCCCGACGGCCTTATCGAGCTCATTGGCGAGCACCATGGCCTTTTACAGGGGCTTATCGAGGCATGCTTAAAATCGCAATACCCCGACGATTTCGCTCGCATCATCGAGATCACGTATCGCTTCAGCTACGGCTGGCGGCGCATCCACAACCCCGATTCGGGCGAGGATGTGGCCGACGATCTAACCACCACGGAATTCACCATGGCCATGCTCGCCTGCCGCGGATGGACCAACGCCGAAATCGCACGCCATATGGGCGTATCACCGGGCACCGTGAAAAACCGTCTGTCCGGCGTGTATGCCAAGCTTGGCATCGGCACGCGCGCGGAGCTGGTCGCGCATATGTTGCGCTAGCGACCGGACTGCCAAGCGCATCGAACACGTTCCGGCGCCACCCGCTTTCGCCAGCTCAAATTGGACATTTTGACCCTCGCACGGCACTACCGCCGCGAGGCACCTTCTCGCAAAATGGGAGTATTTCCTCCGATATCTGCGGGATGGGAGCCAAATATGCTTGATCGCCGTTCGTTACTTGTTGCCGGAGCGTCCTCGCTGGCAAGCATTATGTTGCCGCGCGTGCCGGGCAGCTCGAATGCCTTCATACTGCCGTTCGCGCCCACCGAAGCCTATGCCGACGAAGAAGACCCCTTCAAGGTGCTGGTGCTCTCGCGCACCATGTTCGGCGTGGTGGTGGTCGATGTCGCCAACAAGATGAACCCCATCGCGGATGCCCAGGTCACACTAACGTCGCGCTATGCCGCGGGCAAACAGCTCACCGCCACAACCGATGACGAGGGCACGGCGATCTTTGAGATTGCCCCGCTTTCGGAAGGCTACGTGGACGAGGCGACGCTCCTTGACGCGTATGACTTCAACGGCGGCATCTCTATCAGCATGCCGGGCTACCGCGATGTCGAGATCCCCCTCGCGCGCATTCAGGGCGGCACCGCCATTACCGCGCCCACGCGTCCGCTCTCCGATGGGGAGCCGTACTTTCGCCAGCTTACGTTCGACGAGTGGGATATCCAGTACGCCGACGCCACATTCATGGCACTGCCGAAGGACGACACGGCAAACGAGCAGCCCGACACGCACGCCTTTACCGTGCAGGCACATCTGCCACAGGGTGGACAGGCAACGCTGCACATCAACAAGGTAATGCCCGCCACGAGTAGCTCACCCGAAACCGTCACGCAGATTGGCCAGGTCAAGGCCAGTGCAACGGGTGCGGACAATCTGGCGACGTTCACGCTCGAAGACAAGTTCCTCGATGCGGCATCGGGCATTCTGGAAGAAGGATGCAAGCTGCGCTTTGCCCTCGACTATCAAGGCAAAACCTACACGCTCTCCTCCCCCATGGCCGTTGTCGCCGCGCCGGCCGCAAAGGCGGAATCGGGCTCGACCACCATCATTCCCACCACCATGGATCAAGAGATCACTCCGTTTGATTTCCCTGCGGCGTTTCCCGGTATCGGCGGCAACAAGTTCACCTGCTGGATGCCCACGTTTCCAATCCTCTTCGATTTCTCATTTGCCGGGTATGTGCTGTTTGGCGGAGGATACAAACCAGCCAGCTATATGAACGATTCAGGCAATCCGGATCCGGAGTACTGGAAGAAATCGCCGCGCGAATCGGGTGCCAAGCAGGCAAACCGCTACCTCGACGAGATGGAGGGAAAGTGGAACCAATACAAGAGTATGAGCGCTGGCTCGGGCACCGACCCAAGAAACACTAAGCTCCTTCGCCACCATTGCACGCTGCTGTTCACGATGGATATCGCCACACAGGTGTACGGATCGCTTGCCTACGACTGGGTAGGCAAAACTTGGGGCAACAACAACGATCCGGCGTTCGGCAATATTAAGGCCCTCTTCCAAGTAAAAACCGACCTCAACTGGACCGAACAGTTTACCTTGGGCCCGGTGCCGTTTTTCCTAAACGTCAATCCTTGGGTGCTGGCGAAGCTGGCGCTCGCGGTAGGCGCCCACACGCACGGCAGCGGTGCGGCGTTCTTCAAAAACATTTCGCTCGACTATTCCAATACGTCGGGATCATTCACCATCCAGATTGGGCTTGCCGTCACCTTTGGAGCCGGCGTTGCAGGCGTCGCTTCGTCCGCCGTGCGCGGTGCCGCGTCCCTCACGCTGTTCATTGGGTACGAGAAGGCGGACGGCCACCAGCTTCCGCGGCTGCGCGTGGGTGCAGACGTCGATGTCGACGTGATACTCCAGTTCATCATGTTCAAGTGGACCACCAAGGCCTGGTCGGGGTCGTGGCCCACGCTCCTCGATTCGTGGAATATGTCGGTGAACAACGGCGACCAGTATGTACTCCAGCGCTCTGAGCTGGCCTTGGGTGGAGATACGCCTTATACGCTGGGTGCCTGCTTTGGCGCAGCCGGCAATGCCGAGTCGGGCGGTGTAGCGCAGTTTATCGCGTCGGCCACCATCGTCACCAATGCCGAGCTGCTCGCATGCGCCGAAGTTGCAGCCACCCCCGTAAACGTCGTACCGATCGTACGCGATTGGGACCAAGCGATCACACGCATTGAGCTCGACGCGGATGCAGAGAGCGATGACACGGGACAGGTCGAACATTTCGTCCACGCGCTGATGGAGAACGACGAAAATGCCGCACCGATGTATAAGTACACCTACATCGGGCAGGCAACGAACGCCGTTGCGGACCCCAACGCCAATTCTACCGGTGTATCGGAGGACGAGCGTGGCGGCATAAAACCCTCGAGCGACAACGTGCTGTTTGCTGGCGTGCTCAGCGAAGCTCACATGAAGCTGGCAATGATTGCCGGCGTAGAATGCCTGTTCCGTATCGCCTCGGTGCGCTACGGCGACAATGGCCGCTCGCGCCTGGTGGTGCACACAAAGGCAAACGGCACGTGGTCCGCTCCCACGCCCGTGGACTTCCCCCTTGGGTTTGGCGAGGGCGACGTGGGGCGCGACGGCATATTCGATTACGACTTCGACGTGGTGGAATATACAGACGGGAGGGAAAACCAGGACGCCTACGTGCTGCTGGTCTCGGGCGAGCGCCCCGCCGGCGACAACACCCTTTTCGATACGGCGAGCACATCCGGCATACTGTCCGTTGTGCGCCTGCGCATAAGCAACGACGGAGTTCGCGTGATATCGCACACGTCGTGGCGCAGCATCTCGCGCGGCCGCCTTCAGGAGGATGGCTACCATTGCCTGCAGTGCCCGCGCATCACGGTAGGCAAGACGCTGGTCGACGGACGTCTGTCGGGTGCCTACCTCCACCGCCGCGGAACCACCGCAGAAAAGGCGCTCGGCAGCGAGGCCGAGGTTGCGCTGGAATGCTTTACCCTGTGGTCGGATGATTTGGGCGACAGCCTGACGTTCCGCCAAGTTCTTCGCTTTCCGCAGGCACCGTCGAGTATCGAGCTGAGCGAGCCCGAGAATATCAACGGCAAAATGGTGGTGCCCGTTGCGTACGAGACCGCAGACGGTTGCGGCTGCGCATCGTACGCCGTGATCGGCCAGTCCATTGCGGGCTGGGGCGTTATGCCACCAGACGCCACGGTGCCCCATGCGGTGCCGTGGCCACAACATTCGGGCTTTTTGGCCACCGTCAACGAGCAGCTGCAGCATATTACTTGGACGCGAGGCGCATCGGCATTTGCAACGCAGCCCGTGGGTGCCGCAGGCTGTGGCCCGGCATCGTTTAGCGTAAGCAACAACGGCAGGTGCGCGCTCTATGTAGAGAACACCGATGGCAAGGTGGGGCAAACCTACGACGAAGAAGGCAACCCGGTAGCAGTGATGGGCAAGCACTTCCGCATCTTCGCCAGCACCTTGGCAGGCGATCTGTTCACGGAGCCGTTCGTGATGTGCGAGCTGGACCATCCCATCGATCAGATAACGACATTTTTGACGTCGGGAGGCATGCTCTCCGCGCTCGCCACGCACATTGTGAGCGCGGAGAAGAGCGAGGCAGAGCTGCACGGCATCGAAGTGCCTCTGGTGGCGTGTGCCACTCCGACGGGCGCGGTCGCTACCTCGGGCGCGGTGGTGCCCGGAGCAGCAGGCGAATCCTTCATGGTCACGGTGCGAAACGACGGCAACACTTTGCTGACCGCCGGCACGATCGATCTGTACCGAGAGGGCTCCAGCCAGCCGTTCTCCAGCGCATCCATCGGATTCGGAGTGAACGCACGCATGGTTTCGATCTACGATCCAGAGCTTGCCGAGGACGCTTCGGCCAACGACATGGCACACGTGAAGTACGCGCTCGAGACGCTGGGCGCACGTTTTGCGACGCACCCGCTGGTTGCTGACAATGGCAACGCCGTGCTGGCACCAGGCTGCACGGCACAGTTCCGCATGAGCTTCGCCATTCCCGAGAGTTGGAGCGACGAAGTGGGCAAACGCGTAACGCTGTATGCGAAGGCACGTAATCTGGTGGCGCTCGATCCCGTAACGCTCGAGGAAATTCGACCGGGCGCAAACTCGGCGCTGGATGCCGTACTGCACGAGCTTCATGTGCCCGACGCGGCATGCGAACGCTCAGAAGTTCAGGTCGGCGTATGCGACAGCGCGGATACGACAGGACTTCACGACGCCCCGATGACAGCTGAAGGCGATGGCGACCCGAGCGGCGGCGGTACTGACGAGGGCGGCGGCTCCGGCGGAAGCAGCTCCGGTGGCGGCAGTGGCTCTGGCAGCGGCAAGGATCACGGCAATAACAAGCGCTCCGGAAAAGCGGGCGCGCTTGCGGGCACGGGCGATGCCAACGCTCCCCTCACGGCAGCCGCTGCAGCACTCGCCGCGGCAGGCGCCGGCCTCGTCGCCTACAGTGCCCGCCGCACGGCGCTCGAAAACGACACCGCCGATGAGGTCAATTCGGATACGCCTCGCTAGCTCCCAGTTACCTTTGCGAGAGACGCCGACTCGGCTCATCGAACATCAAATGGGCTGGTTCTGGATACCCAGAGCCAGCCCATTTCGCATTAGATATCGTCAGTGGAGTCGAGTTCTGCCTCGAGCTTGGCACGGCGTCTTTTCGCCGTGAAAAACGTTGCGCACAGGGCAGCAAACGTGGCCGCGAAAATCGTCGCACCGCAGAACACGCCCGTGGCCAGGTTCGCCAACCAAAAGACGCTTTCGAGCGGTACGATCTGCGCCTCAGCGATACAGCGCATTGCGGCAATAACAAGCGCGAACGCGGCGCCGCTAAGACCGCTGAGAAGCAGGAAATATCCAACAGGAAGATGCTCGGTTTGCCCAAAACGATTGGTATCGACATAGCCCTTCCGCGTTTGCAGTCCTGCGCAAATCAACATCACAAGAACGAGCCACAAATACATGGCTGCCTCGAACGGCGTTGCAAAGCCATGCGGCATTTCACTGGCGTCGCTGTGAACCCACGCAACCTGTCGAGCTATAAACTGGTAGAAAAAGATCATCAACATGCCAAACGAAAGCAGTACGAAACCAATCTTGTAGATCTTTGCGCTTTCCGCCTCCAGGCGCTCGTCCTTTGGGCCGGCATATTCACGCCACTTTTGCACGAGTTTTAAATCTTCAAATTTCATAGCGAACTCCTAAAGAGCGTCAGGGTCGACGTCGTTCTCGTCTTCCCAAAACAAGTCGTTCAACGTAACGCGTAGCGCTTTACAGATTGCCACGCACAAATTGAGCGTGGGGTTGTAGCCGCCCGCCTCGATCAGGCCGATGGTCTGGCGCGTAACGCCCACGGCTTGGGCTAAATCGGCTTGCGAAAGGCCGGCCGTCGCGCGCGCCGCCTTCATGCGAAGGTTTTTCTTACCTGGCATAAAGTTCCTTTCGTGGTAATGGACAGATATCCGTTGCAACATGACAGAAATATATTGCATATATCAGACAATGTCAACTATATCTGTCATTATGGAAACCATATTCGTCATCGCCATGCGGACATTACAACTTCGGTTCGCTATTCAAACTTACTCGGACAGAACCGACTCGGTTTTGTCCGAGTAAACTCGAGCATAAACTGATTCATGCGATACAATTAACTCGGACAAAACCGAGTCGGAAGGAACCGAGTAAGTGGAATTCATTGGCAGGGAGCGTGAGCTCGCCCGTATTAAGAAAACGCTCAAAGCACCCGAGCAGCGCAATGTTCTCATTTACGGCAGGCGTCGCGTCGGAAAAAGTGAGCTCATCAAGCAGGCGCTAACCGATTTGTCGGACGTCGCAACGGTCTATTACGAGTGCCGCCAAACCTCCGAGGCAGACAACCTCGAGAGTCTGTCCGTCCTTGTTGCTGAAGCGCTGAGCTTTCCTCCGCTCGCCTTCGCAGGCATCCGCGAGCTCATCGAATTTCTGTTTGCCCAAGCCAAAGACAAGAACATTACCCTCGTTCTCGACGAATACCCCTACTTGAGAGATGCGGTTAAAGGCTTAGACAGCATTCTTCAGACCTCAATCGACGCTCACAGGGAAGACTCACGTTTAAACATTGTCCTGTGCGGCTCCTACGTTGAGATTATGAAATCCCTCATCGAGCATGAAAGCCCCCTCTACGGGCGAATTGATCTCGCGCTTGAGCTTAAGCCCATGGATTACTTTGACGCTGCGAAGTTCTATCCCGCGTTCTCGCCCGAGGACAAGGTGCGGCTCTATAGCGTTTTTGGCGGCATCCCCTTTTACAATCGCCTCATCGATCAATCCCAAAGCGTACGCGACAACATCATCGAGCTCGTCACGGAACCTGGTGCCCGCTTAGAAAGCGAGGTGCCGTCCTATCTCAACGCCGAGATCTCGAAGATGACCAACGCCAACGAAGTTTTCGGGGCTCTCGTACAAGGTTACTCCCGTTGGGGGGACGTGCTGGCACAGTCGCACGTCTCGAGCGGTCCGGCCATGGCAGACGTGCTCGACAAGCTCATGTCACTCGAAATCGTCCAAAAGCGTGCACCCATCAACGACCCTACGAACAAGCGCAAGTCTGGCTACTTTGTAGTGGACCCGCTTTCGCTCTTTTACTATCGCTATGTTTTCCGCAATGCCTCAGCGCGTCAGCTGCTCGACCCGGAAGTCTTCTATGATCGTCACATCTCCCAAGACTTCGAGGAAAACTACGTTCCTCATATGTTCGAGGAGATCTGCCGTCAATACCTCGTGCGGCAGAACAGGACCGGCAAGATCGAACCGGCTTTCGACGCCATAGGCAAGTACTGGTACGACGATCCCGCAAACAAAACGAGCGGCGAATTCGATGTGGTAACGCAAGACCCCGAGGGCTACGCCTTCTACGAAGCAAAGTTCCGCAAATCCCCCGTCACGCAAAAAATGGTCGACGAGGAAATCGCCCAAGTCGAGGCAACGGGGCTCAAGTGCCATCGTTATGGATTCTTCTCCCGTTCGGGCTTCGAAGCTGGCGAAAGCGATCGAACCGTCTTCATCGACCTGCCGCAGATGTTTGGATAGGACAGGCTCCTCCCGCATCCCGAGCATTCATTATCTAATCGAACGATTGTTCGATGGATTTCGTGTTGGTTGGAATCGCCCACGGGCTGGGCTATGCTACCTTGACTATCTATATGACTTAAACGCAGCAAAGGAGCACCGAGAGAGCGAGTATGGCAAAAAACACCGCAAACTATGGTAACGACAGTATCCGCCAGCTCAAGGACGAGGAGCGCGTACGCCTGCGCCCCGCCGTCATCTTTGGCTCGGACGGACTCGACGGCTGCGCGCATGCCGCCTTCGAGATCCTGTCCAACGCCGTTGACGAGGCGCGCCAGGGCTACGGCAAGCTCATCACCCTTACCGCCTTTCGCGATGGCTCCATTCAGGTAGAGGACAACGGCCGCGGCTGCCCGCTCGACTGGAACCCCTCCGAGAAGCGCTTTAACTGGGAACTCGTCTTTTGCGAGCTCTATGCCGGCGGCAAGTACAACAACAACCAGGGCGGCGACTACGACTTCTCGCTCGGCACCAACGGCCTGGGCTCGTGCGCGACCCAGTACGCCTCCGAGTACATGGACGTTACCGTCTGGCGTGACGGTAACAAATACTCCTTACACTTTAAGAAGGGCAAGGTTGTCGGCGCCAAGAAGAAGGCACTCGAAATTGAGCCCAGCGACGAGGACCGCACCGGCACCACTATCAAGTGGCGCCCCGATCTTGAGGTCTTTACCTCGATTAGTATTCCCCGCGATTGGTATCGCGAGACCATGCGCCGTCAGGCCGTGGTCAACGCCAACGTGACCTTCCGCCTGCGCATTGAGGGCGACGATGGCGAGTTTTCCGAAGAGGACTTTTGCTATCCCAAGGGCATCGAGGACTACGTGCTCGAGAAGGTCGGTACCGACTACCTTACCGAGCCCTTCTTTATCGAGGCCGACCGTCGCGGTCGCGATCGCGAGGACCTGCCCGATTACAACGTAAAAATCACCGCATGCATGTGCTTCTCGCGCACCTTCATGATGCAGGAGTACTACCACAACTCATCGTGGCTCGAGAACGGCGGTTCGCCCGAAAAGGCCGCCCGCAGCGCTTTGACCAGCGCCATCGATGCCTACATTAAGCAACAGGGCAAATACAACAAAAACGAGAGCGGCGTTAAGTGGCAGGACGTCCAGGACTGCCTGGTGCTGGTGACCAACTGCTTCTCCACCCAGACGTCCTACGAGAACCAGACCAAAAAGGCCATCAATAACCGCTTTATCCAGCAGGCCATGACGGCATTCTTTAAGGAGCGCCTCTCGACCTACTTGATCGAGAACAAAGACGCCGCCAACAAGATCATGGAGCAGGTGCTCATCAACAAGCGCTCGCGCGAGAACGCCGAGAAGACGCGCCAGAGCATCAAGACCAACCTGCAGCAGAAGACCGACATGGCCAACCGCGTGCAGAAATTCATCGACTGCCGCTCCAAGGACAAGAGCCGTCGCGAGATCTACATCGTAGAGGGCGACTCGGCAGCGGGCGCCATTCGCACCTCGCGCGATGCCGAGTTCCAAGGCGTTATGCCCGTCCGCGGCAAGATCCTCAACTGCCTGAAGGAGGACTATCCGCGCATCTTTAAGTCCGACATCATCATGGACCTCATGCGCGTACTGGGCTGCGGTGTGGAGATCAAGGACAAGCGCATCAAGAACCTGGGCGCCTTTGACCTGGACAACCTCAACTGGAACAAGGTCATCATCTGTACGGACGCCGACGTCGACGGTTATCACATCCGCACGCTCGTGCTCACCATGCTCTACCGCCTGGTGCCCACACTTATCGACGAGGGTTACGTGTATATCGCCGAGTCGCCGCTCTACGAGATCAACTGCAAAGAGAAGACCTACTTTGCCTACACCGAGCTCGAAAAGAACGGCATCCTCAAGGAGATCGGCGACCAGAAGTGTTCCATCAACCGCTCCAAGGGTCTTGGCGAGAACGACCCGGACATGATGTGGCTCACCACCATGAACCCCGAGACGCGTCGCCTGATTAAGGTGGAGCCCGAGGACGTCACCAAGATGGAGACCATGTTTAACCTGTTGCTGGGCAACGACGAAGCGGGCCGCAAGCGCCATATCTCCGAGCACGGCAAGGAATATCTGGACCAGCTGGACCTGCAATAGCAGCAAATCGATAACGACGGCCCATAAGAAGTTCAAGAGGAAATCGTGGCAAAGAAGAAGACGAAGAACCAGCCAAAGAAAAAGCAGGTCAACGCCGAGAACGTCATCGGCCTGCACTCCGAGGTCACTGATCAGCCGATTACGCAGACGCTCGAGGTCAACTACATGCCCTACGCCATGAGCGTCAACGTCTCGCGTGCGTTCCCCGAGATCGACGGTTTTAAGCCCTCGCACCGCAAGCTGCTCTACACCATGTACAAGATGGGTCTGCTCAAGGGCGAGCGCCAGAAGAGCGCCAACATCGTGGGTCAGACCATGAAGCTCAACCCGCACGGCGACGCCGCGATCTACGAGACGATGGTGCGCCTGGCGACGGGCAACGAAGCGCTGCTTGCCCCCTTCGTAGAGTCGAAGGGCAACTTTGGCAAGTACTATTCGGGCGACCTGAGCTACGCCGCCTCGCGTTATACCGAGGCCAAGCTCTCCCCCATCAGCGCCGAGATCTTCAAGGACATCGACAAGGATCCGGTCGACTTCGTCGACAGCTACGACGGCGCCATGAAGGAGCCGCGCCTGCTGCCCACCACGTTTCCCAACATCCTTGTCTCGGCCAATAAGGGCATCGGCGTCGCCATGGCATCCGACATCTGCGGCTTCAACCTCAACGAGGTCTGTACTGCCACCATGCACTACCTGCAGGATCCCGACTGCGACCTGCTCGAGTACATGCCCATGCCCGACTTCTCGACCGGCGGCGAGATTATCTACCGTCGCGAGGAGATGGAGAAGATCATCGAGACCGGCCTTGGCAGCTTCCAGATTCGCTCCCGCTGGCGCTGGATTCCCGAAGAGCGCATCATCGAGGTGTACGAGATTCCCTACACCACCAAGACCGATGTCATCATCGAGCGCATCGTCAAGCTCTCCAAGGAGGGCAAGGTCAAGGAGATCGCCGACATCCGCGATGAGACCGACCTTTCGGGTCTGCGCATCGCCATCGACCTTAAGCGCGGCGTCGACCCCGACAAGCTCATGGCCAAGCTCTATCGCTCGACCACGCTGCAGGATTCGTTCTCGTGCAACTTCAACGTGCTGGTCGATGGTTACCCTCGCGTTATGGGCGTGCGCCAGATTCTGCACGAGTGGGTCAAGTGGCGTATTGAGTCCACGCGTCGCCGCATTAACTTTGACCTGGGCAAAAAGTCCGAGCGCCTGCACCTGCTGCACGGCCTCGAGGCGATCTTGCTCGACATCGACAAGGCCATCGCCATCATCCGCGGCACCAAGCTCGAAGCCGAGGTCGTGCCCAACCTTATGAAGGGTTTCGACATCGACGAGACCCAGGCCGAGTTTGTTGCCGAGCTTAAGCTCCGCAACATCAACGAGGAGTACATCCTCAACCGCACCAAGGACATTGCCAAGCTTGAGGGCGAGATTGCCGAGCTTGAGGAGATCCTCTCCAGCGAGGAGAACATCAAGAAGGTCATCAGCGACGAGCTGGCCGCGGTCAACAAGAAGTACGTGATGCCGCGCCGCACGGGCAGGATCGAGCCCCACGAGGTCATCGAGGTAAGCCTGGAGCCCGAGGTCGAGGAGTACCCGGTTACCATCATGCTCTCGCGCGATGGCTATCTTAAGAAGATGACGGACCGCGTGCTCAAGAAGGCGACCACGCTCAAGTACAAGGACGGCGACAAACCCTTTATCGAGTTCCCGTCCTCCAATACGCACGAGCTGCTCGTGTTTACCAACAAGAGCCAGGTGTATAAGTGCAAAGTCGCGGCGTTTGAGGATACCAAGTCGGCACAGCTGGGCTCGTACCTGCCGACCGATCTCGAGATGGAACCCGACGAGAGCGTCATCTGGGTCATCGACCCCGAGGACTACAAGGCCGACGTGCTGTTTGTCTTTGAGAACGGCCGCGTGGTGCGCGTCGCGCTTTCTGGATACGTCACCAAGACCAACCGCAAGCGCCTCAAGAACGCCATTTACGGTGGCAGCAAGCTGCTGTATGCCCAGGTACTCAAGGAAGATCGCGACATCGCGCTGGTCTCGAGCGACTATCGTTTGATGAACTTCAACACGTCGCTGCTCAAGACCAAGACGACCACCAACACGCAGGGCGTCCAGGCCTTTACCGCCAAGAAGGGCCGCTCGGTCACCACCGTCGGCACGACCGAGGAAATCCTTGGCGCCGGCGTCTCGGCCGAGAAGTTCACCGCGCAGAGCCTCCCCTCCGCCGGTGCCCTTATGAAAGAAAACGACATGCCGAGCCTGTTTGACTAGGACGACGGCAACGAGATCGTTAGATACTTCGCAAAGCGACGAGGCCCGGAACGCAACGTCATTGCGCCCGGGACTCGTCGTTTTTCTTCTCAACTATTTTTTAACGCAGATAAATTGATTTCTGCTTATTTTTCTGCGTAAAAAATGTCAGCGCCACTGCTTCGATGCCCTTTGGTCAGTCGTTAGCAAAACTTGCAAAAGTTAGCAAAACTTGCAAAAATTAGCAAAACTTGCAAAGGAGCCACCATGGAGTACAGCAAGAACCCCTTTACCCCGACGTTCGGAAGCGTCCCTCCCTTTCTAGCGGGTCGCGAGCATATTCTGCGTGACATCAACCGTGGCTTTATCAACGGCCCGGGAGATCCCAACCTGTCGACCATTTTTACGGGCGCAAGGGGAACGGGCAAGACGGCGCTTCTCTCGCTCCTTTCAGAAACGGCGCTTGAACACGGTTGGATCGCAGCAAATGTCTCCGCCATGCCAGGCATGCTCGAAGATATTATCGAGCGAACCAAAGAAGCCGCAGATAGCTACCTCTCACAGCCTCATGCGCGCATAAACGGCGTTCAAATTGGTCCAGTGGGCATCGATTGGACATATGCTCAAGAGGTCCAGGGCAACTGGCGCACACGCATGAATGGCATCTTTAAGCAACTCGAAAAACATGACATCGGACTTCTCATTACCATCGATGAAGTCACCGTCGATCTCGAAGAAATGCTTCAATTTGCCTCTGTTTACCAGCACTTTGTACGCGAAGGTAAAAAAGTTGCCCTACTCATGGCAGGACTGCCCTACAAAGTATCGGCGTTGCTGCGTAACGATTCCGTCTCGTTCCTCAGGCGTTCCCAATATCATCAGTTAGGACGAATCACTGACGTTGAAATTGCAAACGCGTTTCGCAAAACCGTTGAGGCCGGAGGACGTTCAATCACACCAGAAGCGCTCGAGAATGCTGTGAAGGCCGTCGACGGATTCCCCTACATGATGCAGCTCGTCGGATATCGCACTTGGGATGTTTCGGAGAACTCGCCCCAAATCAGTGCATCCGATGTCCAGCAGGGTTCCCTACTCGCACGCATGGAGCTGCGTGATCGCATTCTCGAAACGACCTATCGAGAGCTTTCCGATAAAGACATTGAGTTTTTACTCGCGATGCTGCCCGATTCTGGCCCCAGCAGGGTCTCGGAGATAGCCAAACGCATGGGCGTCGCCAGCAACTACGCAAGCCAATACAAACGCCGCCTTCTCGAGGACGGCGTCATCGGGGAACGTGGGCGTGGTCTCGTTGGCTTTGACATCCCCGCATTCAGGGAGTTCCTGAGCGAGAAAGTCTCCTAGCACGCGGAGATTGTCCATAAGGACATCAACGCATGGCAATCAGTAATCCTCTTGGTAAGGACAGCAAGCATTTCCGCCAACGCTTATTGCCATGCGTTCTTCTTGTCCTTAGGCGAGCTTGCGAGCGAGCTCTCGCACCTCTTTCAACTTGGGCGACGATGCCATGCTGTCGCGCTCGGTCATACCGCTGATGGCGACAATGCCCTGGTCCTCCCACTTGCAGTACGCACAGGTCGACTTGTACATAGCGATCGCCGCATCATAGACGCCCTCGCTGTGGCTATTGAGTAAAAGGGCCGTCTTGGTGAATGGGAAGCCCGTAGCACCGAAGGCGTATAGGCGATCGATGGCGGCCTTCTCCTGCGCAGTGATATCAAACCAGTAGATAGGCGAAGCGAAGACAACCATGTCGGCGTCTTTCAGCGACTCGATCACGTTGGCCATGTCATCCTTCTGCACGCAAGTGCCCTCGTGGGCGAAGCAATACTGGCACCCCAGACAACCAGCGATCTTCTTGCTGGCAACGCGGATGACCTCGACCGTATTGCCGGCCTCGCGCGCGGTCTCGGCAAAGGCCTCGACCATAGTGTCGGTATTGGCGCCCTTGCGCGGGCTACCGCTCAATACAACGATATTCATAAGAATCTCCCTTCTTCATGCCGCAGGCGCGCGGCACACATTTCGTTGTAACCAAAACAGATGGAGCTATTCAGTCGTCTGTAGATTGCATCTCTCGTTCGCGCTCTCTAGACACAATCTCATTGCCTGATAACTCCTCGACCGTCTTGATTCTCTCTCCGAAAATTGAACAGCAAATCGTTGCTCACAAAGTATCGACTGTGGGAAAATTAGCTTGAGCTTTCTCCCTGCTCGCGTAAGCGTTCGCGTGAAAGAGCCTAGCCGCATCGGCCAGGCGCAATATAGATCCGCGAAACCGGCCTACGAACAAGGAGCGTCTTATGTATGAACAGCATGTTGCACCGCAGACCCATAACAAACGGACTGGCCTGTCTATCCGCGACGTCAAGCGTCATGCAGACGCCAGAATCGCCGCCTTCGGAGTAAGCATTCTTGTGGCAGGACTGCTTTTGCTACCCTGCGCAGCACTGGCGACAGAAATGCCCGAAACCGATGTCGCAGCACCCATTACCTGCAACGAAGCCAACGCAGAAGGCAGCCTCACAGCTACCACCGTTGTCGACCATAACTATGACCTGGAGCTCCCTCCTGCCTTCATGTTGGTCCAGAATGAGGCGTTTGTATACGATTTCCCCGACAAACCCGAGGACTTCATCTACGGGCTTAACGACACCGTCCATCTCTTCAAGATCGACACCGATACCGAAGGCCTTATAAAAACCGAGAACCCCAAAGAGGCCAGCGTCTCTATTGCCCTGACCATGATCGACAATCACGTTAGAGCAACCGCTGTCTTTACAGGCGGCTACGCCGACGACCAAATCCCTTACAGACTGAACCTCACCAGCTCAACCCGCCTCGGCACACACGTTGACCGCGACTTCGACAGCGGGCAGGGGATTACGCACGAGACGCGGCACGATTACTACATCCGCTACGTCTTCGACAGCGACGTGCACTTGATTGCAACCGATACGAGCGGTTCCAAACCCGATCCAAGTGTTAAACCGAGCCCAGAGGTCAAACCCGAACCGGAAACCAAGCCCGAGCCCACACCGCAGCCCAAGGCAGAAAAGCCCGCGGCAAATCCCGTTTCCACTAAGGCAGTAGCGGCGGTTAAACCAGCCAGGACCACCCTACCCGCTACGGGCGACAACGGCGCGATAGCAGTCGCCCTGAGTGTTGCCGGTGGCGTAGTTGCATCAGTTAGCATTTCCGCAACAAGGCGTCGCAACCGCTAGCTAAAACAAATACGCCATTCACACAGGCAAACAACCAAGCTCCAACGAAAACGGTCCAGTCATCCGACTGTGCCGCACTCCAGTAGTTCGCAGAGGATATCAAGGAGGTGACCCAGGCTTCCCTTGTCGCCCTCGAGCTGTGCGACAGGCAGATCAGGTTTGGGAAGTAGAACGGCCCTTGCGCGAGGCGTGAATCGGCAAGTCTGACGTTTATTCCCGGGGCCAAGCAGGGCCGGAGGTTTTATTGGCGGCTCTTACGGGCGGCGCGAGTTTTGGCGAGGACGTAGGCATCGGGGTCGTCTTTGAACCAGGGGCAACGGCGCACGCCGGAGACCATATGGCGGTGGGGGCAGCCGCCCATGCACATGGGCAGAATGTGGTGCACGGATGATTGGGCGTCCACAGGCCGAGTGAAGCCATAACAACACTTCGCGCATCGAGCAGTTTGAGCCGGCGTGCGCATGTCGGCGCCATACCGGGAAGGGAGGGCCTTCTTGTGGGGCGGACGACCCCATTGCAGTCTCCTTCCGCTCTATAACTACGGAATCAACGGCAGCCGCAGGAGAATCGCTATCGTACTCGTAGCGGTTCTCCGCCCCCTAAGCAGCGTGTCCGCTACGAAACGACCGTCTT
>UQXP01000036.1 GCA_900545055.1 uncultured Collinsella sp.
CGCTCCAGCATCCTCTGGACCGTGTCCCGCTCGTGCCTCGTGAGCCTTCCGTAGGACCTCGGGACCGCCCTCGCGGAGCCCCTTTTCTTCTTTCCGGACATGCCGTCCTCCGATCTCCCGGGGCCGGCCGATCCGGCCCTCAGGGTATCGGGTTCCCACATTCATCCGCACATGTGCGGATGAATGTGGGAGGTGTTCGGATAAAGTCGATAATCAAGGGAGGAAAGGCCACTGGACAATTAGAAAATTCCCTCTTGCCCAACTTCGACTGTTTGGTTACTATAGAACGGCTGTTACGGAGAGCTGACCGAGAGGCCGAAGGTGCTCGCCTGCTAAGCGAGTATGCCCCAAAAGGGCATCTGGGGTTCGAATCCCCAGCTCTCCGCCAGTACGAATTGAAAGAAGGGTCCCATCTGGGGCCCTTTTTTGGTGCGGAGAAAGGAGGCTGGGGATTCGAACCCCAAAAAAGGAGGCGTCCTTTCGGACGCCTCCTTTCAGTGAGCGTATCGTTTCTCTAGCCCCTACACCTCGGGTGCCTTGGCTACGGTCTCGCTCTCTGCCGCAAGTGGGCGGTTGTCGATGCGGCGGCCCAAGCGATCGAGCTTCACGAGCAGCCATTCAATGGGATTCGGCCCTGCGCCTTCCTCGTCGGCAACCAGGTCCATGACGGCGATCTTGGTGCCGCCCTGCTTGAGCGTAACGCTGCCCACCTTGTCGCCCACATGCACCGTGCCCGAAAGATCGTCGTAGCTAACCTTTTCGGTCACCTCGCCAGCAAGGGAAAACACGGTCGCTTGCGCCGTGGGATCGGCGAGCGTGGCGTCGATCGTCTTATCCGTCCAGTCGGTTTGACCGATGCGCGCCATAAGCGGGTTGCCGTTGGCGGTCTTTTCCTGCGTGTTGGCGATCGCGACCGTCACCTTATGACCGTAGTACCAATTGGCAAGGGTTGCGGTGTCGGTAAAGCGCTGGTCGGTGGTGGTGGAGTTCAAAACGACGGTGTAGATCTCGTCGCCGTCACGGTTGTAGGCGCTCGTGAAGCAATAGCCCGCGTCGTCGGTGGTGCCGGTCTTGCCACCGATGTTGCCATCTTGGCCCAGCAAATAGTTATGCGTGTCCATGGAATGCGAATGGTCGGTGCCGTCGGCGCCCGTGACCTCGATCCAGGAATCCTCGCTCGCTACGACCTCGCGGATCGTGTCGTTTTTCATGGCCTCCTGCATCATCAGCGCTACGTCGTGTGCGGTTGAGTGCATATCGCCAGCCCACTCATCAAAGTCCAGACCATGCGGGTTTTCAAAAAGTGTACCGGTGCAGCCGAGCTTCTTGGCGCGCTCGTTCATGGCCTTCACAAATGTGGCCTCGGCGTCTTTGGTCTTAGGGTCGATCTTCTTGCCCACATATTCGGCGAGCACGATGGCGGCGTCGTTGCCCGAGGGAATCATCAGGCCGCGCAGTGCCTGCTTCACGGTGAGCTCGTCGCCTTCGAGTAGACCGGCTGTTGAATTGCCCACGGTGGCTGCGGCGTTGCTCACCGTGACCTTCTCGTCCATCTTGCAATTCTCGACGGTTAGGATTGCGGTCATGACCTTGGTGATCGAGGCAATCTTGACCTGCTCATCGGCGCTGCGGGCATAGTAGACGGTGCCGTCTTTGCCCATGACGAGGGCATTGGTCGCATCGATATCGGGCAGGTTTTCGGCCGTGATGCCGCGCGCATCGGCGGTTTTGCCGCAAACATTGTCGGTTGTGAGCACTTGGGCGCCGGCGACGGTGGGCACGCCAGCGGCAAGGGCGATAGCGCAGACAAAGCCGGCGGCAAGCTGGGCTGAGCGCTTTGCAAAAGAGGTGAGGGACTTCACGGATTTCGCTTTCGACGGGATGGTCTCTTCTGGAACTAGAGTATATCGTTTGCCGGCGTCGGCGATCATCGCGTGCGTGCGTGGCCCACATCCGCGCCCGAACGGGCACAAGGGTGCTTAAGGCCGACTTAATCACCCACGCTTGTTGTGTGTGGCGGGCGCCCCTCGGGCATAATGGAGCGCGAGAGGAGCACGCATGAACGAGCGCATACTGGTAGTTGATGACGAGAAGGCCATCGCCGACCTGGTTGGTATCTACCTTACAAAAGAGGGCTTTGACGTCCAGATCGCCTACAGCGGGGCCGATGCGGCCAAGGCGATCCTGGAGCAGGAGTTTGACCTGGCACTGCTGGATGTCATGCTGCCCGATATCGACGGTTTTGAACTGCTGCGCACTATTCGTGCCAACCATACCTATCCGGTTATCATGCTTACGGCGCGCGACGCCCAGCGGGATAAGATCGAAGGCCTTTCGCTTGGCGCGGACGATTACGTGGTCAAGCCGTTCCGTCCGCTGGAGCTTATCGCGCGCGTGCACGCTCAACTTCGCCGCTACACCAGCTACGGTAGCCGCGCACAGGCGGCCGAGTCGCCGACCATCCAACTCGACGGCCTCGAGATCAACCGCGATGCCCGCGCCGTGACGGTAGACGGCAAGCCGGTTCGCCTTACGCCCATTGAGTATTCCATATTGCTGTATCTGGTCGAGCACCGCGGCAGCGTGGTAGCCGTGGAGAATCTGTTCCGCGCGGTGTGGAACGAGGACTTTATGCCCGGTTCCAACAACACGGTGATGGTGCACATTCGCCACCTGCGCGAAAAGATCGGTGACGACGCCCAAAAGCCACGCTTTATCAAAAACGTCTGGGGCGTCGGCTACATAATCGAATAGTGCTTCTGATGGTGGGGACATGGACATGACAAAAGACGATAGTCAGGCTTTCGAGGTGCCCGATCGACTTTTTGAATACGTACGGGCGGTCGTCGACAATCGCGCGCTTGCAACGGTGCTGCTCTTTTTGCTGAGCTTGCTGCTGATCGGCATCGACAACATCGTCGGCATCCTCGCGGTTCTGCTCATTGGCTTTTTGCTGATCGATCGATTCGAAATCGTTCGCCGCTGCGTGGTGATCGGCGGCGCCGCATGGACAATTACGCTGGCGATTGGAGCCATGGCACTTGGCGGTATTGAGGGCCCGGTGCTGTTTGACGCCGCCTTTGTGTTCAATATGCTCGGCTTTGTGCTGGCGCTCGCCGTGTGTGTCCTGTTCTTTTGCGGTCGCGCCCTGTATTACCAGGGTTATGAGCAGGGCGAGCAGCATGCCGACCGCGTGATTGCCGCCCGTATTCAGGACCGTCTGATCGATCATCCCGACACGTGGGACAACATCGACGGCGATTTTCTAGAAGTCGAGGGTGCGCTCAATAAGGTTCGCGATTGCGAGCGCAAGGTCCAGCAGGCTTTGCGTGACGAGTCGCATCGTAAGGATGACTTGGTCACCTACTTGGCGCACGACCTGCGCACGCCGCTTGCCAGCGTGGTGGGCTATCTTTCGCTGTTGCAGGAGGCCCCCGATCTGCCAGTTGAGCAGCGTGCGCGCTTTACGGGTGTGGCGCTCGACAAGGCTCACCGGCTCGACGCGCTCATCGAGGAGTTCTTCGACATCACGCGCTTCGATTTCCACGACATCGTGCTCACCCGCGGCTACGTCGACCTGGGATTGCTGCTGGCGCAGGTGGCCGACGAGTTCTATCCCATCCTCAACGAACAGCACAAGGAGGCCCAGGTCGATATCTGCGAGGATTTGACGGTGCTCGTGGACGGCGACAAGATGGCCCGCGTGTTCAACAACATCATGAAAAACGCCGTTGCCTATAGCTACGAAGGCTCGACGATCACGATTGAGGCCAGGCGCTTGGACGACGGCGGTGTGCGGGTGCGCTTTATCAACCAGGGCGATCCTATTCCCGAGGCAAAACTCAAGGTGATATTTGAGAAGTTCTATCGCTTGGATGCGGCGCGTGCGACCAATCGAGGTGGCGCTGGGCTGGGGCTTGCCATCGCCAAGGAGATCGTTTCGGCGCATGGCGGCACGATCGCGTGCGAATCGACGCCCGAGCATACCGTATTTACCATTGAGCTGCCCGCCGCGTAGCGAAGGCGCCCTTACAAACACCTGACAATGCGCTCACGTGCGTATGAGCTGCGATTTCTACTATCGATACTGCTGAATTAATATCGATGTGGAGGTATGCGGTATGACGGCTGCTGCGGCTATGGAGCCCACGGAGCTTGAGGAACTCATGGAGGCGCAGGCCGAGGCTGCGCACGAGCGCGAGGTCGGGGATGCGACTCGCCCCACGGCGGAGGACCTCGCCGCCTCGCCGACGCGCATCGATGTTGAGGGTCTTGACCTGTTCTATGGCGACCACCATGCGCTTAAGGACGTGTCCATCAAGATCCGTGACAAGCAGATCACCTCGTTTATCGGCCCTTCGGGCTGCGGCAAGTCAACGCTGCTGCGTTGCTTTAACCGTATGAACGATGACATCAAGGACTGCCGCATCGAGGGCAGGATTGCACTCGACGGTCAGGATATCCTGGGCGATTACGACATCTGCCGCCTGCGCCAGCGCGTGGGTATGGTGTTCCAGCGCCCCAATCCGTTTCCCATGAGCATCTACGACAACGTTGCCTATGGCCCTCGCGGCATGGGCGTGCGCGACCGCGTCGTGCTCGACGAGCTGGTCGAGGACTCCCTGCGCCGCGCCGCACTGTGGGATGAGGTCAAAGACAAGCTCGGGGAATCGGGACTGGGGCTTTCAGGCGGACAGCAGCAGCGCCTGTGCATTGCTCGCGCGCTGGCCGTGCAGCCCGACATTCTGCTGATGGACGAGCCGACCTCGGCGCTCGATCCCGTGTCGACACTGGTGGTGGAGCAGCTGGCCTGCGAGCTCAAGGAGACCTGCACGTTGGTGGTCGTTACGCACAACATGCAGCAGGCGGCGCGCATTTCCGATTCGGTCGCGTTCTTTTTGCTGGGCGAGCTGGTGGAGCATGCGCCCACCGCTCAGCTCTTCAAGAATCCGACCGACCCGCGCACGGCGGATTATTTGACGGGGCGTTTTGGCTGATACCATCTTGTGCAGGCGACATTAGGGTTAAGATGCGGTCATGCCGGCCGCAAAGGGGTTCAACATGATCTATTACGTCGAGGACGATGACAACATCAGGGATTTGACGGTCTATGCACTGCGCAAGCAGGGGATTGAGGCCGAGGGCTTTTCGTGCGATGGCGAGTTTAAGGCTGCCGTGGCGCGACGGGTGCCCGATGCCGTCCTGCTCGACATCATGCTGCCCGATACCGATGGCCTGGCAATTATGCGTCGCCTGCGCGCCGACCGCCTGACGGCAATGGTGCCCATCATGATGCTCACCGCCAAGGACACCGAGCTCGACAAGGTGATGGCGCTCGATGGCGGCGCCGACGATTACCTGACCAAGCCGTTCTCGCTCATGGAGCTTGCCAGCCGTTGCCGTGCGCTGCTGCGCCGCGGCGGCATGGTCAAACAGGCGAGCGATGTGCTCAGCGTGGGCGATATCGTGCTTTCGCCCAGCCACCGTGAGGTGACTGTTGCCGGTGAGCCGCTCAAGCTCACCCTGCGCGAGTTCGACCTGCTCGAGTACCTCATGCGCAAGCCTGGCGTGGTCTTTACCCGCGAGTCGCTGCTGCAGAGCGTGTGGGGCTGGGACTTCGACGGCGGTTCACGTACCGTCGATGTGCACGTGCAGACGCTCCGACAAAAGCTCGGCGAGCATGCGGGCGCCATCGAGACGGTGCGCGGCGTGGGCTACCGCTTGGCCGAGCCTTCTGCCGGTGATGGTGCCGAAGGCGACGACACCGCGGCCACCGCATCGGAGGAGTAACCCGTGGTCTTCGCCCCCCAGGGAAAACATACGCTGTCGCACCGCGTTTTTGTGACGATCTTTGTCTGCGCCATGGCAGTTATCGTGGCGTTTACGGTGCTGGGTGCGTTCTTTGTGCAAAACACCTTGGCGGATGCCACGAGTGCCAATCTGGCGCAGGAAACCGAGCTCATTGCTGCCGCCCTCGACGAGCAGCAGGAGCCCATTCCGTTCTTGCGAAGCCTCGATCGCGAGGATCTTCGTATCACGCTGATCAATAAGGACGGATCTGTTGCCTACGACAACGAGGCGTCGCCTTCCACACTGCCCAACCATGGCGATCGCCCCGAGGTCATCGAGGCCTTTGAGAGTGGTTCGGGTTCCGCGGAGCGCGCAAGCTCTACACTCGACGAGATTATGCTGTATCGCGCCGTCACCCTTGATAACGGTCAGGTTGTCCGCCTGGCGCAAGCCCAACCTGGCGTTGCGGCGATTTTGCTATCGATGGTGGCGCCGATGCTGCTTATTGCGGCAGCAGGTGCGGTGCTCTCGTTTTTTATGGCGCGCCGTGAATCACGTGCCATTATCGCGCCGCTGCAAGAGGTGGATCTGGATCACCCACGCCGTAGCTATGAGCACGCCTATGCCGAGATGGTTCCCATGCTCGAGCGCATCGAGTCGCAGCGCCAAGAGCTCAAGCGCCAGATGGCGGTGCTGGCGGACAACGACCGTATGCGCCGCGAGTTCACGGCCAATATCACCCACGAACTCAAGACGCCGCTTACGGCGATTTCAGGCTATGCCGAGCTCATCGCGAACGGCATGGTCGAGGGCGAGGACGAGCTGCGCAACTTTGGCGGTCGCATCTATCGTGAGGCGGGCCGCCTGGCTGCGCTCGTCAACGATATCCTTACGTTATCTAATTTGGACGAGGCCGAGCGTGCGACCGAGGGTGAGGCGGTGCCTATTGGGTCCACGGAGCCCATTGAGCTCTCGCGCGCCATCCACGCGGTTGAGCAGCGCCTTGAACAGGTCGCCCGTCAGGCGAATGTGACGATAAGTCATGATGCCAAGCCCGTGGTCATCGAAGGCGTGTCGCGCTTGATCGACGAACTCATCTATAATCTGGCGAGCAACGCCATCCGCTACAACCGACCCGGCGGTACGGTTACGCTGCGGTGCGGAACCAACGACGACGGGCACCCGTATCTGTCGGTTGCCGATACTGGTATTGGCATTGCGCCCGAGGAGCAGGGTAAGGTATTCGAGCGTTTCTATCGCGTTGACAAGAGCCGCTCTAAAGCGCGCGGTGGAACGGGCCTGGGTCTGGCCATCGTCAAGCATGCCGCCCTGTATCATCACGCCTCGCTCGATCTGTCAAGCGAGCTGGGGGTGGGGACCACCATCACGGTGACGTTTCCCATACAGCAGGATGAGCCATTCGCATAGCGATACAACATAGATATTGATGTAGACGCCGCATTTGACTTTCGGGTGCGGCGTTGTTGTGCAATTTTACGATTGCTTCCGACATTTTTACAGGAGAGCCTGTTTCTTATGTATAGAGTTTGGTCTCGGTAAAAAGATGCGATAACATACGGACAGTTTTGTCAATCCGAACTGGGGAAATGAAAGGCAAGCTGCATGACCCTTCTCGAACTGTTCCAGCTGCTGAAGAAGCACCTTCAGCTGGTCATCACCCTTCCGGTGGTCTGCGCGATCGCCATGGGCATCGTGTCCTTCGTTGCGATGGACAACACCTATACCGCGACGACGAGCATGTACATTCTCGCCAAGACCGACGATAGCGGTCAGATGAGCTACAACGATCTCTCGGCGAGTCAGATGCTTTCCAACGATATCGCCACGCTGCTGGATAGTGATAGCGTTAAGAGCGGCGCAGCCAATGAACTGGGCCTCACCGATCTGGATGACTACAAGGTGTCTGTTTCCTCCGAGACCACCACGCGTGTCATTACGCTTTCGGTTACCGGCACCGATGCCAAAGAGACGGCTAAGGTCGCAAAGGCCATGGCCAGCTCGGTGAGTACGGTCGCTCAGAACGTCGGCGCTGCCCAGAGCATCAACGTTATCGACGAGGCTAAGACCCCCGAAGCCCCCAGCGGTCCCAAGCGTATGCTGTACGTTGCTGTCGCGTTCCTCGCGGGCATCTTTATCGCAGTTGCCTATGTCGTTTTGGCAGACATGCTCAACACCCGCATCCGCGGTGCAGAAGAGGCAGAAGAGCTCCTGGGTATTCCCGTTGTTGGCCGAATTCCGGCTATGAAAGGTGGTAAATAGGCATGGCTAAGGCAAAGAACACCGATAAGCTCGTTGTACAGAATGCCGCCAAGACCCTTCTGGCCAACATTCGCTTTGCGAGCGTGGACGACCCCATTCGCACCATCACCGTTACGTCCTCGATTCCCAACGAGGGCAAGTCTACGGTTTCCATCAACCTTGCCCAGGCTATCGCCACCAGCGGCAAGAGCGTCCTGCTGGTCGAGGCTGATATGCGTCGCAGGTCCCTTGCCGATATGCTCGGCGTCCGCTCCCGCGGCGGACTCTATGCGGTCCTTTCCGAGCAGATCTCCATTGACCAGGCAATTGTCGAGACGGGTCAGAAGAACTTCTACTTCCTCGATGCCGAGCCGCATATTCCCAATCCTGCCGACATCATCGTCTCTCACCGCTTTGCCAAGCTGGTAAAGGCACTGTCCGCCAAGTTCCAGTACGTCATCTTTGATGCTCCCCCGGTCGGCACCTTCATCGATGCTGCCGAGATCGCAAGTCTGACCGACGGTGCGCTTTTTGTCGTGCGTGAGGATTTCACCAAGCGCGAGGAGGCGCTCAACGCCATCGGTCAGCTTAAGAAGTCCGAGAAGGTCAAGCTCATCGGTACCGTTATGAACTACTGCGAGACCGAGACCAGCGAGTACTACTACTCCTACTACACCAAGGACGGTAAGAAGGTGAAGAAGGGCTCCGACGATCAGGGGACTTCCAAAAAGGGCATCTTCACCAACCGAGCAAACGTTTAGTTGATTAAGGCTGACCTATGCGTGACATTCATTGCCATATCTTGCCGGGTGTAGACGACGGCGCCGCCGATCTCGATGAGAGCTTGGTGATGCTCGAGGCTGCCAAGCGGGCCGGTGTAACCAGAATCGTTTGCACTCCTCACTGCCGTGATCCCTATTTTGATTACGACAAGATGTGGGATGCCTTTGAGCTGCTGCGTGATAACGCTGACGGTTTTCCGCTCCAGATGGGCTTCGAGGTCAACCATCGAAAGCTCGTTGAGCTTGGTATCGATGCCGCGGAGCACTTGCATTTCGATGGAACCAATGAGTTCCTGCTTGAGCTTTCGACGCATGCCGATGCGTATGCGTTTAGAGAGTACGAGAACACGATTTACGATTTGCAGTGCCGTGGTTACCAGGTGATTATCGCTCATCCTGAGCGCTATCGTGCGGTTCAAAAGGATGTAAGCGTGGCGGAGCGCCTGGTCGATATGGGCTGCAAGCTGCAGGCTTCGGCGGACTTTATTGCCGGCGGTCGCTTTGGTCGCGAGAAAAAGCCGGCACAGCGCCTGTTCGATCAGAACCTGTACAGCTTCATCGCGAGCGATGCCCATAACGTGGGTCATTACGACTGCCTGGCGAAGGCTCGCGCGAAGTTTAGCGTGCGCGGAGCTCATTTTCGCTAATATCTGTCCCTAACGTTCGCATTGAATGAAGGGGCAGCCATGGATATCCAACTTAAGACGGGATGCTTTGATGACGCGGCGCTGGTGCGCCGCGTCGTTTTTATGGACGAGCAGGGCTACGAGAATGAGTTCGACGCTATCGACGAGGATCCGAACTGCATTCATGTGACGCTCTATGCAGACGGCGAGCTTGCCGGTTGCTCGCGCGTGTTTCCCGAAGAGCTTGAGCGCGCGGCTGACGCAGAGGCTCCGGTGTCGCCGGCGTGTGACTTGGACGAAGGCGTCGCGGCGGAGGAGACCTATATTATGGGGCGCGTGGCTGTGCTGCCGAGCATGCGCCGTCGCGGTCTGGCGAGCAAGATCGTCGAGGCCAGTGATGCCGCCGCGCGCGATGCCGGTGCCAAGCTCATAAAACTGCATGCGCAGGAATACGTGCTGCCACTCTATGCCAAGGCGGGTTACGCGCAGATCGCGCCGGTAGATTACGAGGATGAAGGTCAGCCCCACGCCTGGATGGCCAAGCGGGTCGAGGGTGGCAGATAGGGACGTTCCTTTTCTGCCGGCAGTTGGGGACACTCCTTGGCAATTGGCGCATCGGAGCGCTTAGACATACAGTTTTTCGATTCCGTATGTATATATGCGCGCTAATGGGTTATAAAATCTAAGTCTGAACATAGCAGGTCTGCGATGCGGCTCGGGCGACCGGGCCGTTTTTGCGGACGGGGGTAGCGCGAAAGGACTGCACATGCGTCAATTTAAGACCGAGAGCAAAAAACTGCTCGACCTCATGATCAACTCCATCTATACCAATAAGGAAATCTTCCTGCGCGAGCTTATCTCTAACGCGAGCGACGCCGTCGACAAGCTCAACTTTAAGAGCCTGCAGGATCCGAGCGTCAAGATCGACCAGGGCGACCTGGCCATTCGCGTCTCCTTTGATAAAGACGCCCGCACCATTACCATCTCGGATAACGGCATTGGCATGACCGCCGAGGAGCTCGAGCGCAATCTGGGCACCATCGCCCATTCCGGCTCCGAGGAGTTTAAGACCGAAAACGCCGAGCAGCAGGGTTCGGATGTCGACATCATCGGTCAGTTTGGCGTGGGCTTCTACTCGGCTTTTATGGTTGCCAGTCATGTGAAGGTCGTCAGCCGCGCCTATGGCGAGGATGTCGCCCATGTGTGGGAATCCGACGGTCTTGAGGGCTACACCATCGAGGACGGCGAGCGCGCCGAGCACGGTACCGATGTCATCCTGACGCTGCGCGAGAACGAGAAGCTCGACGCCGACGGCGAGGCCGAGACCTACGATCGCTTCCTGACCGAGTGGGGCCTCAAGAGCCTGATTCAGCAGTACAGCAACTATGTGCGCTACCCGATTCAGATGATGGTGACCAAGAGCCGCCAGAAACCCAAGCCCGAGGACGCCGGCGACGACTACAAGCCCGAGTACGAGGACTATCAGGAGCTCGAGACCATCAACTCCATGACGCCGATCTGGAAAAAGCGCAGCTCCGACGTTGAGCAGAAGGATTACGACGAGTTCTACAAGTCCACGTTCCACGACTTTGACGATCCCGCGCGCACTATCAGCTTCCATGCCGAGGGCACGCTTGAGTACGATGCACTGCTGTTTGTGCCGGGTCGCGCCCCGTTCGATCTGTACAGCAAGGACTACGAGAAGGGCCTGGCGCTCTATAGCTCCAACGTGCTGATTATGGAGAAGTGCGACGACCTGCTGCCCGACTACTACAACTTTGTGCGCGGTGTCGTGGACTCTGCCGACGTGACGCTCAATATTTCGCGTGAGACGCTGCAGCAGAATCGTCAGCTCAAGGCCATTGCCAAGCGTGTCGAGAAGAAGATCACCGCCGATCTCGAGGACATGCGCGACAACGACCGCGAGGCATACGAGAAGTTCTTTGAGAACTTTGGTCGCGGTCTTAAGTACGGCATCTACTCGAGCTATGGCATGAAGGCCGATGAGCTCGCCGACCTGCTGCTGTTCTGGTCTGCCAAGGAGCAGAAGATGATCACCCTTGCCGAGTATGCCAAGGGCATGCCCGAGGGCCAGAAGGCAATCTACTATGCCGCCGGCGATTCGCGCGAGCGTTTGGCCAAGATGCCTGTCGTGAAGGGCGTGCTCGACCGCGGCTACGATGTACTGCTGCTGACGCAGGACGTGGATGAGTTCACCTTCCAGGCCATGCGTGAGTACGTGGCTGCCGATATGCCCAAGGTCTACGAGGATGACGCTGCTCGCGAGGCTGCCGAGAAGGCAGTTGCCGATGGTGCCGAGCCTGAGGTCGAGGATCGTCACCTGGAGCTCAAGAACGTCGCGACCGGCGATCTTGACTTGGCGACCGATGACGAGAAGAAGGAGGCCGAGGACGCCACCAAGGAGAACGAGGACCTCTTTAACGCCATGAAGGAGGCGCTCGGCGACAAGGTCGAGAAGGTTGCCGTCTCCGCGCGCCTGACTGACGCTCCCGCCTGCATCACCACCGAGGGTCCGCTTTCGCTCGAGATGGAGAAGGTGCTTCAGAAGGGTTCCGAGGGCGCGCCCGACGGTATGCCCAAGAGCCAGCGCGTGCTCGAGCTCAACGCTAAGCACCCGGTCTTCGCCAAGCTCGTCGCTGCCCAGAAGGCGGGCGATGCCGACAAGATTAAGCAGTACTCCGGCCTGCTCTACGACCAGGCCCTGCTCGTCGAGGGTATCCTCCCCGAGGACCCCGTAGCCTTCGCGGCAGCCATCTGTAATCTGATGTAGTTTGGGGTTACCTACAACTAATTAGAACGAGAGTGGATAATCTCCCACTTTTGGCTCGAATGCGGGCTTGAAGTGGGAGAATTTCCACTCTCGTTTCCTTTTTTACGGAGTAGTCATTAGGGACGTTCTACGGAGTAGTCGTTGGGGACGTTCTTAAACGACTAGTCAAACAAGAACGTCCCCAACGACTAGTCATTTAAGTACGTCCCCAATGACTAGTCGGATTGCTAGGCGTGGCCGTTGGGTTGCTAATTTGTGCGGGTTGTGGTTTTGTGAGCTGCGGGAATTTAAGATACTGTACAACTGTACGTTAACTCATCTTCGTAGTATATTGCTACCCGCAAAACTCAGCACCGTTGTGCCGCGAGACGCTAAAGTGCCTCCGTACAATGGTTGTTAATAGCATGATTCGGCTAAACGATAGGATGGATGGTCCAAGCGTGAGTCTCGGCAGCAAACTATCCGATGCAAAGGTTTCCTTTGCAATCTTTAAACGCGACATCAAGCGATTGATCGTGAACCCCGTCGCCCTGGTGGTTACCCTGGGCGTGTGCGTCATTCCCTCGCTGTATGCCTGGTACAACATCGTGGCCAACTGGGATCCGTACGGAAATACCCAGGGTATTAAAATAGCCATCGCCAACAACGATCAGGGCACCCAGAACGACCTGGTGGGCGAGCTTAACGCAGGCGATAAGGTGGTCGACCGGCTCAAGGAGAACGACCAGCTTGGCTGGACCTTTGTCGACTCGGCGGCAGATGCCAAAGAGGGCGTCGAAAGTGGCGAATACTATGCTGCCATCGTGATTCCCAAGAACTTCTCCGACAATCTCGTCTCGATGCTCGACGGCAATTACCATCAGCCGAAGCTCACCTATTACGTCAACGAGAAAAAGAGCGCCATTGCGCCCAAGGTCACCGATACCGGTGCCAACACCATCGAGGAGCAGATCAACTCGGAATTTGTCTCCACGGTGGGCGAGACCGTCGCGGGCATTGCCAAAGATGCTGGCATCGACCTTAAAGACAAGGCAACCCAGACCCAGGATTCGCTGGCGGGCTCGGTGTCCGAGGCGTCTGATACCCTGGGCGAAGTACGTGATTCCATCGGCGACATGAACGCCGCCATCGACAAGACAAGCAGCTCGATTGCTTCGGCCGATGCTGCGTTGGCGGGCCTGCAGGGACAGGCGCCTTCGCTAACGCAGGCAATCGCTCAGGGTAATGATCTGCTGGGCGAAGCTCGCACCACGGCTGGCAAGTCCATCACCTCGCTCTCCAAGGCACTTTCGGAGGGCAGCATCGTGCTGAGTAAGACATCGGCTTCTGCGAACGCCGCGATTGGCAGGCTTACCGGTACGGTTACGTCCACGACCACCCGAATCGACAACTCGCTCGAATCCCTTCAGGCGACGATTGACCACAACAGCGCTGTCATCGAGCGCCTGCAGATTCTCGTTAACGATACGTCGACGGGATCGGAGAACGCCGATGCGCTCATCGCGTCGACCATCAATTCGCTTCGCGAGCAAAACCAGAAGCTGCAGAGCATTAAGGATGGCCTTTCTGCACAGTCGAGCGCCATGGCAAACGACGCTACGGCAATCTCGAACGCGAGCAACGCGCTTAACGCGGCAATTCAGACCGGTACGGCTAACCTCGGTCAGGCTCAGACCGATCTGGGGCAGAACGCACTGCCGAAGGCTTCGAGCGCGCTTGACTCCTTTGCCGCCGTTTCGGGCGATTTGACCGGCATTGTGTCGGGTATGACCCCCACGATAGCGAGCGCGCGCGGCACGCTGGCGCAGCTCGACGCCACGCTCAAGCAGGCAAAGACCACGCTGTCCCAAACCGACACCTCCCTTGCCAAGGTTCAGGACAAGCTCGCGACCGCCGCCAATGACATTGCGGCGCTGCAGACCTCTGAGTCTATGGGCGAGTTAGCCGACCTCATGGACGTCGACGTCGATGACGTGGCAGATTTCATGGCATCTCCGGTTGAGCTGACGTCCAAGTCCATCTATCCGGTCAAGAGCTTTGGCTCGGGCATCGCGCCCTTCTACACCAATCTGGCGCTGTGGGTAGGCGGCTATGTGCTCATCGCTATCTACAAACTCGAGGTCGACCGCGAGGGCATCGGTAGCTTTACGGCGCGTCAGGGCTACTTTGGCCGCTGGTTGCTGCTGGTGATCCTGGGCGCGTTCCAGGCCATTATCGTTACGGTGGGCGACCTGGTCATTGGCGTTCAGTGCGTCAATCCGCTGCTCTTTGTGCTGGGCGGCATCGCTATCTCGTTCACCTACGTCAACATCATCTATGCGTTGTCCACCACGTTTAAGCATATCGGTAAGGCAATTGGCGTCATCCTCGTCATTGTGCAGATTCCCGGCTCGTCGGGTATGTATCCCATCGAGATGATGCCCGGCTTCTTCCAGTGGCTGCACCCGCTGCTGCCCTTCACCTATGGCATCAACCTGCTGCGCGAGACCGTCGGTGGCATGTATTCGTTCAACTACCTGTTTAACCTGTGCATCCTGGGCGTGTTCCTGATCGTGGCGCTCTTTATCGGTCTGCAGCTGCGCCCGTTGCTGCTCAACCTCAATCTGCTCTTTGATAAGCAGCTTTCCACGACGGGCCTCATGATCTGCGAGTCCAACGACCTGCCGCGCCAGCGCTATTCGCTGCGCACGGCCATGCGTGTCATGCTCGATTCGGATTCGTACCGTCGCGAGCTGCTCGATCATGCCGTGGCGTTTGAGCATCACTACCCCTACTACATCAAGGGCGGTTTTGCCGCTGTGGTAGGCGTGCAGGTTCTGCTCTTTGTGCTTTCGACGGTGCTCGATATCGACAATAACGGCAAGATTATCCTGCTCGTTATCTGGATCATTTCGGTTATCGCCATCTGTGGCTGGCTCATCAACATCGAGTACATCCGCGCGAGCCTCAATACCCAGATGCGTATCTCGGCGCTTTCGGACGAGGACCTTCGCCGCGAGATGCGCGAGCATACGGCTGCCATCCCTGCCGCCCGTCGCATGTTTGGTCTCAACGCCAGCGAGCGGGGCACCAAGGACAGCGAACAGCCCACGAGCCGTCTGCCGCATATCGGTGCGCATCGTAAGGCTCAAGATGCCGACGGCGTTGACAACGTAAACGGAAACGACGGGGACACCACCCCGCTTGGCAAGCACTCCAAAGGAGGTGAGGCATAAATGAAAAACATGCTGCACCTGTTTAAGCGCGATGTCCAAAACGTGTCTCGCTCCGTGATCGGCATGGTCGTCGTGATGGGCCTCATTATCGTGCCGTGCCTGTACGCGTGGTTTAACATCGCCGGAAGCTGGGATCCCTACGGCAATACCGGCAACCTTAAGATTGCAGTGGTCAACACCGATGAGGGCTACGAGAGTGATCTGATTCCCGTCGAGGTCAACGTGGGCGAAAACGTGACCGCCACTCTGCGCGGCAACGAGAACTTCGACTGGGTCGTTCTCAACGACCGCGATAAGGCGATTGAGGGCGTTAAGTCGGGCGCGTACTACGCTGCCGTCGTTATCCCTAAAACGTTTAGCGCCGACATGATGACGCTTTTCTCGACTGAGGTGAAGCACGCCGATATCGAGTTCTATGAGAACCAGAAGGCCAACGCCATCGCGCAGATCGTGACTGAAAAGGGTTCGAGCGCCGTCCAGAGTCAGGTCAACGAGACCTTTACCAAGACCATCACGACCATCGGCCTTAAGACCGTGTCCAGCCTGCTCGACTATATGAGCACCGACCAGGTGAGCAACTTTATCGCCAATCTGTCCTCTACGCTGGGCGATTCGGTCGAGGACCTGCAGGACGTTCAGGCGAGCGCGACGTCGCTCGCGGGCATTTTGAGCTCTACGTCCGATTCGCTGACATCGGCGGGCGGCATGCTCAAGCAGACGGGCACCGTTGATGAGTCGACGAAGCAGCTGATGGAGCACGCCAAGAGCGGCATCAATGATTCCAAGGAAGCGCTCAAGGCCGCCAACGATGCCGTTGACGCGGCGATTGACGGAAGCGCGGGCTCGTTCGACAACGTGTCCGCCGAGCTTGCGAAGGCATTCGATGCCGCGAATCAGCATGTTGACCTTACGGTGTCTCAGCTCAACGAAGCCGCAGCGGCGCTCAATACGCGTGCTGACGATATCGATGCGATGGCCGATCGGCTCCGCAACCTTGCCGACCAGATGAGCGATGACAAGCTCAAAGACGGCCTCAAGTCCGCTGCGACGTCGCTGGGCAGAATTGCCGTGGAGTACCGCAACAATGCGAAGGGCCTGACGGCGACCGCAAAGTCCCTTTCGGACAGCATGGCGGAGGTCAACAACTCGCGTGCCGAGGTCGACCAGGCCATCGCCGATGCCAAGGCGGGTATCTCGGGAGCCAAGTCCGACTACGATTCTACGTTCTCGGTTAAGGCCAAGGAGCTCAAGAAGACCATTTCGGGCGTTCTGGATTCCCTGAACGGTATCTCGGGTGACTTGGATAGCGCCGTGAGCGGTCTGACCGACGCCTCTGGTTCGCTCGCGAAGGGTCTCTCCAAGGCTGCAAAGCTGGTCAACAAGGCTTCCGATCAGCTGGGCGAGGCGTCGAACAAGATCAGTGCCTTTAAGGACGAGCTTGATAGCGCTCTGATCTCGGGTGACCTGGCCATGATTAAGACAATGATTGGCAGCGACCCCGAGGGCCTCGCCGTGTCGCTTTCCGGCCCTGTCGCACTCGACCGTAAGCCGGTCTATCCAATCCGCAACTACGGTTCGGCCATGGCGCCGTTCTACACGATTCTGTCGCTATGGGTCGGCTCGATCGTACTGGCGGCCATGATGAAGGTTTCGGTTGACGATGAGCTTATCAACGAGCTCATCCCCGTGCGCCTGCACGAGATCTACTTGGGTCGCTACCTGTTCTTTGGCGGTCTGGCTCTGCTGCAGGCAACGCTCGTGTGTGCGGGCGACATTCTGTTCTTTGGCATCCAGTGCGACAACCCCCTGCAGTTTGTGCTTGCCGGCTGGGTCGCGAGTCTCGTGTTCTCCAATATCGTCTACACGCTTACGGTTTCGTTTGGCGATATCGGCAAAGCGCTCGCTGTCGTGCTGTTGGTCATGCAGGTCGGCGGTTCGGGCGGTACGTTCCCCATCGAGATGACCGGCCCCGTGTTCCAGGCGATCTACCCGTTCCTGCCGTTTACCCACGGCATCAACGCCATGCACGCCGCCATGGCCGGTGCCTACCATATGGAGTACTGGGTTGAGCTGGGTATTCTGGCGAGCTATCTGATTCCGTCGCTGGCCCTGGGCGTCGTCTTCCGCCGCCCGGTCATCAAAGCCAACGACTGGATCATCGAAAAGCTGGAGAGTACTAAATTGATTTAATACAGCAACGTAAACGCCGTCGGAACATCGAGGTCTTCCAACCCGATGCTTTAGCGTAGTGAATTGCACGGGCTGCTTGGTTGTTGCTACAGTAGCGGGGCGTGCCGGGGGTCCGGT
>UQXP01000037.1 GCA_900545055.1 uncultured Collinsella sp.
TATCGCCGATGCCGGTGGCGCTGCCACCACGAGTGTGCTGCGCGAGGCGCTGGGTGTGTCGCGCAAACGCGCCATCAGCATCTTGGAGCACCTGGATGCCGTACGCTTTACGGTGCTCGACAAGGACGCCGGCGGCCTGAGGTCCCTGCGCTAGGCCGGTCACCCGCTCCCGCCTCCTCAGTTGCGGTGAAATAGTTCCTGTTTTCGGCATCTAACGCCAAACCAGGAACTATTCCACCGCAACTTCTTGCTTGTCTTTTTGGGATGGGGCCTGTCGGTTTGGTAAAATACCGCCGCACTTGGGAACGGATGGGCTCCGGTGGGCTCCGCGGTCCTCAAAACCGTTGCGAGGCGTGCAAAACGTCTTGGATGTGTTCGATTCACATACGTTCCCGCCATACGCTACCAGCGCTTTTGTGCTCGCGGTCTTGCTGCGTGCCGCAAAGGCGCTGTTTTGTTTTTGTACGGGTCCGCCGTGTCGCCTGTCATGCCGTCTACGGTAACTGATCCCGTGCGTTGGGTTTTGAACGTGCCGATGGAGGTGTTTTGCCGTATGACTACCGTAAGACGGGCCGATCTTTCTTGCGTCGTCCAAGCGGGCGGGCTGTCGTCGCGCATGGGTTGCGATAAGGCGCGGATGTTGTTTTGCGGCGAGCCGCTCATCGAACGCGTACTGGGTCGGCTGGCGCAAGTTGCCGGCGAATTGGTCGTGACGACCTCGCGTCCCAGCGAGCTTGCCTATCTTGAGGAGCGCGCGTTTGGCGGCCTGGTGCCGCGAATAGTGTCGGACCTTGAGGGGCCGGCGGGTGCCATGCGTGGCATCGCGAGCTCGCTGGCTGCCGCTCGGTTGCCCCTTGCGGCGATCGTCGCCTGCGATATGCCGTTCGTCTCACCTGAATTGATTGGCGCGCTTTCGGATCGGGTCAAGGAAGGCCCGCTCGATGTGTGCGTCCCGCGCGAGGAGCGGGGGATTGAGCCGCTGTGCGCCGTGTGGCGCCGTCAGACTTGCGCGCCGGTTGCCCGTGAGTTGCTCGACCAGGACCGCCAACGCATCCGCTGTTTGATCGACCAGGTCCATGCCGGCTATCTGGATGAGCCCCAGATTGTCGAGGTTGCCGGCTCCACGCTCTGCTTCGAAAACGTTAATACACTCGAGGAGTTTGCGGCAGCCGAGCTGCTCGCCTAGACGATGGGAGATGCCATGCCTCACGATATCTGCCCCGATACCGGGGAACCCTGCAATTGCGATGGGTCCGAGCCCTGTACCTGCGGTTGCGGTGGCTGTGGGCATACTGCGGAAGAGGAAGCGGCCGCCGCGGCGTATCGTGAGGCACACCGCGAAGGCCCGTCCGGTGATGCCCTCGACCACGAACGCAAGATTATCGTGTCGTTCGATAGCACCTTCGATGTGATGGAATGCGAGCAGCTGTGTCTTGCGTCCGGCGTGCCCGGGCGCATTATGCCTTTGCCCGGCTCCATTACCGCCGGCTGTGGGCTGTGCTGGGCCATGCCGTTCTCGGGCGATGCGCTCGCCGCCTTCTGTGCTGCCACCGAAGGCCGCATAACCCCCGCCGACTACCATCAGCTCGTCCTCTAACCACCAACACCACCACATTGGGGACAGGCACCTTTGTGGTGGTTTGGACCACGGGGACGAAACAGCTTCGAAACACGCGATTTGTTCGTCGGACACTCAAAAACGCTTCTACCTGCATCGTAATCAAAACGAAACATCCGCCCGTCGGCTTATGCGAAACTTTGCCGCAACAGTGCGATATTATCCATACTCGATAAAGCTCGCGGCGCATGGGGCGCCTCGAACGACACTTTTCTTTTCCATCAATTGGAGGAAGCATGAGCTACACGCAGAAAGTTCTCGAAGAGCTCAAGGCCCGCTATCCCGAGCAGCCTGAGTTCATCCAGGCCGCGACCGAGATCCTCGGCACCATCCAGCCGGCGCTCGACGCCCACCCCGAGTACGAGGAGGCCGCTCTGCTTGAGCGCCTCGTCGAGCCCGAGCGCATCGTCATGTTCCGTGTTCCCTGGGTCGACGACCAGGGCAAGGTTCAGGTCAACCGCGGTTACCGCGTCGAGTTCAACTCTGCCATTGGACCCTACAAGGGCGGCTTGCGCTTTAACCCGACGGTCACCCTGGGCATGCTCAAGTTCCTGGGCCTGGAGCAGATCCTCAAGAACAGCCTGACCACCCTTCCCATGGGCGGCGGCAAGGGCGGCTCCGACTTTGACCCCAAGGGCAAGTCCAACAACGAGATCATGCACTTCTGCCAGTCCTTCATGACCGAGCTCTATCGTCACATTGGCCCCAACACCGACGTTCCCGCCGGTGACCTGGGCGTTGGCGGCCGCGAGGTTGCCTACCTGTTCGGTCAGTACAAGCGCCTGACCAACGAGTGGACCGGCGTCCTCACCGGCAAGGGCCTCTCCTTTGGCGGCTCGCTCGCCCGTACCGAGGCCACCGGCTACGGCCTGGCCTACTTTGTGGACGAGTACCTTAAGAGCCGCGGCGACTCCTTCGAGGGCAAGAACGTCGTCGTTCACGGTTCCGGTAACGTCGCCATCTACGCGGTCCAGAAGGTCGCCCAGCTCGGCGGCAAGGTGCTGGCCTGCTCCGACACCCACGGCTGGGTCGAGGATCCCGACGGCATCGACTACACCGTGCTCGAGCATGTCTACAACAAGAAGCGCTCCGGCCACGACAAGGGCGTCACGCTCGCCATGTACGTTGACGAGAAGCCCAACGCCGTGTGGCACGAGGGCGATGGCCGCGGCGTGTGGCAGCTGGCCTGCGACATCGCACTGCCCTGCGCTCGCGAGAACACGCTGCTGCTCGAGGATGCCCAGGCGCTCGTCGCCAACGGCTGCAAGGTGGTCGGCGAGGGCGCTAACATGCCCACGACCATCGAGGCCACGACTTACTTCCAGGAGAACGGCGTCGCCTTTATGCCCGGTAAGGCTGCCAACGCCGGTGGCGTGCTCGTGTCCGGTCTCGAGATGAGCCAGAACGCCGAGCATCTGTCCTGGACCTTCGAAGAGGTCGACGGCAAGCTCGAGCAGCTCATGCGCGGCATGTTCCACAACGTGGACGACACCGCCAAGGAGTACGGCTCGGAGGGCAACTTTGTCATGGGCGCCAACATCGCCGGCTTCCTGAAGGTCGCCGACGCCATGCTCGCCCAGGGCGTCTGCTAAATCTTCGCTTGACATAGCATGTTATAAGGCTCCCAGTCATTCCGGCTGGGAGCCTTTTTCTATGGCGGTGAGGGTCGTGCGCTCTCGTTTGGTACACTTAGAGGTACTGGACAAGTGAAGAGATGGGGGAGAACGTGCTCAAGTTCGGTACCTACGTCCGTGTTGGAAACGCGGCCGAAGCCTATGAGCTCTTGCAGAAAAACCGCAACAACAAGATTGTGGGTGGCGGCATCTGGATGCGCCTGGGTTCGCGTCGTGTGGCGACGGCGATTGACCTTTCGGCCTGCGGGCTCGATCAGATCGAGGAGACCGAGACCGAGTTTCGCATCGGTGCCATGTGCACCCTGCGCCAGCTCGAGCGTCATGCCGGGCTCAACGCGCTTGTCAACAATGTCTTTGAGTTTGCCGTCCACGACATCGTGGGCGTGCAGCTGCGCAACACCGCTACGGTGGGCGGCAGCATCTACGGGCGCTTCGGTTTCTCGGACGTGCTCTCTGCGTTCCTGGCGCTCGATTCGTATGTTGAGCTGACGGGTGCCGGCCGCGTGCCGCTCGCCGAGTTCGTGGACATGGGCTACGTGCGCGACGTGATCGAGCACGTCGTAGTCGTCAAGCACGATTACCGTGCGAGCTACGAGGCCGTGCGCAAGGCCGCGACCGACTTCCCCTCCTTAAACGTCACCGCTGCCTGGTGGGACAACAGCTGGCATGTCACCGTGGGCGCCCGCCCGCTGCGCGCGACCCTGCTGCAAGGCGAGACATGCGGCCTGGTGAACGAGCAGCCTTCCGAGGACGAGCTTCGCGCCCTGGCAGCATCCGTGCGTGCCCTGAGCTACGGCACCAACCTGTGGGGCTCGGCCGAGTACCGCCGCCGCATCTCGGCGCCGCTTGCCGTGCAAGCCGTGCGCCGCGCCGCCGGCATCGAGCTTTCGGCCGCGCTTGCCCGCGAGCTCGAGGGCGTGCAGATTCCTAAGTTCGCCACGGACGAGTATTCCTGCCGCCGCGTGCCCGGCGTCGATTCTAGCGAGGTGCGCTAATGGCTGCCAAACTCATCGATCTTTCCTTTACGCTCAACGGCCGCAAGGTCAAGGTTCAGATTGCCCCCGACACCATGCTCTTTGCGTTGCTGCGCGAGCAGGGTTGCGCGTCGGTGCGCTGTGCCTGCGAAACCACCAACTGCGGCCTGTGCACGGTGTGGCTCGACGGCGACCCGGTGCTGAGCTGCTCGGTTCCCGCCGCGCGCGTTGAGGGCCGCTCCATCACCACGCTTGAGGGCCTTAAGGCCGAGTCCGAGGCGCTTGCCCGCGCTATGGCTGCCGAAGGTGCCGAGCAGTGCGGTTTTTGCGCCCCCGGCCTCATCATGAACGTGCTGGCGCTCGCCCGCGCCGCCAAGGAGGACCCGAGCCTCGTCGCCACGCGCGAGGAGCTCTCGCGCCAGCTCGCCGGCAACCTCTGCCGTTGCAGCGGCTACGAGAGCCAGCTGCGCGCCATCGTCCGCTTCCTTAACGAATCCGGCGTGCAGGTGGGCTTTGAGTTGCCCGAGCTGCCGGTCAACGACACCAGCTGCGACGGCGTCACCTACAAGCAGATCACCCACAAGCAGCCCAAGAAGGATTCGAAGGCCTTGCTCGAGGGCCGTCCCGTCTACACGGGCGATATGGTGCCCGCCGGCGCGCTCATCGTTAAACTCAAGCGCAGCCCCTATGCCCGTGCCAAGATTCGCTCCATCGACACGTCTCGCGCCCTTAAGGTGCCCGGTGTCGTGGGCGTCTACACCTACGAGGACGTGCCCAAACGCCGCTTTACCATTGCCGGTCAGAGCTATCCGCAGCCGAGTCCCTACGACCGCCTGATCCTCGAGAACCTCGTGCGCTATCAAAACGAGGAGGTGGCGATTGTCGCCGCCGAGACCGAGGAGGCCGCCGATAAGGCGCTCAAGCTCATCAAAGTCGACTACGAGGTGCTCGAGCCGCTGCTCGACTTTACCCAGGCACTCGATAACGACATCGTGGTCCACCCCGAGGGCGACGTGACCTTTATGTTCCCGCAGGGCGGCGATGTCCCGCGCAACCTGGTGTGTAGCGGTACCAGCGATTATGGCGATCTGGACGAGGCCTTCGCCCAGAGCGACATCGTCTTTGAGCGCACTTACACCAGTCAGGCCACCCAGACCGCGCCCATGGAGACCTTCCGTGCCTTCGCGACGACCGACGCGTTTGGCCGCATCTCGGTGACCACCTCTACGCAGGTGCCCTTCCACGTGCGCCGCATGGTCGCGCAGTCGCTCGACATTCCGCAGTCGCAGGTGCAGGTCATTAAGCCGCGCATCGGCGGCGGCTTTGGCTCCAAGCAGACGGGCTGCTGCGAGATCTTCGTGGCGTTCGTGACCCAGCAGACCGGCCGTCCGAGCTATTGCTGCTACACCCGCGAGGAGACCATCACCGCGGGCAACTCGCGTCACCAGATGCAGATGACCGTCAAGCTGGGCGCCATGAACGACGGCACCATCACGGCTATCGACCTGCACACGTTGTCCAATGCCGGCGCGTACGGCGAACATGCCACCACGACGATCGGCCTCTCGGGACACAAGAGCCTGCCGATCTACAACCATGTGAAGGCGAGCCGCTTTAGGTGGGACGCCGTCTACACCAACACCAACCGCGGCGGCGCGTATCGCGGCTACGGTGCCACCCAGGGTCAGTTTGCCGTGGAGAGCGCCGTCAACGAGCTCGCCGACATGCTGCACATGGACCCCGCCGACCTGCGCCTTAAGAACATTGTGCGCGAGGGCGAGGTCATGCCGCAGTACTACAACGAGAAGCTCAACGCCTGCGCGCTCGACCGCTGTCTGCTACGCGCGATGGACATGATCGGCTGGCGCGACAAGCCGCTGGCCGTGGACCTGGGCGACCGCGTGCGCGCCCTGGGCTGCGCGCTTACCATGCAAGGCTCGGGCATCTCCAACGTGGACATCGCCGGCATCGACATGCGCCTGGAAGAGGACGGCTTCATTACCATCGGCACCGGCGCCACCGATAACGGCATGGGCGTCGACACGATCCTGGCGCAGATTGCCGCCGAGGAGCTGGGCGTGGAGAGCTCGCTGATCGTGGTACGCGGCGTAGACACCGACGTGTCGCCGTTCGACGCCGGCTCGTACGCGAGCTCCGGTACCTACGTGACGGGCCTTGCCGCCAAGAACGCCGCGACCGAGCTGCGCGAGAAGATTTGCGCCAAGGCTGCCCAGATGTGGGATGTGGACGCCGCCGACGTGGTCTTTGATGGCCAGTACGTGCGCCTGTCCGACGAGCGTGCCGCGCGCGAGCAGAACCGTTACCTTACGCTGCGCGACTTTGCCAACCTGTGCGTCAAGAACATCGCGGGCGGCGACGCGCTCACCTCGCACGCCTCTGCCTGCCTGCCCGTTTCGCCCCCGCCGTTTATGGCCGGCATTGCCGAGGTCGAGGTCGACAAGGCCACCGGCAAGGTGACTGTTGTGGACTACGCGGCTGCCGTCGACTGTGGCACCGTGATCAACGAGGCGCTCGCGCGCGTTCAGGCCGAGGGCGGCATTGCCCAGGGCATCGGCCACGCGCTCTACGAGATTGTCGAGCATGACGATCGCGGACGCCTGCGCACCGGCAACTTTATGAGCTACAAGCTGCCCACGCGCCTGGATATCGGCAGCATTCGCGTGGCCTTTGAGCCGAGCTACGAGCCGACGGGTCCGTTTGGCGCCAAGTCGATCGGCGAGGTCGTCATCAACACGCCGCTCGCCGCCGTGGCATCGGCCGTCGCACACGCTACCGGCCATCAGGTTCGCTCGCTGCCGATCACGCCGGAGAAAGCACTGCTGGGGGAGTAGACGAGGCGGCGCTGCTGCCACTTACCTGACTTCGTTCGGAAACTGCATCCCACTTTTCAGCCGAAATCTGGGATGCAGTTTCCTTTTGAAGCCCTTGGCGGAAAGCGCGACCCGGATATATGCGCTCAAATCGGGACACGCTTTCCGGGGTAGTCAATTTGGGACGGGGCTATTTTAGCTACCCCGTCCGTTAATCGGCCAATCATTCGTGCTATCAGCCGGGGTAGCTAAAATAGCCCCGTCCCAAATTGACTACCCTTTCTTCCGATGAGCACTCGTGGTGAGGTCGTGAGCCTGTAAAAGGTGTGCGTGCGCTTGCCGTTCGTATCTGCTATCATTCCTAGTCTGTGCGTTCATGCGGGCGTGGCGGAATTGGTAGACGCGCCAGATTTAGGTTCTGGTGGGATTCCCGTGAAGGTTCGAGTCCTTTCGCCCGCACCAACGCACCAGCGTCGGTCTCGGCCGTCGCGACTCTTTGTTGCATAAAGGTACCAGCACCTCAGATAAGCTGGGCAGTATGAGGAGGAACGTGTTGAACATCACCGCTTCTGACGTCAAGGACGCCAAGCTCACCGCTACGGTCACCATCCCGGCCGCCGACGTCGACGCCGCGATCAAGAAGGCCTACAAGGACACCGCCAAGAAGTACCGCTTCCCGGGCTTCCGCGCCGGTAAGGCCCCCCGTCCGGTCATCGACTCTGCTCTTGGCGCCGAGGCTACCCTCGCTCAGGCCACCAACGACCTGATCGCCGCCAACGAGCCCGCCGTCCTCAACGAGCTGGACATCGTCCCCACCAAGAACGGTGACTACAAGGAGCTCGACCTCGCCAAGGATCACGAGGACTACACCTACACCGTCGAGTTCTCCCTGCGTCCCGCCGCTGAGCTCTCCTCCTTCGACGCCGTCGAGATCGAGATGCCTCCCGCGGAGGTCACTGAGTCCGAGATCAACAACCAGGTCGAGATGCTCCTCAACTACCGTGCCACCTTCGAGGACATCGAGGGTCGCGCCGTCGAGGCCGAGGATTACGTCACCGTCGACCTCAAGGCCGTCGAGAACGCCGACAACTTTGCCGCCGAGGGCCGTATGCTCATCGCCGGTAGCGACAGCAACCCCAAGGAGTTCAACGAGGCCCTGATCGGCGCTAACGTTGACGACGTCAAGACCGTCACCTGGACCGACGAGGTCGAGGAGGGCGAGGAGGCCGAGACCCACACCGTCGAGGTCACCGTCAAGGGCATCAAGGTCCGCAACACCCCCGAGCTCACCGACGAGCTCGTCAAGTCCGACTTTGGCTTCGACAGCATCGACGCTATGCGCGACGCCATCAAGCTCGAGATCGAGCAGGACAAGGCTTCCCGCCTCCCGGCCGAGAAGGAGAACCGTTGCGTCGCCGCTCTTGCCGAGCGCCTGCAGCTCGACGAGATGGACGCCGACTACGAGCAGTCCGTCTTTGAGGAGCTTGGCCAGAACTTCCTGTCCAACCTCGCTGCCCGCGGCATGACCCTCGACACCTGGCTGCCCGCTTCTGGCCTGACCATGGAGCAGTTCGTCGGCGACCTGCACAAGCAGGCCAACGACGTTGCCCGCGAGTCCCTGGCGCTCGACGCCCTTGCCCGTGAGCTCAAGATCGAGGTCACCGAGGACGACGTCAACGCCGAGTTCGAGAAGGCTGGCGTCAAGGACGTCGAGGCTTCCAAGGCCGAGTTCATCGCCGATGGCCGTATGCCTGCTGTCCGCGAGTCCATCCGTCGCTCCAAGGCCGTCGACCACCTGGTCGAGAACGCCAAGGTGACCGAGGTCGACGAGACCGCCAAGGACGCCGAGTAATTCTCGCCACCTTGCTCGCGAGCGCTTGCATGTGCCCGTGATGGGGTAAAGTTATAAACCGGTTATCCGGTTGCTTCGTACGGTGCCAGCCAATGCATAGCATGCGGGCACCGTACGTTTGTCTAGAACCATTATTGGTCCGTAAGAGAAATGGAGATGCGTATGATCGCTAAGTTCGATTCCGCCCTCGTGCCATACGTTATCGAGCAGACGCCGCGCGGCGAGCGCAGCTACGATATCTATTCGCGCCTGCTCAACGACCGCATCATCTTCTTGGGCGAGGAGATCAACTCCGTCAGCGCCAACCTGGTCGTTGCCCAGCTGCTGCATCTTGAGAGCCAGGATGCCGAGAAGGATATCTCGCTCTACATCAATTCGCCCGGTGGCGAGGTCTACTCCGGCCTAGCGATTCTGGACACCATGAACTTCATTAAGCCGCAGGTCTCCACCATTTGTGTCGGTATGGCCGCGTCTATGGCCGCCGTGCTGCTTTCGGCCGGCGCCAAGGGCAAGCGCTTCTGCCTGCCGCACTCCAAGGTCATGATTCACCAGCCCAGCGGGGGTGCTCAGGGCCAGCAGACCGAGATCGAGATCGTGGCCGAGGAGATCAAGAAGACTCGCCGTGAGCTCAACCAGATCCTGTCCGATGCCTCGGGCCAGCCGATCGAGAAGGTCCAGGCCGATACCGAGCGCGACAACTACCTGACCGCTGCCGAGGCCCTCGACTACGGTCTGATCGACCGTATCGTCACCTCGCGCGATCTTGCCGCGAAGGATGCCTAGGATGGCAGGTAACATGCAGGACAACTTTGACGAGAACGGCAACCCCATCCGCTGCTCCTTCTGCGGAAAAGAGCAGGGACAGGTTCGCCGCCTTGTTAAGGGTCCGACCAACATCTTTATCTGTGACGAGTGCGTTGCCGCCTGCTCCGAGATCCTTGAGGAGTCGCTGGCTTCGGACTTTATGGACGCTGCCCGCAACGGCAATCTGCCGGGTTTCCTCAACGACCACGGCCAGGCTGCGTCCCAGCCCGCCGTTGACCCCGAGGCCGAGGGCTTTGAGCTCGAGGACGACCGTCAGGTCATCACGCGCGTGCCGACGCCGCACGAGATCTATGACGAGCTTTCGGCCTATGTTATGGGCCAGGAGGACGCCAAGCGCGCCATGTCGGTGGCCGTGTACAACCACTACCGTCGCGTAATCGAGGGCGGTGCCGCGGTGTCCGCCTTTGACGAGGCCTCGGGCATGGGCGGCCAGTTTGACGACGATATGGACGAGGTGGAGCTCGCCAAGTCCAACATCTTGCTGCTCGGCCCCACCGGTACCGGTAAGACGCTGCTGGCCCAGACGCTCGCACGCATCCTCGAGGTTCCGTTTGCCATTGCCGATGCCACTGCGCTCACCGAGGCTGGCTACGTTGGCGAGGACGTTGAGAACATCCTGCTCAAGCTCATCAACGCTGCCGATGGCGACATTGAGCGCGCGCAGGTTGGCATTATCTACGTGGACGAGATCGACAAGATCGCCCGCAAGGCCGAGAACCTCTCCATCACCCGCGACGTTTCGGGCGAGGGCGTTCAGCAGGCACTGCTTAAGATTCTTGAGGGCACCGTGGCCAGCGTTCCGCCCACCGGCGGCCGCAAGCATCCCCAGCAGGAGCTGCTGCAGATCGACACGACGAACATCCTGTTCATCTGCGGCGGTGCCTTTGTGGGTCTGGATAAGATCATCGCCGATCGCGTGGGCAACAAGGGCGTGGGCTTTAACTCCGAGATCGCCGGCCCCACCTCGGTCGACGAGAACGACCTGCTGCGCCAGGTGCTCCCGCAGGACCTTAACGCCTTTGGCATGATCCCCGAGTTCGTGGGTCGTACGCCCGTCGTCACCCAGACGCAGGCGCTCGACGAGGACGACCTGGTGTCGATTCTGACCGAGCCCAAGAACGCCGTGGTACGCCAGTACCGCAAGATGTTCCAGCTCGAGGACGTCGAGCTTGAGTTTGAGGACGCGGCCCTGCATGAGATTGCCCGCATGGCGCTCGCCCGCAAGACCGGCGCCCGCGGCCTGCGCGCCATCTGCGAGGACGTTCTGCAGCAGACGATGTTCGACCTCCCCAGCGAGGAAGGCGTAGCCAAGGTCGTCGTAACCGAAGCCGCCGTAAAGGGCGAAGAACAGCCCCAGCGCATCTACGGTTAAACCAGTCATAAACGTGTTTGCAAATAGCCTCCGACCACCCGCGGTCGGAGGCTATTTTATAGATACGCAATAACCCCAACTACCTGTGTTATTCTGTGTGTTTGTTTAAAGTCTCAGCGAAGTCCTATCAGACTGAAGTAATCGATACCTAAGGCGTGTCCGCCTGCTTGGTTTTCGTAGATTCCGCACGAGCCGAAGAGCACCAAATGTGCTCTTCGTGCGAGCCAGGACCTGACCGAGCGAAAACCAAGCAGGCGGACACGCCGGCGGGACAGGGAGAGATATATGGAAGAAATGCCCAAGAACTACGATCCGTCGACCAACGAGCCGGCGATCCTGCAGAAGTGGCTCGACGGCGGCTACTATAAGCGCCGCGAGGGCGTGGGCGACTGCACCGTCACCATTCCGCCTCCCAACGTGACCGGCAAGCTCCATATGGGCCACGCCACCGATGACTCCATCCAGGACGCCATCATCCGTATGGCCCGCATGCGCGGCAAGTCCACGCGCTGGGTGCTGGGCACCGACCACGCCGGTATCGCCACGCAGACCAAGGTCGACAAGAAGCTCAAGAGCGAGGGCATTAGCCGCCTGGAGATCGGTCGTGACAAGTTTGTCGACGCCTGCTGGGACTGGACCCACGAGTACGGCGGTATCATCGTCGAGCAGATCAAGCGCATGGGCTGTTCCGTCGACTTCGACAACGAGCGCTTCACCATGGACGAGGACTATGCCCAGGCCGTGCGCAAGGTCTTCTGCGACTGGTACCACGACGGTCTGATCTACCGCGGCAAGCGCATCGTCAACTGGTGCCCCAACTGCACCACCGCCATCTCGGACGACGAGGCCGAGTACAAGGACGAGAAGGGCCACCTGTGGCACCTGCGCTACCCGCTGACTGAGCCGGTCAACGGCCAGGACTACATCGTCGTCGCTACCACGCGCCCCGAGACCATGCTCGGCGACACGGGCGTGGCCGTCTCCCCGAAGGACCCCGAAAAGGCCGCTTTTGTGGGCAAGACCGTCAAGCTCCCCATCGTCGACCGTGAGATCCCCATCTTTGAGGACTGGCATGTCGACGCCAACTTTGGCTCTGGCTTTGTCAAGGTCACCCCGGCCCACGACCCCAACGATTACGCCATGGGTCAGGCCCACGACCTGCCGCAGATCAACATCTTTGACGAGCATGCGGTGGTCGTCGAGGGTTACGGCGAGTTTACCGGCATGAACCGCGACGAGTGCCGCGAGGCCGTCATCAAGTGGTTTGAGGAGCACGACCTGCTCGATCATGTCGAGGACCACGACCACTCCGTCATGCACTGCTACCGTTGCGACTCCGCGCTGGAGCCGTGGCTGTCCGAGCAGTGGTTCGTGGCAGTCGACAAGCTCAAGGGGCCGGCGCTTGACGCCGTCAACTCCGGCAAGGTCACCTTCCACCCCGCGCGCTGGACGCAGACCTACACCACCTGGATGGAGAACCTCAAGGACTGGTGCATTTCGCGCCAGCTGTGGTGGGGCCACCGCATCCCCGTGTTCTACTGCGAGGACTGCGGCTGGGAGGACGCCCTTACCGAGGACACCGACGTGTGCCCCAAGTGCGGCGGCCATCACGTGCATCAGGACGAGAATGTGCTGGACACCTGGTTCAGCTCGCAGCTGTGGACCTTTGCCACGCAGGGCTGGCCGCAAAAGCCGGAGCTGCTCGTGGGCCATCACCCCACGACCGCGCTCGTCACCGCGCGTGACATCATCGCGCTGTGGGTCGCCCGCATGGTCATGAGCTCGCTGTACTTCCTGGACGAGGTACCGTTTAAGGACGTCGTCATCTACCCGACGATTCTTGCCAAGGACGGCAGCCGCATGTCCAAGTCCAAGGGCAACGGCGTTGATCCCATGGACCTCATTGGCATGTACGGCGCCGATGCCATGCGCTACAACCTGCTGACGCTGTGCACCAACAACCAGGACGTTAAGTTCGACGCGAACATCGACAAGAAGACCAAGAAGCTTATCGACAGCCCGCGTACCGACCAGGCCAAGTCGTTCGTCACCAAGATCTGGAACGCCAGTCGCTTCCTGCTCATGAACATGGAGGGCTACACGCCCGGCGAGCCCGTCGTTGAGACGCCGGCCGACGCCTGGATGTTCAGCCGCCTGGCCAAGGCCGTCAAGATGGTCACCGAGGGTATCGAGAACTACACCTTTGGCGACATGGCCCGCGGCGTGCAGCAGTTCTTCTGGAACGAGGTCTGCGACTGGTACGTCGAAGTCACCAAGGCCCGCCTGAAGGGCGAGGGCCGTCTGCAGGCCCAGCGCAACCTGATCTTTGTGCTCGACACCTCCATTCGCCTGATGCACCCGCTCATGCCGTTTGTCACCGAGGAGATCTGGGACAACATGCCGGCGAGCGTGCTCGACCTGGATGCCGAGGGCAACGTGAACCGCGCCGAGGCGCTCATGATCGCCAAGTGGCCCGAGCCCGCCGACTACGCCAAATATGTTGACGAGGACGCCGAGCGCGCGTTTGAGCTGTGCCGTACCGTCGTGTCTGCCGCCCGCGCCACCCGTTCGCGTTACCGCTTGAGCCCCAAGGCCGAGCTCGACGTGGTCGTGCGTGCCGGTGCCGAGGACATCGAGAAGCTCGAGAGCCTGCGCTCGACCATCGAGCCGCTGGCCAACACGTCTTCGCTGGTTATGGGCACCGACGTTGAGAAGCCGGCTGCGAGCATTGCCGTGGTCGATAGCGGCGTCGAGGTCTTTGTGGTGCTCGAGGGCAAGGTTGACCTTTCGGCCGAGAAGGCACGTCTGGAGAAGGAGATCGCCGCGGCCCAGAAGGAGCTCACCGGCTGTGAGAAGACGCTCGCCAACGAGGGCTTTGTGGCTAAGGCCGCGCCTGCGGTGGTCCAGAAGAAGAGGGACCGTGCAGCTGAGCTCAAGGAGATCCTGGCGGCGCTGACTGCTCAGGTTGCTGACTTCTCGTAGGCGTTACTGGGGGACGCGGTTTGGGGCATTGCTCGCTACTGCGGACAGTCCTGCGCAAGACGGACAGCACATTAAGTGCTGTCCTTTGCGTGCGGAACTTGCGGCGAGCAAAGCCCCAAACCGCTCCCACAGCGGTTACGGGGGCGTCCGCTGCCTGCCCGGTAGGGCCACTGGGTTGTGGCCTTGATCTCGCTGCAAAGCGGTGTTTGGCTGATATTTTGAATGGGAGGGGCTCGTTGTTGATTACGGGCCTCTTTTTATGTTGAGGGGACTTTGGTTATGGCGAAGCGTTCTGGGTTATATTCGGTGCCGTTTGAGGTTCCGGAGCTTTCTTTTGATGAGGCTGTTGCGCTTGCGGCCGATACGGGCAAGATTGCGCGTTATTCTACGCCGTTGCTCGAGACTGTTGTCGAGATGCTCGATGAGCTTGGTCGTCCTGACGAGTTTTATGATTGCGTCCAGATCGCCGGAACTAATGGAAAGACCTCGACGACGCGGTTCTCGGCTGCCATTTTGCGTGGTGAGGGCCTTAAGACGGCGCTCTTTACGTCGCCTCATCTGGTGCGTTATCCCGAGCGCATGGAGATTGACGGCAAGGTCGTCTCGGACGAGGTTTTTGCCCACGGTGTCTCCGCGGCGTATGAGGCGGGTCGTCGTCTCAACGCGCGTCGTGAGGCGGCAGGCGAGGAGCTCCGTGCTATTACGCCCTTCGATCTTTTGTCCGTGGCTGGACTGACCATGTTTGCCGAGGCTTGCGTGGACGTTGCTGTGCTCGAGGTTGGCATGGGCGGACGTTGGGATGCAACGAGTGCGACCGATCCTGTGGCCGTCGCCATTACGGGCATTGGGCTCGACCATATGAAGGTCCTTGGCGACACGCTCGAGGCCATTGCGGGGGAGAAGGCTGCGGTTATTAAGCCTGGGCGCTTGGTTGTTTTGGGCGAGGGTACGCACGAGGCGAGTGTTCAGCGCGTGATGGATGCGCGTTGTCGCGAGTGCGGCGTTGTTCCGCTCGTGGTGAATCATGTCACGACCAAGGTGCCGGCGCATGTGGGCGATACGGTGGAGTTTAGCTGTACCACATCGCGTGCGATTTACACATCGAGCATGGTCAAGCCGGCGTATCAGCCGCAGAATGCTGCGTGCGCGATTATGCTGTGCGAGGGGTATCTGGGCCGCGAGCTGGACCACGATGCGCTCGATGCTTCGCTTATGGGTTGCCCCACGCCGGGCCGATTTGATGTTCTGGGAACTGATCCGCTCAAGCTGATCGATGCCTGCCATAACCCTCAGAGCTGTGAAAACTTTGTGAGCGCGCTGGACGAGATCGATCCGTGCGTTGAGAACCGCCCCACGCTGTTGTGTGCCGCGCTGGCTGACAAGGACGTGGCAGGTATCGTCGACGTGTTGGTCCCGGCGTTCCCGCGCGTAGTCGTGACCCAGACCGATTCCGACCGTGCCCTGCCGGCAGAGGAACTTGCTGCTCTAGTGGACGCGGACAAACTCGCGGGCGTGTACCCGAGCGTATCCGAGGCCCTCGCCGCCTTCGAAGCCGCCAACGAGCCCTTCGTAGCAGCCGGCACCATAACCCTAGCCGGCGAAGTAGCCGGCCTGCTGCGCTAACCTATCCCCTCATCAGTTGCGGTGAAATAGTTCCTGTTTTTGGGTTCTAGCAGCCCATCCAGGAACTATTCCACCGCAACTTAGTTTGGGGCTTGGGGATGAGGTTAGTCTAGGCGGGCTGGGTCGTGGGGGTAGTTGTTGAGGATCTCGACTCCGGATTCGGTGACCAGGGCAAGATCCTCAATGCGGACGCCGGTGCGGCCGGGGAGGTAAATGCCCGGCTCGATGGAGAAGGTCATGCCCGGCTCTACGACCTGCTCGTTGACGAGTGAAACGTCGCCCGGCTCGTGGTCCTGCAAGCCGATCGAGTGTCCCAGGCGATGCGTAAAGTACTGCCCATAGCCCGCATCCTCAATCACGTCGCGTGCGGCGCGGTCCAGGTCACACATGCGCACGCCCGGTGCGATGAGCGCCTCGGCGGCCTCGTTGGCGCGGCGCACGATGTCGTAGATGCGCGCCGTCTCCTCGTCCGGCTCGCCCCAAAAGAACGTGCGTGTCATGTCCGAGCAGTAGTTGCGATGGCGTCCGCCAATGTCGAACAGCACTACGTCGCCGCGCTTGAGTACCGTATCGTCGGGCTCGTGGTGCGGGTCGCCGGCGTTGGCGCCAAAGCTCACGATGGGCGGAAAGCTAAAGCCCTCGCAGCCGTGCTTGCGGTACAGACCGAGCATCTGATCGGCAATTTCGCGCTCCGTCACACCTTCGTGGACGAGCTTGATGGCGTCGGCCATCACGGCGTCGTTGGCTGCCGAGGAAACGCGCATAAGCTCCTGCTCGGCGGCATCCTTGTGGGTGCGTGCGGCGGTGACGGCAAAGTCGCCTAGGAAGAACTCGCTCGCGGCGTGACGCTCCATGAGGGGCATCAAAAAGCCGGAGCGCATGACGGTGTCGATGCCGAGCGGTTTGGTCGGATCGACCTCGCGAGCGATGGCGTCGGCCACGACGTCGGTGTCAGTGTGATAGGCGACGCGGGCATTGTCGTACTCTGGTAGCTGGTGCAGGGCGTTGACTAGGATCACCGGCTCGGCACCGCGCGCGAGCAGCACGCCGCAAAAACGCTCGAACATATCGGCATAAAAGCCGGTCAGGTAATAGATCGACCACGGGTCGTTTACGAGCAGCTGTGCGCCGGGGTGCTGAGCCTCGAGCGCATCGAGCACGCGCGCCACACGCTGGTCATCGACATGTGCCATACATCGTCCTTTCGCTAGGGTGCCACCATGGTATCCCAAGCCTGAACTGCCTCCCATTTCTTGGACACGAGAAATGGGAGGCTTTTTATGCGTGTCG
>UQXP01000038.1 GCA_900545055.1 uncultured Collinsella sp.
AGACCACGGTTATCTTCAAGTACACCTGCAACGACGACGGCGAGTGGTCTGCCGATGACTCCGTCAACTCCGAGATGATGGATGCAATGCTGAGCTAGTTTGTTGCGGCGTTTTACCAAACGCCGCAACTGCTCGACGCTGCGCGGGCACCAGAGCGACAACTTGTCATTCAAAGAGGACGGCATGACCAGAAGGTCTATGCCGTCCTCTTTTCATGCCAATTTGTTCGCTCTGGTGCCCGCTCGCTGTCCGTCCTCTACCTGCGGCGTTGCCATGGTAGTCATTGGGGCGGCACTTGGGGACGTTCCTTTTCTGCCGGCAGTTGGGGACACTCCTTTTGCCAGCGTTGCATCGAATGCTCGGGAAAATGCGACCCGGTTTTTGGCCGAATAGTGGGTCGCAGTTTCCGGATGGGGTGGGTTGCGGAAAGTGCGACCCGGAATATTGCTCCAAAACGGGATGTCGTTTCCCCAACGGGGCTCAACCGGAAAATGCGTCCCAGTTTGAGGTGTCAAAACGGGACGCATTTTCCGCGCGGCAGCATCGCCGCGACCTGGCAGCGCGCCAGCTTCGTTACTCGCCCAAGATCAGTGCGGCGAGCTCTGCCTGGGTGTCCACCACGTAGTCGGCGCCGGTGGCTTCCAGCTCTGCGCGGCCGCGGAAGCCCCAGCTGACGCCCGCACTCTTAAGGCCGGCGTTGTGGCCGGTCAGGATATCGACATTGGAATCGCCTACGTAGAGCGTGGTCGCCGGGTCGGCGCCTAGCTCTTCCATCACATGCAGCGTGACGGGTGCTTCGGGCTTGGGCGGAAACGCATCGACACGGCCCTGCACCAGCGCAAAGCGCTCGGAACCAAAATACTTTTCGATAAGCGGAGCCGCCGAGACGTGGTCCTTGTTAGTGAGCACGGCAAGCTGAACGCCCGCGGCGCGCAAGCGGTCGAGCATCTCGATCGTGCCGGCATAGGGAGCGGTGTGGTCTTCCTTGTGCTCGCCGTAGTAAGCCCTAAACTCGGCAAGCGTCTGCTCAAACATGCGGCCGTCGCCTGCGTACTCGGCGGGCATAAAGCGCTCAACCAGCTTGAGCATGCCGTTTCCCACCTTGTAGCGGTACTCGTCAACGGCAAACGTGGGCCAGCCGTGCGCCTCGCAGGTATGGTTGCCGGCGGCCGCCAGGTCCTCGAGCGTGTTGAGAATGGTGCCGTCCAGGTCAAAGATCACATGGGAAAAAGCTGCTGCCATGGGTGCTCCTGCCGCTTGAGTTGTAAAACGCACCCCATGATACTGGGCATGCGTGCCGGGCATGTTTGGAATCTGAATATCTTTAATAGCCCTGAGCCTTTGTCGTTAGCAAATTCTCGGCAGCTGCTCTCCTACGAGCATGTCGAGGATGCGGGTCGAGCCCCAGCCGGTACGTACGCGCACGGCGGGTCGAGCGTCCGATCCAAGTGGCAGCACGCGGCCGATAATCGCGGCGTTCTCACCGTAGTGGGCGGCGCGCATGGCGGCCAGCGCCGCATCGGCTTGTTCGGCCGGCACGACGGCAACCATCTTGCCCTCGTTTGCCACCTGCAGCACATCGTAGCCGAGCATCTCGCAGGCTGCCTGCACGTCGGGGCGCACGGGCACGGCATCCTCGTCGACCTCCATGGCAACACCGCTAGCCTGGGCAAACTCGTTGAGTGTGGACGCCAGGCCACCGCGCGTGGGGTCGCGAAAGCAACGCGTGCCGGGCGCTGCGGCCAGAACGTCGGCAATCAGGTGGTTGAGCGGTGCGGCATCGCTTTCGATCGTGCTCGAAAACGCCAAGCCCTCGCGTTGGCTCATGATGGCGATACCGTGGTCGCCCAGCGTACCCGAGACCAGGATGACATCGCCGGGCTGGCAGTTTGCGCCGCTGAGCGCCACGCCCGCAGGCACCTCGCCCACGCCGGCGGTATTGATGTAGACGCCGTCGGCACCGCCGCGCTCGACCACCTTGGTGTCGCCCGTGATTATGGACACGCCTGCTTCGCGTGCCGTCTCGGCCATCGTCTGCACAATCTGGCGGAGCCTATCCATGGGATAGCCCTCTTCGAGGATAAAGCCGCACGACAGGTAACGCACGTTGGCGCCCGAGGTCGCGACGTCGTTGACGGTTCCACACACGGCGAGGCGGCCGATGTTGCCACCGGGGAAGAACTGCGGCGAGACTACAAAGCTGTCGGTCGACATGGCGATGCGCCCGCTCGCGGGCAGCGCGGCGACGCCGGCATCGTTGCCTTCGAGCAGCTCGGGCGAACCAAAGGCATCTAAAAAGACCTCATCGATGATGCGCTTCATCATCTGTCCGCCGGAGCCGTGGCCCAACAGGACGGTGCTATCGGTAACGCTATGGGACATATCGAAAACTCCAATCGTGGGAGGTGTCAGCGCGCGGGGGCGTTCGGGCTAGACTCGGTAACGGTAGTACGCCGCGCAGCTGCCTTCGGAACTCACCATGCACGGGCCGACGGGGTGCTCGGGCGTGCAGGTGCGGCCAAAGAGCGGGCAGCTGCTCGGCGTAATGGCTCCGCGCAGCACGTCGCCGCAGCGGCATCCGCGCGGCTCAACCGTCGGCTCAACGGGCACGTCAAAGCGAACGCGGGCATCAAAGCGCGAGAACTCGGGGCGGATGGAAAGGCCCGAGTTGGCAATCGGCCCCAGCCCGCGCCACGTGGTGTCGCATGGCTCAAACACCTGCTCGACCAGCTGGCGCGCCACGGGGTTGCCGTCTGCGTTGACGCCACGGCGGTAGGCGTTGTCAATCGCCGGCCTGTCCTCGACAACCATCTGGACCAGCATGCAGATGCCCTGCAGGATATCGACCGGTTCAAATCCCGTGACCACGCCCGGGGTATTGAATTCGTCGACCAAAAAGCTAAAGGGCGCCAAGCCCGTGATGGTGGCGACGTGGCCCGGCAGGATAAAGCCGTCGATGGTGGTCTCGGGATCGTTGGCGATGGCGCGCAACGCCGGCGGCGTGGTCTTGTGGGCGCAATAGACCGAGAAGTTCAAAAGCCCGCGCGCTTCGGCCTCCAAGATGGCGGCGGCGATGGTGGGCGTTGTGGTCTCAAAGCCCACGCCCATAAAAATAACCGGGCGATCGGGGTTTTGCTCGGCAATGTCGAGTGCATCGAGCGGGGAGTACACAATGCGGATGTCACGCCCTGCCGCCTTTTGTGCAGCGAGCGAGGTGGACGATCCGGGCACGCGCATCATGTCGCCAAAGGTGGTGATGATGGCGCCGTCTATGTTGGCGAGCGCGATTGCGTGGTCGATGTCGCGGTTGGCGGTGACGCAGACGGGGCAGCCCGGGCCGCTCAGCAGCTTGAGCCCGGCCGGCATAATGGAGCGAAAGCCATAGCGCCCGATGCTCACGGTATGCGTGCCGCAGACTTCCATAAGGTTGATGGTGCGGCCGCCGACAAGCTCATGAATGCGCTCGATGAGCTCGCGAGCCAGCTTGGGATTGCGGAATGCCGAGAAGTCGATACCGGAACGAGCCGGCTGCTCGGGCGCCACTAGTAAGCCTCCGCCGGGTTGGTGGTCAGCTGGTCTTTTTCGACCAGCTCGGACATGGCATTAACAAGCTCGAGCGTCTCTTGCGCTTCCTGCTCGTCGACAATCTGGATGCCAAAGCCGGCGTGTACGAGAATATAGTCGCCAACCTGCGCCGTCGGCACGAGTCTCAGCGAAACAGGGCGCTCGATGCCCATCATGTCGACGGTGGCCTTGAGGCCGTCGTCGCGTTTGACTACTTTACCGGGAACGGCAAGGCACATATTGTTCCCCTTGTATACGCTTTGCGCTGGATGAGCGCTTAATAATCCATCAGTTGATGGTAGCGCTCGCGGGGTTCGCGGGCAAACGCGTTACGCCTGTGAGACGGCTGGGCGCGGCGGCGTGCGAGGGCGAGCTACTGTGATGCAATCTGCGCGAGGCGAGTGCGTGCGACCGCCGCCTGACCGTAGGCGATGCAGCCGTCATTGACGGGTACGGTGTGGGGGACAAGGACAGTAAGGCCTGCGCTTTTGAGCTCGCGGGCGAGGAGCTGAAGCAGAAGTCGGTTCATGAACACGCCGCCCGAGAGCGCGACGGTGTCGATGCCCTCGTGCACGCAGATATCGCTGGCGATACGCGCCGAGGAGCGCGCGACGGCGACATGGAAGTCGAGTGCGAGCCTGTCGGCGGGCGCTCCGGCTTCAATTCCCCCCAAAAGTGCCTCAAAGAGTGCTTTCTGGTCCAGAACATAGGGGCCGTCCAACCACGATGGGCCAGATGCGAAATGGCCGGCGTCGTCGGGAAAATGGGCGATTTCGTTGTCGAGCGCGCGCCAGGCGGCGGCCTCAAGCTCGATGGCGGGTTCGCCCTCGTAGGTTGCCTTGTCGCAGATGCCCAGAATTGCTGCCGCGGCATCAAAGAGACGCCCCATGCTGCTGGTACGCGGGCTGTTGATGCCGCGCTCGATCATGGTGGCTGTCACGCTGCGCGTTTGTTCGTCGAGGCTGTCCAAAAGCCGAGCGGCACCTGGGTGCTCGAGCAGGCCGAGCTCACTGAGCAGGGCGAAGGCGTTGCGGCGGGCGTCGCGCACGGAGGCCGCCCCACCGGGGAGCGCCCAGGTGCGCAAATGCGCGGCGCGCTCAAAGCCGCCAAGGCTGGCAACAAGAAACTCGCCGCCCCAAATGGTCCCATCGGTGCCGGCGCCGGTGCCGTCAAAGGCGATGCCAAGGACGCGCGCGTCGGTTGTAAGCTGGCCCGCGGCGATGGCCTCGGCCATTACGCTCGCGATATGCGCATGATGGTGCTGCACCTCGACGAGCGGCAGATTGCATTTTCGCGTCTGCTCGCGCGCCCACTGGCCCGATAGATAGCTGGGGTGTAAATCGCAGGCCAAGGCGGCGGGCGCCAAGTCAAAGAGATCTTCCAAGCGCGTGCGCGCGGCGTTCCAGGCATCGAAGGTCCCGCCGTTTTCAACATCGCCGATATGCTGCGACACAAAACAGGTCGCCTCGCCGTTCGTCCCTTCACGCGTGAGCGCAATCGTGGCCTTTTGTTGTGGCCCGCAGGCGAGCACGCAGGACGGAGCGCCGTCGAGCGCCGGCAACGGCAGCGGCTGGGGTGCATATCCGCGAGCGCGGCGAACGGGCATAATGGCGCCGTCGACCACGCGCACTACAGAGTCGTCGTAGCGCGAGAGGATCGCGCGGTCGTTACCGAGCAACGCGTCGGCGATGCCGGCAGCAACGAGGTGTTCCCAGGCAAGGTCGTCGTCGGTCTCGATGGGTTCTTCGCTCAGGTTTCCGCTGGTCATGACGAGCGCGTGCATACCGTGCGACGCGGCAGCTGCAAGCAGAAGATGCTGAAGCGGGGTGTAGGGGAGCATAACGCCAAGCTCGGGCAGGTCGCGCGCGACGGACGGTGCGAGTACGAGGGCGTCGGAAGAATTGCCGTCGTTCCCGCAAACAGCCCGCCGGCGCAGCAGCACGATGGGGCGGATACTGCCGGCGAGCAGATCGCGTTCAGCATCGTCGATATAGCACAGGCGCCCGGCATCGGCAAGACTGCGCACCATAACGGCAAGCGGCTTGTTGCTGCGGCGTTTGCGGCGGCGAAGCTCGGCTACCGCCTGCTCGTTGGAGGCGTCGCATGCCAAGTGGAATCCGCCCAGGCCCTTGATGGCGACGATGCCACCGCTGGCCAGCAGCTCAACGCAGCGCTCGATAATGGCGTCGCTGACCTCGCGTGTGGTGCCGACGGCCGGTGTCGCGGACGAATTCCCGCACGCATCGCCGTTCACAGCCTCGCGCCACGTAATATGCGGCCCGCAATCAAAGCAGGCATCGGGCTGTGCGTGAAAGCGACGGTCGAGTGGATCGGCATACTCTGCGGTGCAGGCGGGGCACATGGGGAAACGGTCCATCGAGGTAGCCGCTCGGTCATAAGGCAGCGACCGGATGATGGTAAAGCGTGGGCCGCAGTTAGTGCAGTTGATAAAGGGGTAGTGATAGCGTCGGTCGGCGGGATCGAACAACTCGCGCAGGCAATCGTCACAGGTAGCGATGTCGGGCGAGACGAGCGTCGTGTGTGCGGTCTGGTCCTGCGATGCTACGATGCGAAAGCCCTGTTCATCGGCGGCATCCCAACCGTTGGCTGCCAGGTCCACAACCTCGACATACTCTACGCGGGCTGCCGCGGGCGCATGCTCGGAAAGCGCGGCAACAAAAGCATCGAGCGCATCGGCCGGAGCGTGCGCCTCGATATGCACGCCGTCGCCCGCATTGAGCACCCATCCGCAAATGTCATACGCAATGGCCTCGCGATACACAAACGGCCGCATGCCAACGCCCTGCACAATGCCCGTCACATGAATATGCACATGCCGCATGCGACACCCCTCATCAAAACCGACCAAAAAAGGACAGGTTTGTTTTGGTAGGTAAAACGCTAAACCTGCCAAAACAAACCTGTCCCTATTTGGCAGGTGCGCTGCGGGAAATCCCGCTACAGCCCCAGGCTCTGCTTGGTGGCGGCGCACGTGAGCTCGCCGTGCTTAACGCCGCGCAGGCCCAGCAGACGGTCGGCTAGTTCGTAGACGCGCTCGCCGCGACCCTTGAGCGCCAGAATCTCCAAGCAGTTGTGGTGATCCAGATGCACGTGCATGGTCGATACGATCTCGTCGGTGTAGTCGTGCTGCACCTCGTCCAGGCGGCGCGTCAGGTCGCCGGTATGGTGGTCGTAGATCATGGTGAGCGACCCGATAACATGCTCATCGGGCGTGCGCATCTGCTCTTTGGCGATCGAGGCGCGAATCAGGTCGCGCACGGCCTCGGATCGGTTGGCCACGTCGCCGCGGCGTGCGATCTGCTCGTCAAAACGGCGCAGCAGGTCGTCGGGTGCGGTAACCGAAAAACGGACCAGCTCGGAGCCGGAGCCACTACAGTGGCAGCCCGCGTCACCGTCCGCCCCGTGCGGGTGCTCGTGCTCGTACCCGCAGCCGTGCTCGTGTTCGGCCACCTTACACCAGCTTCACGGAGCCGACGGAGTTGTGGTCGGCCTCGATGGCTTCCTCGTAGCCCTCGAGTGCGTCGTGGGCCTCGTGCAGCGCGGCCATGGCGGCCTCGAGCTTGGCGCCGATGCGCTCCATGTCAAAATTCTCGGTCGCATGCAGCAGCTGATGGCTCCACTCGTGAGCGAGCTCGATGGTGTCGTCGACCTGCTTGACGCTCATGGCAAGCTGGCTCATGTTCATTCCAACGTCATGCATGGGAATCTCCTTTTGTACGGGGCAATCCAGTGGTTCAGATTCTACTACGGAGGGCTCCCATGCCTGGCGTTGTATGCCAGTTGTCCTACGGTGCCAGTGAAGCAAGCGGCGCGACTATGACGCCGTCTTCCCGTCGATAAGCAGTTGCGGTTCCAGTTAGGACGAGTAAGAAGGACGCTTCGCCTTGGTGGGTGGAATCGATTTTCGATGCAAGCTTCTTGAGATTGGCGGCCGCGGCGTCTATGGGCTTTGAGCCCAGTTTGACCTCGACCAGAGCATACCTTCCGTCATTCAGCACGAGTACGGCATCGGCTTCAAGATCTGTCTTATCTCGATAGTGGTATACCTTGCCGTCGAGTTGATCCATATATGTGCGTAGGTCGCGAATGCACATGGATTCAAACAGAAGGCCAAAGGTCTCGAAGTCTTCGAGAAGCTTTTGAGGAGTTGCTCCCAGGGCGGCAGCGGCAAGGGACGGGTCGCAGAAATGACGCGTTGGACTCGTTCGTACAGCGGTTTTTGAGCGAAGCCGCGGCGCCCATGCCTCGAGATCTTCAAAAACACAGGCGCGCGTCAAGGCGTCGACGTATTCAGAGACGGTATTTCTCGAGGGAGGTTCTCCTTGCATGTCTGCGGCGATCGTTGTGAGCGACGCCTCTGTCGAGATGTTGCGAGCGTAGCTTCGAATAATCTGAGTCATCCAAGTCTTATTTCTTCGCAGTCCGTCAATCTCTTCGATATCGGAATCGAGCAATTCTGAGATGTAATCAGGGGCCATGGCCAGCGCAATCCTATGGTTTGGTTCGGTAACCGCTTCAGGCCAACCTCCTCGGCAAAGTGAAAAGGCGATATGCTCGATATCGAAATCGACCATATCGGCAACATCAGTGTTCCCATCAAACAAGCTGGCCAGCGAAACTGTTCCTGTTGACTCGCGTGATTCGAAAAGTGACATTGGCCGCATGTTCATGCGCGCTATGCGTCCGACACCGGAGTGTGCCGGCAGTTCGCTTGTCCGAGGCGTTGCGGAGCCGGTGAGAATAAACCTGCCTCGCCCTTGACCTCGGTCGATCGCGAACCTTACAGCGTCCCAAAGTTGCGGGGCCATTTGCCACTCATCGATGAGGCGCGGCTCATCTCCTTTGAGCAGGAGAGAAGGCTTTGAATCGGCAAGCTGGATGTAGCTCGGGCCATTATCAGGGTCTTGCATGTAGATGCTACTTTCGGCAGCTTGTTCAGCTGTTGCGGTCTTGCCGCACCATTTTGGTCCCTTGATTTGGACGGCCCCAGAAGATTTTAGTTTTCTGGCAAGCACTTTGTCTGCGACTCGTGGCAGATAACCTTGTTCAATCGAATTCATATTGCCCTCCTTGCTAGCAGGGTATTTTACCGTTATTTTGGGCATGTTGGACGAATTCTATTGTGCATATTGGACGAATTCAGTTGTGCAAGTTGGACGAATTCGGTTGTGCAAGTTGGACACAGCATCTAGTACATATACCCGATGCCAGAAGATGAGTCCTAGAGTCTCCAGCCCTTTGTCGTATAACGCATGATGTCAAGAATGTCGGCCTTGATGTTTGGCGGCAGGGCTTTGAAGAGTGATAGATATTCGTCTTCCTGAGCAGTAAAAAACGCAGGGCTTCCGTCTGAATCTTTGGTATAGCCAAGGATATCGTTGGGCGTGCATCCAAAGAGATCGCACAATGCAACAATGCGGTCCTCTCCTAGTTTTGCTCGACCTGTTTCCCATGCACTATATGTCGCCTTGCTAACGCCAAGACTGTCCGCAATTTGAAGCTGAGTAAGCCCTGACTTTTTGCGGATTCTGGCGAGTGCGGTATGTTTATTGGTCACATCCATGTCGCTCCCGTCTGATATCAAGAGCAACTTTGCATTTCGGTGCTGGTCAAATGTCTAACTGGATTGTCCTTAGGTGCAATAATTGACATAAAGTCTAATTTGAATAAACTCAAAACCAATATAAATAGACATCGAGGAATGGTGGCTATGGGGAGAGTTGTTGGAATCGATCTTGGCACGACCTATTCGGCCGTCGCTGTGTTGGGAGACGATGGACTTCCCGAAATACTGAAGAATGCGGACGGAGAACCGACCACACCTTCGGTTGTTTTATTTCAATCATTTGACGGAAAAGACGAGCCGCTTGTTGGAACGATGGCTAAGCATTCGGCGGCAAGTGATCCCGATAATGTTGTTCAGTTCGTTAAACGGCAGATGGGAAATCCGGATTGGAGATTCGACTCTGACTCGGGCGTTTCCTACTCTGCAGAAGAGGTTTCCTCCCTTATCATCAAAAAATTATTGCAAGATGCCGAGCAGGCACTTGGAGAAGAAATATGCGGAGCCGTGATTACGGTTCCCGCATATTTTGATGATGCAAGAAGAACTGCAACAAAGCAGGCAGGTGTAATTGCGGGTACCAAAGTGCTTCGCGTGTTGAATGAGCCGACGGCTGCAGCCCTTTCCTTTGGTCTCGATACCGAGAAGAACGGCGTCACGCTTGTCTATGATCTGGGCGGCGGAACGTTCGACGTGACGCTTCTTAAGATAGAGGACGGTTGTTTTACGGTTATCGGAACCGATGGCGATAGAAACTTGGGCGGGTTCGATTTTGATAACGCTCTAATGTCGTTTGTGGCAGAAGAGCTCTCGAAACAGGGTGCTGGTAATGTTCTCGAGGATTATCTGATAAGTGCCGAGCTTCGAGAGAAATGCGAAATGGTTAAGCGCACTCTTTCGAACGTGCCAAAGGCAAACCTCCATATTTCGAAGAACGGAAAGCCTTATCGTGTGGCTATTTCTCGCGAAGATTTCGAGCGGGTGAGCAGGTCACTCCTGAGCCGAACGCAGGAGCTGGTCGAGGATGTGCTCGAGGACACTGGTTATTCATGGGCTCAGATCGACCATGTGGTCCTCGTTGGCGGTTCAACGCGTATGCCAATGGTGCACAAGTTAATCGAAGAAATTTCGGGGATGAAGCCCGAGCTTGGGGTTAATCCCGATGAGGCTGTTGCCATGGGGGCTGCCGTTCAGGCTGCAATAGAAATGGAGTCGAGTATTGACGTGGCAGGGGCATCGGAAAAAAGTTTGCCGGACATGCCCCTCTTTACGGTTCCAAATGTGGTTATTGCTGACGTTACCTCGCAACCTTTGGGGGTTGTGATGCTAGGTAAAGATGGCAAAGACTACAACAAAGTCGTGATTCCAAGGAATTCTTCCGTACCGGGGAGTTATTCGCAGGATGCGGCAACGGTGAGCGAGAACCAGTCGTACGTCGATGTTCAGGTGACGCAAGGCGATGATCCGGACTTGAATTATGTGGTCATTATTGGTTCGAAGGAGATACCACTTCCGCCCGGGCTGCCTAAGGGTTCTCCCGTCCGCGTGGTCTACGAGTATGACAGGGAGCAAACGGTGCATATCCGGCTATACGACGGAGACAGTGGCAGGTTGTATGGCGAGTTCGAAATCGACCGCGTGGCGAATATGGATGAACGACAGCTTGATACCGCCGTTAACAAAATGAAGAACATCGAAATTGGATAGGGGACACTGATGGAAGAATTTGTTGACTACTATGAAATGCTCGAACTGGAAAAGAATGCGTCGGTTGGGGAGATTGAAGAGGCGATCAAGAGAACACGAAAGCGTTTTAGGCGTCTCGAGGGATCTCCGGATGCCATGCAAAGGGCAAACGCCGAAAGGATGATGCAGCTCTTAAATGAAGCAGATTCGTTGTTTCACGATAGCGCAAAACGCTTGGAATACGATGCCGCATATGATAGCGGGAAGTGTGACAGCGAGAAGGAGCTGGAAAAAGACGCCCGTGCTGCAACTGCCGAGAAAGACTGGACATCAGAAGCGAAAGATTATTTCAAAAACGGTCAGAGTGCCAACGCTTGTTTTGCCGCTAGGGAAGCAACAAGGAATTGCTCAACCGATGCGGAAGCATGGCTTGTGTGGGCTCTGGCGGCATATACGATGGACAAGTATGACGAGTCCATTTTTGCTGCATCTGAGCTGCTGAAGCTTGGCTCGCATCAGGCGACCGCCCATAGGCTGTTGGGCGACTCATACATAATGATTGATAAATACGCAGACGCCGAGGCTGAGTTTCTGAAGGCCCAGCAGATTGATAAGAACGACTATACAATTATGGCGCGCTTGGTTGACGCACGTTACCTTCAGGGGAAATTTGATCAAGCCCTCACTATGGCGCGCAACCTACATGAGGCACATCCGGATTATGAACCCGTTCTAAGCTCGTTGTGCCGGTGCCTAGAGACGGATGTCGAGAACAAAATGAGCTCAAAGGATAATGCCGGCTATTTCACCAATATGAAACAAATCCAGCATGCTGAACTTGTCGTTAGCGAAATGCGCGCGTTGGGAAATATCGACAAGGCTGATGAGGAATGGATTGAGAAAATGGAGGGCCTTATCGACTGGGCCCGCAAAAGGCACTACATTGCACCGGCCCGATGGTTTTGGATTCTCTGCGCTTTGACTTTCTTATTTATAATAAGCGGGTCAAGCGGCGCTCTCTTGACGCTCGTCCTGTTCTTTGGCCTGCTCCTGTATGCATTCTTCTTTGTCGTACCGACCGGGTGGATGATCAATGCCCGCAAATTAGGAGAGCTTGCAAAGAAGACGGGGCTCCAATAATGGACGCGCGGTGGGATCAAGCGCTTGACGGCTTGGAGGTGGATCGCCGGGCAATTATTGACTGCGCGGAACAACTCAGAGCTTCTCTTGCATCTCTCAAATCAGATTCAAGAAAAATCAAAGACTTGGCCACCGGCGAAGCTTATGCGGGATTATTCAACGAGCTGCTGCTTGCCGTTGATAGGATTAAGAATGAGCCGCTGTCAGAGGACTTTAGGTCTTCGATTGTGGACGAGATTGTCGAGGTTTGTAGCCATTACGGGCTTGAGCCTGTTCTGTGTGACGAGACAGTCAACCTACATGAGCATGAAATCGTTGGATTGATTAAGACGGACGATGCCTTCAAAGATGGAAAGGTAGCTCGAGTAGAGCGAGACGGTTACAGGATTGGCGAGAGGCTTCTCCGTCCAGCGCGAGTGGTTGTCTTTCGGCACGAAGAGGACTGATGGCTGGTATGCCTCTGGAAGAAACATATAACGAGATGAGGCAGACGGTCAAAGAGACAATGGAGTGCCAGGCTCACCTGCTTGGCGCTTGTAAATCTCAATCTGCATCCGTTGACATGTGGCTGAAGGCGACATTGGAGGAAAAGCGCGAGGCAAAAGCGCGGGCGCTAAATAAGCTTAAGAGCTGCGAAAAACGACGCAACGCCCTTTCGAAAAAGCGCGTGCAGGATACCGTTGACGAGTTACTGGCGATCGAGGAGGGCTCGGCCCTCAATGCCGCCGAGTATATCCAGATCGGATCCATGTCGAAAACCTCAAAACGTGACGATTTGTTTACGGCGCCCTTTATCGTCCCGCTGCTTGGTCACGGCAATATCGTGATGTCGGTTTCAGGCGAGGGCTGCATTTCGGACGGGGTGGTGCGCGAGGTAGAGGCCAAAGTGCTTTTGTCGACCTCAGCGTCGCAAGTTGAAATCATTAGTTTTGACCCGGCGCTCAAAAACATCGAGGCTCCTTTTTCGACGATTGGCCGGCACGGGCAAGGCGAGGCGGCGGTCAGGTATTTGCATTCGAGAGGCGAACTCGATGCTCTACTTAACGAGCTGACCGACCGTGTGACGCGAATCAACAACGAGTTGCTGTCAGACGATGAGTGCCTGGCGGCATATCACCAACGGGTCGGAATGCCGGTCGAGAAGTACCAGCTCGTTGTGATCCACGATATGCCGATGGGAATGGCTGCCGAGCAATACGACCGTGTATGCTCGCTGATGAAGGCGGCCCCAAAGGCAGGCACTTCTTTCCTAATGATACAACCTAAGATGGATGACTTGCCCAAATGGTATTGCGAGAAGAAACGTTCCTATCCTGTTTCGGAGCGTCTCGAACTATTCTCAGGCAGTCATGCCCGATGGCTGGGCCACGATGGCTACGATGTTGAGCTCTATGAGCTTGACACGATTGAATCGACCCAAGCCGCCGAGCGGATGGCCCGATCAGCGGCAGAGCTGCGGTTGCCCGAAGTAAAGATCGAGTCGGTGCTTCCCGCGGAGTATTGGATGGAGACGAGCGAGGACGGAGTCACGTTCTCGCTGGGTCTGCGTGGAACCCAGACGGTTGATGTCACGATTGGCTCGAATGAGACTCAAAGACATAATGCATTGATAACCGGCGCGGTCGGACAGGGTAAATCGAATCTGTTGAAAGATATCATCTACGGTTTGTGCGCCAGGTACTCTCCCGACGAGTTGGAACTCTATCTGTTTGATTTCAAAGAGGGCGTTACCCTGTTTCCCATGGCTCCCACGCTGGATTCCCCCGAGTATCTACCGCAGGTAAAGGCATTTGGGCTTGAGGCCGATGAAGACTTTGCCATGGATGTGCTGAATTCCATAGCCGCAGAGGCTAAGCGGAGGGCCGCTGCGATCAAGCCTTACGGAGACAATCTGCTCAAGTATCGGCGCAATAGCGGGAATAAGATGCCGCGTATCGTTGTGGTCATTGATGAGTTCCAGCTATTTCTAGAAGGCTCGAGAGGCAAGGAAGCCTGTGAACTTTTGGAACGCATCGTTCGCCTCTATCGTGCATACGGTATTCACGTGATACTGGCGTCACAAAGTATTGGCGGGATAACCAATCTTGCCATTTCCCAGGGCAAGTTCTTCGCGCAGTTTCCTATCCGTATCGGACTGAAAAACTCGCCGGCGGAGTCGCGGGCGACTTTCGGACCCTTTAACGAGGCGGCCGCTAGTCTAAGGTTCAGGGGGCAGGCGATTCTGAACGAAGATTACGGAAATCCGAGCGCAAATGTGACGGTGCTTACACCGTTTGCTGAGGATGCCACATTGGACAGTCTCAGGAGCAAGTTCTATGCAATGTCAAAAGAGCACCTTGATGAACCGGTGGTTTTCGACGGAAGTGCTCTACCGGAGTTGACTGGGGCCCTCCTTGAGCAGAACGACATAAAGTCAGGTAACGTGCCGAGCGCCTTGCTTGGCCGGGGTGTTTCTGCTGGGTTGGCACCGATATATTTCTCGTTTGAAAGAGCTGCGGGAAGCAATATCGCTCTTGTGGGCAGGGGAACGCTGCCAGGGCTTGGTAATCTTCCGAATTCTGTCGATCTTGCGGCGTGCGTTACGGAAACGCTTGTTTTATCGCTTGCACGCTATGAGCGAGGCGTTGAGTTTGCTGTAGTGGAGGATGGCGCGCGCCATATTTCTGATTCGACTCTGGAAATATGCGCTCGTGCAGGGGTTTCTCCGGAGGTCGTGCCTTCGGACGAAGCGGTTGCATGGATTGCCGATTGTCTTCAGTGGAATGATGTCGGGGAAGAATGTAGACGGGAGCGGTTTGTGTTGGTGCCGAATGCGGACTCACTAGGGTCTTTCGACTTTGGTGCTCAGCAGAAGATTCAAAAGGTATTCCGCGAGGCTCCTATGCACGGAATCCACTTTGTCTGCCATTGGCAAACCCCTGTAGCGCTTTCAGCGCAGTTGGGTTCATCGGGGCTGTCGTCTTTTGACGGCGTGGCGTGTCTGTTTGGCTCGAACGTCGCAGCGAAGCAGCTGGATGGCCCGCTGTGCCAGTGGAACGGGCAAGAGAACCGGGTCCTTTACAAGGAGGCTTCCTCGGGGCGTCCCTCAATGAAACTCATGCCCTTTGTCACAACGCGATTATGGAGGAGGGGCGACGATGAGCAGGGATGATTTGTACGAAAGGTATCTGTCCGAAGCAGAACGATTTCTGAAATCGGAGACGTCGAGCGCCCAGCTTGTTAAGCAGGAGTGCGATCGTTGGGATCGGGAGTCGAACTCTGCGAAGAACATGGCAGGCAAAAAGAAAACGGAGATCGATCGCCTAGCGCATCAAGCACAGGAGGTTTTTTCGCAATTGTCTAAACGACTTGAGGGGAGTCGCGCGAAGGACGTCGGCATAGCGCTTCCGAACATGGTAAGACCGATTGCGTCGAATGAAGACGCTGCCGAGCTTGCCTCTTCGTTATCAGGGCTTATCAAGAAAATCGATTGCTATATCGAGATGATTGAAAAAGATACGTCTGTGAACGAGTTGAGTCAGCGATCTTCAAATGCACTGGATGCTCGACGGGCGGCTCTTGACCGGAAGCGTCTTCTGGCGGAAGAAGAGAAGGCGATGCCGGATCCTCTTCCCGCTAAAGCCGAGGAGTCGAAAGGCGGCTGCCTTTCTCAGGCGGCAGTTCTATGCGTGGGCTGTATTGGGGCAATTTCGCTTATTGCGAATGTGCTATTTGGTTTGTTGTGACAACGGAAAGGAATAGAAATGAGTCAGAACATCGGCCAGCTCGTTGCAGAGCTGAACGCGTTGGTGTCGAAGATGGAGACGCAGCGAGGCGTGTGCGCCACGGTGGCGGACGATCTCGATTCGCTGCACGACATGCTTAACGCGGCAATGGAAGGGACAAATTCGACCGCTCAAAATGAGGCGGTTGGGCAGCTTGGAGCGGCGGCGGCAAAGCTGCTCGAGGCGGGTGGCCTTATCAGTACGGCATGCGATGTGGTTAGCACGTATGCAAGCTCGCTCTAGGCGTTTATGGGTGGCGCGGGGGCTCGCCTCCGCGCTTGCCGTTTTCTTGTTCAGCTTGGGAATTGTTCTGGCCGGTCGGATTGGCGTGAGAAAGGTCGTGAAATCCAGCGGAGGCAATTGCGTGCTGGTGGCTTGTGCAGATGGTGTTGGAGATGTGCTTGATATCTGCAATGCGAGAGTTGCTGACACGGTTTCAGGGGTTGTAGAGCAAGACGAATCTCGCTCTTTGTCCATCGATGGGAGCTCGGAATTTCAGCTAAGCATTCAAGAACGGTACTACGCCGACTTGGCGCATGGGCCTAAGGGTCCCGAGTATCAGAAGTACATCGTTTTGCACGATACGGAGGGCGATTCTTCCCCTGAAAGTGTCATCGATTGGTGGGAGTCCAACGGCAATAAGGTGGCGGCTCATTTTGTTGTTGGAAAAGATGGGTCGATCGTTCAATGTGTGCCTCTCGATCAAATCGCGCACCATGCCGGTTTTGGCGATACTGGGAAGAACGAGCAGTATGGAACAATCGATGAGTCGAGAGATGACAAGGTCGGAACGTTACCGATAGGGGGAAGTTGCCCTGATTACGGCATGAACTCATATTCCGTTGGGATTGAGATGGTCCATGTTGGAGGGTCGGGTGATTATCCCGAAGAGCAGCTTATTGCTGTCGACGGTCTAATCGCGTATATCGATGACTATTACGGGTTCAAGAGTCAGATTATCGACCACAAGGCGTGGCGGACGGGAAATTCGGATACATCGGCGGAATTCTCATCATATCTGTCGAACTATCAAGAATATCGACGTCATGTTGATGGATAAAAAGACAGATTGAAAGGGGAGACAGTGAAGTGTCCCAAATGTAACGCAGAGATAGAAGAAGGGACGGTTTACTGTCCCTTTTAATATGAGCAGGACATTGTCAAGAGGCAAAATCGGGCCTGGCCCCAACG
>UQXP01000039.1 GCA_900545055.1 uncultured Collinsella sp.
CGCCCGAGCCACAACGGCGTCGCCCGCGTGTTCTGCGACGTGTGCACTCCCGATTGCAAGCCCTTTGCCGGCGATCCACGCGATGCCCTGCGCCGCATGTTCCGCAAGGCCGAGAAGGCTGGCTATCTGCTCAACGTGGGTGCCGAGCTGGAGTATTACTACTTCCCCGACGAGCATACCCCCGAGCCGCTTGACAACGTGGGCTACTTCGATCTTTCGGTGAGCGATGCCGCCCGCGACCTGCGTCGCAATACGGTCCTCACGCTCGAAAAGATGTCCGTGCCCGTGGAGTACACCTTCCACGCCGCCGGCCGCTCGCAGCACGGCATGAGCCTGCGCCACGCCGAGGCCTTAAGCATGTCCGACGCCATCACCACGGCCAAACTCATCATTAAGCAGCAGGCTTACGAGAGCGGTTGCCACGCCTCTTTTATGCCCAAGCCGTTGGCGGGCGAGGACGGCAGCGCCATGTTTTTGCATCAGTCGCTGTTCAACCACGACGGCAACAACGTCTTTTGGGGCGAGGACGACGAGAAGTACCATCTCTCCGATATCGCCAAGCACTATATGGCCGGCATCTTGGCGCACGCACGCGAAATCAGCGCCATCACCAACCCCACGGTCAACTCGTACAAGCGCATCACCACGGGCGGCGACTCCGTGCCGCAGTACGCCACGTGGGGCCTGCGTAACCGCGCGAGTATGGTCCGCATTCCGGTCTACAAGCCCGGCAAGCAGCTGTCCACGCGCATCGAGCTTCGTAGCCCCGACCCCATGGCCAATCCGTACCTGGTCAACGCCGTCACGCTGGCGGCTGGTCTCGATGGCATCGAGCGCAAGCTGGAGCTCCCGCCCGAGGCCACGGCCGAGACGCTTAAGCTCACCGACCGTCAGATGCTCGAGGCCGGCTACACGCCGCTGCCGCGCTCGCTCAAAGAGGCGCTCGACGTGTTTGAGGACTCGCAGTTTATGAAGGATGCCCTCGGCGAGCACATCCACAGTTTCTTCCTTAAAAAGAAGCGCGACGAGTGGCATAAGTTTGAGTCCACGATCACCGAGTGGGAGATTAAGCATTATCTGGCGAACTCCTAATCGCGCTGGCTTGTTCCAGTACGATTGAGCTCATTTCTTTGGAGGCCGATATGTCCGAAAAGAGTGCCCTGTTCATGGCGCGCACGACGCGCTTCCACGAGTTTGCCCGCAGCTTGACGACCACCCTGGGTGTCGAGGTGAGCCTGGCCACCCCCGATTCGCCGACTGCGGCGCACGACTTCGACCTGCTGATCCTCGATTCCGATGGCATCCGCAGCGACCGCATCGATCAGATTGCCAAGTGGCTCGACGATCGCGGCGGCGTTCCCATGCTGGTGATCGTCGACGACGAGGCGCTCGGCACCCTGCGCCTGCCGAATCACGCGCATGCCGACTTCGTATGCCCCACGGCGACGCCCAACGAGCTCAAGGCTCGCGCGCAGCGCCTGATGGGCGAGGAGGAGACCGTCACCGCCGACGATGTGCTCAACATCGATAACCTCGAGATCAACCTGGCTACCTACCAGGTGACGCTCGACGATGAGCCCATCGACCTGACGCTGATGGAGTACTCGCTGCTGAGCTTTTTGGCGACGCACCCCAACCGAGCCTACAGCCGCGAAGTACTGCTGCACCGCGTGTGGGGCTTTGAGTACTGCGGCGGTACGCGTACCGTCGACGTGCACATCCGACGCATCCGCTCCAAGGTGGGCCCGCAGATCGCGGCGCACATCACCACCGTCCGCGGCGTGGGCTATCTGTTTAAGGACTAGATTTCCACCACAAAGGGGACAGGTACCTTTGTGGTGGTTTTACCGCAGATACGGGTGCCTTTCGGGTTTGCAACAGAACTTAAGCCTTCCTAAAAGATTGCGTTCTCATACACGTGCGCCCGCATATTGGGGTACAACACAACGTGAACAATGATGGCCCGCCACATGTTTGGCGGGCCTTTGGTTATTAGACGAAAGGATCGCAGCTATGAGCGAGAACGATTCCCAGCGTCCCCAGGACGCGGGCAACGCCGGCGAGACTCAGCAGCAGCCGCGCGTGCAGGTGGAGTCGACGCCTGCCGGCGGCAACATTCCCTATGTGCAGGCCTACGACACGCAGACCGGTAAGCCGCTGGGCGGCCAGCAGGTTGTAAACAAGCACACGGTGGTCAAGACTAAGACCAAAAAGCTGCCGATCTTTATTACGGCACTCGCCGGCTGTGCCTGCGGCGCCCTGTTGGTCATCGCGCTCATTATGAGTGGCACGCTCGATATCGGCGGCGGCAGGAACGCCGTGACGGCGGGCGCTTCGGGTTCGTCGACGCAAAAGATCACGATCGACTCCGAGGACACCACGCTGGCCGAGGCCGTCTCTGCCAAGGCGCTGCCCTCCGTTGTTTCCATTACCGCGACTTCGAGCGGTAGCCAGGGCAGCTCGCTTTCGCAGTCTGCCGACGAGTCGGATAGCTCGGGTAGCGTCGGTTCGGGCGTGGTGCTCGACACCGAGGGCCACATCCTCACCAACAACCACGTGGTCGACGGCTACGACCAGTACGTGGTGACCATGGACGACGGCACCACCTACGAGGCCGAGTTCGTGGGCAACGATGCCTCGAGCGACCTCGCCGTCATTAAGCTCAAGGATGCCGAATCCTCCAAGCTCACCCCGATCGAGATCGGTGACTCCTCCAAGCTCAACGTGGGCGAGTGGGTTATGGCGATCGGTTCGCCGTTTGGCAACGAACAGTCTGTCTCCACGGGCATCGTGTCGGCGCTGTATCGCTCCACGGCCATGAGCTCTACCAGCGGCAATACCATCTACGCCAACATGATCCAGACCGATGCCGCCATCAACCCGGGCAACTCCGGCGGCGCGCTCGTTAACGACAACGGCGAGCTCGTGGGCATCAACTCGCTCATCGAGAGCTACTCGGGCTCCAGCTCGGGCGTGGGCTTTGCTATTCCCGTCAACTACGCCAAGAACATTGCCGACCAGATTATCGACGGCAAGACGCCGGTTCATCCGTACCTGGGCGCCACGCTTTCGAGCGTCAATGCGCTCAATGCCCGTACCAACAAGCTCAGCACCGATAGCGGCGCCTACGTGGCAAGCGTCGTCGAGGACGGTCCCGCCGCCAAGGCCGGCATCCAAGAGGGCGATGTCATTACCAAGCTGGGCGACGATGAGATTACGAGCGCCGATGGCCTGATCATCGCCCTGCGCAGCCACGAGGTGGGCGAGAAGGTCGAGATCACGCTCATGCGCGGCAAGGAAGAGAAGAAGGTCACGGTTGAGCTGGGCTCTGACGAGGAGCTGCAGAGCCAGCAGCAGGACGACAGCGCGACCGACACCGGCAACGGCGGTATTACCGACGAGCAGCTGCGCCAGTATCTGGAGGAGCTGCTGGGCCAGCAGGGCCAGGGTCAAGGCTACGGTCAGGGTTTCTAACGGGCCGTATTGCACATATCGAAGCCAGAGGGGCTGTCCCGTCAACGTGGGACAGCCCCTCTTTTCTTATTGATCCGTTGGGGACGGAGGAAAACGGATCATTTAGAGTTGATAAGAGCATGGTTTAATCGCGCGATCCACCCCGGTTCGTCGACTGCCGATTCGGTGCGGTTCGAAAGGGTTATTCGGCCCTATGGTGACCGGTGGTACTCTTGTATCCGTTAAAAATCGAGCGAAGGAGTGCCGCTATGGAGCAATCGAGCCTGTTTGGTGACGGCGTAGACATCGATACCGGAAAGCCCGCGGCAGCGGACACCGCCGCGCCTACCGATGCCCGTGCCCAGGCGGCAGCCCGTGCGGCAGAACTGCGTCACGAGCTCGACTACCATGCCTATCGCTACTACATGCTCGACGCGCCCGAGATTACGGACGCTGCTTTCGACAAGATGCTCGTTGAGCTGCAGGAAATCGAGGCAGCCTACCCCGACCTCGTGACGCCCGACAGCTACACCCAGCGTGTGGGCGGCTACGTGAGCGAGCAGTTTACGCCGGTCACGCACATGGCCCGCATGTATTCCATGGACGATGCCATGGACTTGGACGAGCTCGACGCGTGGCTCCAACGCACCGAGGATGCGCTCGGTGCCGGTAGCGTCACCTATACCTGCGAGCTCAAGATTGACGGTCTGGGAGTGGCGCTTACCTACCAGAACGGCACCTTCGTGCGCGCGGCCACGCGCGGTGACGGCACGACGGGCGAGGACGTGTCGCTCAACGTTCGCACTATCAAAGACGTGCCCATGCACCTGTCCGAGCCGGCGCTCGCCCACATGGGCGCCGACCGCGAGCGTACCATCGAGGTGCGCGGCGAGGTCTATATGCCCAAGGGCAGCTTTGTACGCTTGAACGATGAGGCCGATGCCGAGGGCCGCGACCCCTTCGCCAACCCGCGTAATGCCGCCGCCGGATCTTTGCGCCAAAAGGATCCCAAGGTCACGGCGCGTCGCGACCTGGCCACCTTTATCTACGCTATCGCCGATACCGACCCGCTGCATGTCCACAGCCAGCGCGAGTTCCTTGATTGGCTGCGCAGCGCCGGCTTTAGCGTCAACCCCAACGTGGCCCGTTGCGCCACACCGGCCGAGGTTCACGAGTTCTGCGCCCAGGCGCTCGAGCACCGCGGCGACCTGGACTACGACATCGACGGCGTGGTTGTAAAGGTCGACAGTTTCCAGCAGCAGCTCGACCTGGGCTTTACCGCCCGCGCGCCGCGCTGGGCGATTGCCTTTAAGTTCCCGCCCGAGGAAAAACAGACCATCCTGCGCGAGATTCGCATTCAGGTTGGCCGCACCGGCGTGCTCACACCGGTCGCCGAGTTCGACCCGGTGACGGTTGCCGGCTCTACCATCGCGCGCGCCACGCTGCACAACATCGACGAGATCCGCCGCAAGAACGTGCGCGAGGGCGACACCATCATCGTGCACAAGGCGGGCGACGTGATTCCCGAGGTCGTGGGTCCGGTGCTCGACAAGCGCCCGGTCGATTCGGTCGACTGGCACATGCCCGAGGTCTGCCCCGTATGCGGCAGCCCCGTGGTGCACGAAGACGGCGAGGTCGCCTACCGCTGCGTGTCCATCGATTGCCCCGCGCAGCTCAAGGAGCGCCTACTCCACTGGGTCAGCCGCGGCTGCATGGACGTGGATGGCCTGGGTGACGAGATCGTCGACAAGATGATCGCCGCCGGCCTGATTCACGATGTCGCCGACTTCTACCAGCTCACGCTCGATGATATCGCCAGCCTGGATACGGGCCGCGTGTATGCGAGCTCCAACAGCAAAAAGGGCGTTAAGAAGGGCGATCCCATTCCGGTGGGCCTTAAGACGGCCGAGAAGATTGTCGCCGAGCTCAACAAGTCCAAGAACCAACCGCTCGGCCGCGTGCTGTTTGCCCTGGGTATTCGCCATGTTGGCAAGAGCGTGGGCGAGGTTATTGCCGAGCGATTCCTGTCGATCGACAAACTCGTCCTGGCGAGCGAGGAAGACATCGCCGAGTGCGAGGGCATCGGTCCCAAGATCGCGGCGAGTGTCAAGCAGTTCCTGGCCGTGCCCGAGAACCTCGCCGTGCTGGAGCGTCTGCGCCAGGCGGGCCTGTCGCTCGAGGTCGACCTGGGTGCCGCCCACGCGCAGGCCGCGGCCGATGCCGGTGTGGCAGGCGAGCTTGCCGACGCGCAGCCGCTCGCGGGCCTGACGTTTGTGCTGACCGGCACACTCGTCAACCGCACGCGCGACGAGGCGGGCGCGGCGCTCAAGGTGCTCGGTGCCAAGGTCTCGGGCAGTGTATCGAAGAAGACGAGCTACCTGGTCGCCGGTCCCAAGGCAGGTTCCAAGCTCACCAAGGCCGAGCAGCTCGGCGTGCCCGTGCTGGACGAGGACGCACTCGAGCAGATCCTTGCGACTGGTGAGGTGCCAGAGGCGTAATGGATATCGAGAACCACAATTACTCGCAGGCGGAAGGGCGCACGAGGCGCTCCCAAACGCAGGCAAAAGAGCACCTGATGGCGCGAATTCGCGTTGCCGAGTGCGAGCGCGCGGCAGGCATATCTCGCGATGCATTTGAGGCGTTGGCCGAGCTAGAAGCGAAGCTCGGTCTAGCCTAGCGACACAGGCACCGTGATCTGCGTCACGTAGGTCGCTGGGTCGTCGCTGATGATGTCGTCGATGAGGGCGATTTCGCGTGAGGGGCCGGCGGGGGACAGGTTGCGCTCGTGCATGTAATCGAGTAGGCGTTCGTAGTGCGGGGCCGCCTGCCCGTGCGTGCCGCGGAAGCTAATGGTCAGACACCGTGCGGCGGGCCGAACTTCGACGTCTCCCAGGTAGTCGTCCGTGTCATCGAGCAGCAGAAAGACCTCGTCGTAGCCATCAAAGTCACCGGCTGCCAGGCGTTCGGGCGCGATACCTACACCCAGATTGCCCAGATAGGCAAAGGTTTCGTGCTGTCCCTGCTGAAGCTGGCGGATATGCCATCCCAGCGAATAGGCGTCGGTGGGATTGACGCGCTCGTGCAGCGTGGCACAGCGAAGTTCGGGTTCCTCGATTTCGCTAATGGTGTCGAGATCAGCATTCAAAGCGCCATGAAGCAAGGCAAGCCGCTGGTCAATCTTGCGCGACATGCGCTCCAGCTCACGCCGCTTGTGCTCAATTAACTCCTGTTGCTTGGTCAGTTGCCGTTGCATCAAATCCATATCGCGCGTAGTGACAAACTCGCGAATTTGCGCCAGCGGCAGGTCGAGAACGCGCAGGTTGCCGATGGTGTTGAGGGTAGAGAGCTGCCGGGATCCGTAGTAGCGGTACCCACTCGCCGGATCGACATATGCCGGCTCCAATAGCCCCATCTGTTCGTAATGGCGCAGTGTGCCCACGCTCAAATTGAGCAGGCGCGCCACCTCGCCAATGCGGAGCAGGCCCTCGGTGTGTTCGCTTGGCATGTCGGTCACAGGACCGCTCCTTTCGGTAAAACAGGGGAGAGGCGCTAGGCCTGCGTCGCCTCGCTACGCCACCAGCTTGTCAAAAGTGCCACGGCGGTTGAGCACCGTAAACGCCACCACGCAAATGACTGCCGATAGAATCGATCCGCACGGCGAGGCGATGCCCATGGGAAACAGCGTGTCGGAATAGGCGTTCGACAGCAGCCACGCGCCCGGCACGCGAATGAGCGCCACGGCCAGCACGTTGTGCGCAAAGCCGATGTAGCTCCTGCCGTACGCGGCGAAAAAGCCACTAAAGCATATGTGAATGCCGGCGAAGATCGCATCGAAAATATAGCTGCGCATATAGCCGGTGCCGGCTGCGATCACCGCGGCGTCCTTGGCAAAAAAGCCGAGAAACGCCGGTGCCACCAGCCACATGAGCGCCGTGATCAGGCAGCCGTACACTACCGAGATGGTCATGGCGTTCTTGAGCACCTGACGCGCTCGGTCGCCCTTGCCCGCACCGGCGTTTTGCGCCGTGAGCGCGCTGACGGTGGCGCCCATGGAGCTCGGCACGATGAACAAAAAGCTGATCATCTTTTCGACCAGGCCCACGGCGGCGGCGTCGACCAGGCCGCGGTGGTTGGCGATAACGGTGATGAACATAAACGCCACCTGGATGCAGCCGTCCTGCACGGCCACGGGCACGCCAATCTTAAGGATGCTGCCGAGTACCTCGGGCTGCGGACGCAGGTCGCTGCGCTTGACGTGGATGTTTGTGCGGCGGCTCTTGAGCCAGACGAGTGCGAGGGCAACACTTGCCGTCTGCGCGATCACCGTGCCGAGCGCCGCGCCCACGGGGCCGAGTCCCATGTGGCCAATAAGCAGAAAATCGAGCGCGATGTTGATGACGCACGCCACGCCGATCACGTACATGGGCGAGCGCGAATCGCCCAGGCCGCGAAAGATGGCCGAGAGGATGTTGTATGCGGCGATACACGGAATGCCGATAAAACAGATGCGCAGGTAGGCGGCAGTGCCCTCGACGGCTTCGGTCGGCGTGCCGATGAGTGCCACGATCTGCGGGCACAGCGCGAGCAAGAGCGCGGCCAACACCACCGAGACGCCCATAAAGAGCGTGATGGTGTTGCCGATGGCGGCCTCGGCGCGGTCAAAGCGGCGCGACCCCACGGCGTGGCCGACGATGACGGTCGTTCCCATGGCCAGGCCCACGAGCGTCACGGTAATGATATAGAGCGTCTGCGCGCCGTTGCCCACGGCGGTGATGCCGGCGGCGCCGCTAAACTGCCCGATAAAGTACAGGTCGGCCATGCCGTAGAGCATCTGCAAAAAGTACGAGAGCATATAGGGCAGGGCGAAGACCGCGATGGTCTTGAGGACATTACCGCGTGTGAGGTCGTGTTCCATGGGCGGGCACTTTCTGGCTTGGTTCGTTTACGTACCAGTGTAGTGAAAACCCTACAACGATTATAGAGTCAAGGTCTAGGTTGCCGGTGGGACTAAAAAATCGCGCCTCCAATCATTTCGGTTTGAATACGATCGCGCGCCGCGCGGGCTTAGCGCCTGCGCCGGCCTTATAGAAATCGATTTCGGAACACTTGACACCATCGCTCGGCGCGCAATAATACGTGCATTTGCGAACAACGTTTGATGGGGGATGAACCTGCGTGCGCAATCTCAAAATCTTGTTTTCCTATTTGGGGGCATACCGTCGCGATGCCATACTCGGCGTGATGTTCGTCTCGGTCGAGACCGCGCTCGAGCTGTTTATCCCGGTCATCATGGCCAACATCATCGACGTGGGCGTGCCCACGGGCGACGTCAATTACATGCTGCTGCAGGGCGCGTTCATGATCGTGTGCGCCGCGTTTTCGCTGGTACTGGGCTTAGGGTATGCCCGCACATCCGCTCGCGTGGCCTCGGGTTTGGGCGCTAACCTGCGCGAGGCCGAGTATCGCAAGATCCAGACGCTCGCCTTTGGCAACCTGGACAACTACGACGCCAGCTCGCTCGTCACGCGCATGACCACCGACATCACCGTCATCCAAAACGCCATCGGCAACGGTTTCCGTCCCATGGTGCGCGGACCGGTGACACTCATTGTCGGTCTGGTTTATGCCTTGGTGTTGTCGCGCCCGCTTGCCACGGTCTTCGCGATTATCCTGCCCGTACTGGCGATTGTGCTGGGCATCATCACCTACCGCGTGAGCCCGCTCTACCGTCAGCTGCAGACCTCGATGGACCACCTCAACGGTGTGGTGCAGGAGGACCTCACCGCCGTGCGCGCCGTTAAGGCATACGTGCGCGCCGAGCATGAGGAGGCCAAATTCGATACCGTCAATACCGAGCTCGCGCACACGGCGACGAAGACCTTCGGCAACGCCGTGCTCAACCTGCCGGTGTTCCAGCTGTCGATGTACGTGGCCGCCATTTCGATCCTGTGGATTGGCGGGCGCATGATTATCGCCGGCGAGCTGGGCGTGGGTTCGCTCACGGGCTTTATGAGCTACGTGCTGCTGATCATGAACTCGCTCATGATGATCTCCAACGTGTTTTTGCTGCTCACGCGCGCGCTCGCCAGCGTGGAACGCATTTCGCGCGTGATCGACGAGCAATCGCTCATCCAAGCGCCTGCGGCAGACGTGGCCGTGCACGAAGTGGCCGACGGAAGTGTCGAGTTCCGCAATGTGTCGTTTAAGTACCGCGCAGATGCTGCCGAGGACGTGCTCGAGCATATCGACCTGCGCATCGAGCTGGGCTCCACGGTGGGCGTGCTCGGCGGCACGGGCTCGGGCAAGAGCTCGCTCGTGCAGCTCATCGCGCGCCTGTACGACGCGACCGAGGGCGCCGTGCTCGTGGGCGGGCGCGATGTGCGCGATTACGACCTGGCTGCCCTGCGCGATGCCGTGGGCATTGTGCTGCAAAAGAACGTGCTGTTTACGGGCACCGTGCGCGAGAACCTGCAGTGGGGCGCGCCCGATGCCACCGACGAGGAGCTGCTGAGTGCCTGCCGTGCGGCGTGCGTGGACGAGTTCCTGGACCGCATCGGCGGGCTGGACGGCGAGTTGGGCCAGGGCGGCGCCGGTGTTTCGGGCGGACAGAAGCAGCGCCTGTGCATCGCGCGCACGCTGCTCAAGCACCCGCGCGTGCTTATTTTTGACGACTCGACCAGCGCGGTCGATATGGCGACCGACGCCAAGATCCGCGAGCATATCGCGCAGATTCCCGATACGACCGTGATCATCATCGCCCAGCGCATCGCAAGCGTGATGGATGCCGATCGCATTGTGGTGCTGGACGACGGGCTTGTCCACGGCGTGGGCACGCACGAGGAGCTGCTGGCGGGTGACAACATCTACCAGGAGATTTACGCCTCGCAGATGGAGTTTGCGGGGAACGCGGACGCCGCCGGAGGCAGCGACGATGGCTGCGCGAACGATCCGTTTTTCTCCGTCCCCGGCGGATCACCCCTGGAAGGGGGTGAGCGTCATGCCTAAGACCGCAGCCCAAGCACGCCCGGCCGACCTCAAGCGCACGGTGCGCCGCTTGCTCTCCTACATGGGGCATGCCAAGTTCTCGTTGCTCGCGGTGGGCGTGCTCGCCTCCGTCGCCGCCATCGCGAGCCTCGCCGGCACCTACATGGTGCGCCCCATCGTTAACGGTTTGGCCACGGGCGGGGAGGAACTGCTTGCCAAGCAGGTCATCCTGACGGCGATCATCTACGCCGCGGGCGTGCTCTCGGCCCTGGGCTACTCACAGATCATGGTGCGTGCGGCCCAACGCGTGGTGTCCGATATTCGACGCGACCTGTTCGCGCACATCCAGACGCTGCCGCTCAGTTATTTTGACAGCACGCGCTCGGGCGACATCATGAGCTTTTTCACCAACGACGTCGACACCGTCTCCGAGGCGCTCAACAACAGCTTTGCCAACGTGATTCAGGCCACCATTCAGGTTGTGGGCACCACGGCCATGCTCATCATCCTTAACTGGCAGCTCACGATTATCACGCTCGTGTGCGATGCGGCCATTGTGCTGTATGCGCGCTACTCGGGCGCGCGCTCTAAGCGCTTCTTTGCCGCCCAGCAGGCATCGCTTGGCGACCTGGACGGATATATCGAAGAGATGGTCTCGGGCCAAAAGGTCATCAAGGTCTTTAATCACGAGGCAGCGAATGTCGCCGGCTTCGCCTGCCGCAACGATGAGCTTCGCCGCACCGGCACCGCTGCCGTGAGCTATGCCAACTCCATGGTGCCCATGACCGTCGTGATTGGCTACGTCAACTATGCCATCGTCGCCGTGGCGGGCGGCATGCTCTGCATCAAGGGGCTCGCCGACGTGGGCGCGCTCGCGAGCTATCTGGTCTTCGTACGCCAAGCGGCCATGCCCATCAACCAGTTCACGCAGCTGGGCAACTTCTTGCTCAATGCGTTGGCCGGCGCCGAGCGCCTGTTTGCCGCCATGGATCTTGAGCCCGAGGTGGACGAGGGCTGCGTGGAGCTGGTGCAGACGGGCGACGCCGCGTGGGCATGGAAGATTCCCGAGGGCCAGGGCGTGGGCGCGTACGGGCACCTGCATGATGTGGCTGCCGTTGATGAGTCGGGCCGCGCGGTGGCTGCCGACGGTACCGAGCTCACGTGCGGCTTGGTCCCGCTTGCCGGCGACGTGCGCTTCCATGCCGTGGACTTTTCCTACGTGCCGGGCACGCGCGTGCTCACGGACCTCAACCTGTTTGCCAAGCCGGGACAAAAGATCGCTTTTGTGGGTTCGACGGGCGCCGGAAAGACGACCATCACCAACCTCATCAACCGCTTCTACGAGGTCGATGACGGCGAGATCACGTACGACGGCATCGACGTCAAGCACATCGCCAAGGCCAGCCTGCGCGGGTCGCTCGGCATTGTGCTGCAGGATACGCACCTGTTTAGCGGCACCATTGCGCAGAACATCCGCTTTGGCAAGCTCGACGCGACCGACGAGGAGGTGCGCGCCGCCGCCGAGGCCGCCTGCGCCGATTCGTTTATCCGCCGTCTGCCGCAAGGCTACGACACGCCGGTTACGGCCGACGGTGCCAACCTGAGCCAGGGTCAGCGCCAGCTGCTCGCCATCGCGCGCGTGGCCGTGGCCGATCCGCCGGTGCTCATCCTGGACGAGGCCACAAGCTCCATCGACACACGCACCGAAAAGCTCATCGAACGCGGCATGGACCGCATCATGCGCGGCCGCACCACGTTTATGATTGCGCACCGCCTGTCCACCGTCCGCGACGCCGATGCCATCATGGTCCTGGAGCACGGCCGCATCATCGAGCGTGGTGCCCACGAGGAACTGCTCGCCCAGCACGGCGAGTACTGGCAGCTGGCGCATGGCTTAAAAGAGTTGGATTAACCCGTTCGAGCACGATGCTTTGACCCCTCCGTGCTCCTCACCCCGCCTCAAACCGTCCCAACATTCGACGTTTTTCTCGATTTTGAGAAAAAGCATCGAATGTTGGGACGGTTTTTCTGCCACTCGATCGGGTGGAATCGCTAACTTGCATGCGAAGGTGTGCGAATCCGCGAGCAGGGGAATAAGGTTGGTTATCCGACCCATTGGAGGGCTCATGGACCTGCCGATCGTCCTGTCCCATAAGACTGCCTGGCTGTACCACAATGTAGCGCGCCCGTCCGAGCCGCTCTCGCGAGCAAGCAGCCTATACGATGAGGACTCATTTGCTGACGAGGCGGAGCCGACCGCGAGCCTGCCTAAATTGGGGCTAGATGCAAAGGGGCTGAGAATATCTGCGGCGGTCGAGATTGTCACCGACTACCTGGTCTCACTTGGTATTCCACATGAGGAGCTCGATCGTATTGACACGCTGGTTAGCTTCGATTTCGAGCGCTCTCGGCCGGCGGGTCTCCGACGCCATGTGTTTGGGGCGCCCATACCTTCGGATCATCTTATCGAGGTGGCAGAGGGCCTTCTGGTGGTTGATGAGGCTATGTGCTTTGTCCAGGCGGGTTCGTGGATGAGTGAGCCCGAGCAGCTGGAATATGGGTATGAAATCTGCGCCCGATACCATTTGAATCATTTGTCGTCAGGCGATTATATCGAGATGGGGCAGAGGTATACCGTTGCCGACCTGATCGCTTATTGCGATGAGAACCGATCTCGTCAGGGGGCTACACGTGCGGCTGCCGTGCTTAAACGCGTGCACGATGGTGCGCGGTCGCCCATGGAGACGGCCACCGCAATCATGGTCGTCGCGAAGCGTTCCCAGGGCGGGCTCGGGTACACCAAGGTTGAGCTCAACCATCGGGTCGATGTTCCCAACGAGCTCAAATATCTCGCTAAGGCCGGGTATTTCGAGATTGATGTATATGCACCTGCGAGCGGTACGGGGATTGAGTACAACGGCTCGGACCATCTCGATAAACAGCGCAGTGCGTCGGACGCGGAGCGTATGACCGTGCTGAGCGCGCTGGGCTTTAGGATGATCGTCCTCACCGGGACTCAGTTTGCCAACCGGCTGCAATTGCATCGGGCGATGAATGCCATTGCGCTCGCTATGGGTCTCAAATGCGACCGAAGCGAGGCGTTTCAGAAACGGCAGAATGACCTGAGGGAATTCGTGATTCGGCACTGGAACGGCGGCCTCTAGGGGCGTCTGGCTCGTCTTTTGAGCCCTGCGAACACCTAAACCGTCCCAACATTCGACGTTTTTTGCCAATATCAGGAAAAGCATCGAATGTTGGGACGGTTTGAATGCTGAGGATGGGCTCGGGAAGCCCGTCTTGCTCGAATGGCCTGTCCTGTCGTACGCGTGTCGGCACGATTCTCTTGTGGGGTATTATGTTTCCCGAAGAATAAATCGCTGCGCGAGGGGAGGGCTGCGTGGACGAGCGCGCGCAACATGACGGTTTTGGCCGCGACATCAACTACCTGCGCATTGCCGTTACCGACAAGTGCAATTTCCGCTGCATCTACTGCATGCCTGCCGATGGCGTGGCGCCGCGCGCACACGATGAGCTGCTCAGCGCCGAGGAAATCGCCCGCTTTGTGGGTCTGGTGGCGGGGGAGGGCATTCGCCGCGTACGCCTGACGGGTGGCGAGCCGCTGGTCAGCCGCCGCATTATCCCGCTCATTCGCGACATCCGCGCGATCCCGCAGATCGAGGATATTTCGCTCACCACCAACGGCGCCTTGCTGCCCAAGCTGGCGCCGCAGCTCAAAGACGCCGGGCTCGACCGCGTCAACATTTCACTCGACACGCTCGACCCCGCGCTCTTTGGGAAGATCACGCGCCTGGGTCGGCTCGAGCAGACTATGGCCGGCATCGATGCGGCGCTTGCTTGGGGCTTTGAGCCGGTTAAGGTTAACTGCGTGGTGGTTCGCCGGCTCAACCAGGATGTGGCGGCCCTCGCGCGGCTCACGGTCGACCGCCCCATTCACCTGCGCTTTATCGAATACATGCCCATCGGCGATGAGCACACGAGCTCGCATTGCGCCGTGGATCCTCATGCGCCCGCGCTCAATCCCGAGCTATGGGACGCGAGCGATACCGTACCGAGCGACGAGCTGCGGGCACGCATCAATGCCGGCGCCGCTGCGGTGGGCCTGGGCGAGCTTGAGCCGCTCGACATCAACGATGCTCCTGCCGGTGCCGGTCCCGCACGCTACTGGCGCTTTCCGGGCGCGGCGGGCACGGTTGGCTTCATTAGCGCTATGTCCAACCATTTTTGCGCGAGCTGCAATCGTCTGCGCCTGACGGCGGACGGTAGCGTGCGCCCCTGCCTGTTCAGCGATGCCGAGTATTCGGTGCGCGAGGCGCTACGCCGTGGTGATGATATGCAGGTACTTTCGATTTGGCGCGATGCCGTGGCCCACAAACCGCAGGAACACGCGATAATTGAGGGTACGCAACGATTTATGTCCCAAATCGGAGGATGATCATATGGCCAAGAGCGGGTACGCCGATGCCACCAAGGCCGCTCGCAGGGCCGCGATGTCTGCCCACAAAGCCACGTCTGCCAACAAAGACGCCGCGTCCGCGGCCGTGCAGCCGTCCGCGAGCGACAACGCTGCCGACCCCGCCCGCGATGCGCGTCGCGACGAGCTGACGCACGTGGACGCCAAGGGCGAGGTGCGCATGGTCGACGTATCCGACAAGGCCGAGACCCATCGCATTGCCATCGCCGAGGGCACCATCCTCATGCATCCCGAGACGCAAGCCATGGTGCTGCAGGACCGCGCCAAAAAGGGCGACGTGCTTGCCTGCGCGCGCATCGCGGGCATCATGGCCATCAAGCGCACGAGCGACATCATCCCCATGTGCCATCCGCTGCTCATTACCAAGAGCAAGTGCGATATCGAACCCATCGCTTCGGCGGGAACGCCGACCGACGAGACACCCGAGGGCTGGGCACCGGCACGTCCCGACGGACAGGTCGGTTTTCATGTGCTGGTCACGGCTGGCGTGACGGGCAAGACCGGCATTGAGATGGAAGCGCTGACCGGTGCGAGTGCCGCGTGCTTGACCATCTACGACATGTGCAAGGCAGTCGACCGCGGCATGGAGATCGTCGACGTGCGTCTGCTGCACAAGGAAGGTGGCCGCTCAGGCGTGTGGGACCGTGCGGAGCGTCAAGCTGCCGCTGCCGAGGCAACCGCTGCCGACGGCGCCGCGCCCGCGAGCGCATCCGCCCCGGCCGTGCCCGCAGCTCCCACCCCGGCCGCCCCAGCAATCGCGTTTATCGGTTACCAGAACTCGGGCAAGACCACACTTGTCGAGAAGGTCATTGCTGAGCTTACCCGCCGTGGCCTGCGCGTGGGCTCGCTCAAGCATCATGGACATCACGGCTTTGATATCGACGTGCCCGCCAAGGATACCTGGCGCCATCACCAGGCGGGATCCAAGCACGTGGGTCTCATTTGCGCCACGCGCTGGGCGGAGTACGCCGACACACGCGAGGAGGACGAGATGCCGGCGCGCGAGCTGCTGTCACGCTACAACGACGTCGACGTGGTGATCATCGAGGGCTACAAGACCGAGGGCTTCGACAACATCGTGG
>UQXP01000040.1 GCA_900545055.1 uncultured Collinsella sp.
GCTCGTCCGGCAGCTCCTGCGGCCACCAGCTGGAATACGGAATGCGGTATTCCTTATCCACGCTCGTGGCACCGCCCATGGTAAAGATCGTTGAGCCGTCGAGCTCAAAAACCTCACCGCGCGTCAGGCGCCGTATGGGCGAGGTATCCGACAGGCGCTGCGTCAGCCCACCGTGCCACAGCTCCATGGGACGCCCCGCCCAGTGATCGAAACGCTCGTGGTTGCCGTCGACGAACAGCACGGTATAGGGGCGCGATTCCAGCCAAGCGATATCGGTGCATTCCTCGGCAGAGAAATCCCACGGAAAGCCAAAGTCGCCCGCGACAATCAGATAGTCGTCGCTCGTCAGGCCATCCCCAAGGTCCCAATCGCGCAGCTTTTGCATGTCGAGGCCGCCATGAATATCGCCCGTCACATAGACCGTCATCGGATCACCACTTCCCTGTAAGTCGCCAGCCCGCATTCTGCACGATCGCTAAGCCAACCGTTCCAGCCCTTCCATCCCTTAGGGCTTACCCCTCGTTCTTCCAACCAAACGGATCAAACACCCAAAAGATCAGATCGAGCACGCCGCCGGTCATCATGGCGCCGGCAAGGGCCATACAAACGTGCAGAGAGCTGGCACTTCGGAGCACGTCGAACGGCCCCAGAACAGCCAGCAGCGCGACCGCTGCGCCGGCCACGCACAGCGCGAGGCATGGCCCCGCGTCCTTAACGCATTTCTTTGCGAGATGCTTGGTGTTGTCGCTCATCAATATCGAACTCCTTAGAGGACCGTTGTTTGGGTACATGCCGCCGCGGCAGAACAGGGCGGTAGAGTAAGTGTCACATACCGTGCGGACATCAATGGAGAAACCGCCTGCTCGGCCAACGCTTGACGCCGACTTGTCAACGGCACCCCATCCCCCGCCATCGAGGTCTAATACTTTTCCGCGAAGTGAACGTCTGTTTTTGGACCCCTGAAGCATCCACATTTTTCGTCGGCAAAATCGCAGGATTTCAGCATCGAAACCGCAGGAAACGGCACCTCTAAAGTGTCGATGCTTCGGGGGTCCGATTTAGCTCGTTCACTTCTCGGGAAAGTATTAGACCTCGCTGCTAGCTACCCAGAAGAGCACCCCCTTCCCCACCGTCACCCAAAAACTCATCCAACATTAATCTTGGCTCAAGAATCGCTTAATCTATAACCTGCACTATAGAGTTCGACCAAGGGCGGGGCGGGGCGGCGCCACGCAGGCCGCCGAACGCAACGCTCGCGCCCGGGCAGATCGCCCGGCGTCGCGCCCATCGAACGAAAGGACGGGTCATGGACGACCTCGAAAAAGTTGAAACCATCCGCACCAAGTGCAACGTGAGCTACACCGATGCCAAAGCCGCGCTCGACGCCGCCGACGGCAACGTTTTGGACGCCATCATTTGGCTCGAGTCGCAGGGCAAGACCCAGACCACGTCGGCGCACGCCGCCACCGAGTCCGCGCCGGTCGATGAGCCCTCTGCCGAGATGGTCGCTGCGCAGGCCGCCTACGAAAAGTCGAGCGAAAAGACCGACTTCTCCAAAAAGATGGACAGCGTGTGGGAGTACCTCAAAAAGCTCTTCCGCCTGAGCCTGGACACCAAGTTTATCGCCACGCGCCGCGACGCCGTCATTCTCAACATCCCCATCCTGATCCCCATCGTCGCCCTGTTTGCCTGGGGCGCCACGATATGGCTGATGCTGCTTGGCCTGTTCTTTGGCATGCGCTACCGCATCGATAGCGACGGCGACGTGCCCGGCAGCATCAACAACCTGATGGACCACGCCGCCGACGCCGCGGACGGCATCAAGCAAAATCTGAACGACGACAAGTAATCGCAGACGGGGGCACGTATGGCACGAATCCTGATCGTAGAGGACGAGGAGAAAATCGCCCGCTTTGTGACGCTCGAGCTGGAGCACGAGGGCTACCAGGTGGAGCACGCCGCCGACGGCCGCACCGCCGTGGACCTGGCGCTGGAGCGCGACTACGATCTGATTCTGCTCGATGTACTGCTGCCGCAGCTCAACGGCATGGAGGTGCTGCGGCGCGTACGCAAGCACAAGGATGTACCGGTGATCATGGTCACCGCGCGCGATGCCGTGATGGACAAGGTTGCCGGGCTCGATGCCGGCGCCGACGATTACCTGACCAAGCCGTTTGCCATTGAGGAGCTGTTCGCACGGATCCGCGTTGCGCTGAAGCGCTCGGAGGCCGTGCGGACGGCTTCGGGCGTTGGCGGCGTCGGGGCCGGGGAGGGCGTGGCGAGCGGCGCGGGCGTCGGTATCGCCACAATGTCCCCGGCAACCGACACGGCCCAGACCGCTGCCTCGCCCTCCCCCGCCGCGCTCACCGTGGGTTCGGTCGCGCTCGATCCCGACCGCCGCGAAGTCACGGTCGGCGGCTCGCCCATCGTGCTGACTGCCCGCGAGTTCGACGTCCTCGCCCTGCTTATGGCACATGCCGGCACCGTGCTCACGCGCGAGCGCATCGCGCACGATGCGCTGGGCTACGACTACGTGGGCGACACCAACAACGTCGACGTGCACATCGCGCACCTGCGCGCCAAGATCGAGGACGCTGGCGGCGCTCGCATCATCCAGACCGTGCGCGGGGTAGGCTATGTCTGCCGCGCGTAATGCCGAGGCCAGGCGCGTCACCTCCATCGCCCGTGCCATCAACTGGAGCTATATGTGGCGCCGCCTGATGAGCTACATTTGGCTCGATCTGTTGCTGGTGGTGATTGCGGCGGCGATCCTCGTCTATGGATACAACCAGATGCTGCCCGACGGCACGTTTACAGCAGGCTGGGTCCCCAGCGCCAGCGTTCACGGCATGTCGCTGACGCCTGCGCGCGGCTGGGACCTGACAACGCTCACCTATACCGTCGAGCTTGCGCGCACCACCAAGACTTTCCCCCTCGCGCAGGACCTCGTCACGCTATGGCCTCTCTACCTTGTCGTTGTAGGTTGGCAGGTCATCAGCGTGCTCAACATGCTCGGCGGCGCCCGCCGCGTGCGCCGCACCATGGCACCGCTCAACGACCTGGCCTTGCGCGTGGACGAGCTCGGCCGTATGCAACTCGCCGGCGGCAAGATGGAAACGCTGGAACAGGCCATCGAGCGCGCAAGCGTCGACTCGCCAAGCGTCACCACCGGCGACGCCGACTTGGCGAGCATCGAGGTCGCGCTCAACCGCCTACTGCGTCAGATGCAAGAAGCAAAGCTGCAGCAGATGCGCTTTGTCAATGATGCGAGTCACGAACTGCGCACGCCCATCGCGGTGATTCAGGGCTACGTAAACATGCTCGATCGTTGGGGTAAGGACGACCCGGCCGTGCTGGCGGAGTCCATCGCCTCGCTCAAGACCGAAAGCGAGCACATGCAGGAGCTCGTGGAACAGCTGCTGTTTTTGGCGCGCGGCGATGCCGGCCGCACCGTGCTGCGGCGCGCGAATACCAACCTGGCCGCACTGGTCGGCGAGGTTTGCGAAGAATCGCAGATGATCGATGCCGGGCACACATATCGGCTGGCGTACGATGTCACACTTACCAGCGACCCGCGCTGCAACGCATCGGTTGACGTGGCACTCGTGAAGCAGGCGCTGCGCGTGATCGTACAAAACGCCGCCAAGTATTCGGACGCGGGCACATCCATCTCGTTTGGCGTGACGCCGGATGCGGGCGCGGGCACGATCGACATAAGTGTTGAGGACGAGGGCATCGGCATGAACCAGAAATCCGCAGCTCACGCATTCGAACGGTTCTACCGCGCCGACAACGCGCGCGATGCCGGCGCGCAGGGCTCGGGTCTGGGGCTCGCCATCGCCAAGTGGATCGTCGACAGCCACGGCGGCGTCATCGGTGTGACCTCAGTCGAGGGCGTCGGCAGCCGCTTTACGATTCGCCTGCCACGATAGAAAGCCCCTCGGCATAAATAAAGGGATAAGGCCATGCGGCCCTATCCCTTTTTGCTAGCTATAGCAGCTTGTGCGCTACTCGCGGCACAGATGCACGGCGAAGCCGGCGAACTCGCGCTTAAAGTACACGAGTTTGGTGCCGCCGTCGGGCAGCAGCACGCGCGACTCCTCGTTGACCTCGAGTCCGCGCTCGGCAAACCACTTCTCGGCCGCATCGATGTCGTTGACGGCAAAGCCAATGTGGCCCTTGGTGCCACGACCGTTCTGCTTCATGACCTCGATCAGCGAATCGTTAAAGTACGAAACCGGGGTCTCGATGACAGGTAGGCCCATCATCGTCGAGAACAGCTCCGCGATCTCCAGGGCATCGGCCGGGTCGGTGGCGTTAATGCCCACGTGGGCGACGCGCATGCCAAAGAGCTCTACCGGGTTGGCGTTCTGCTCATTCATACAGGCAGCGCCTACTGAGCCATAACGTCGAGAACGGCCTTCTCGGCAGCGACGCGGTTCATGCCGGTCATGAAGGGCACGCCGCTCACGTACGGGCAGGTGAGGCCCTCGGGGGCAACGGTGGTGGCGATCAGCAGGTCGGCGCCCTCGTCGCAAGCGTCCTTGGCCTCGGAGATGGCGCACTGCACGATCTCATACTTGCCGGCGTAACCGTTGGCGTCGAGCATGGTGGCGACCTTCTGGGCAACGAGCGTGGAAGTAGCAGCGCCAGCACCGCAAGCCAAAACGATCTTCTTCATAGGTAATGTCTCCCTTCATGGTTTACTTTAGGTAAGTGTACCGCAGCGAGCGATGGCACTCAGCCTCGATGAGCTTTTATGCCAGTTTGCTTGTGCGCTGCGTATAATACATCTAGTACGTGTTGTCATACCGCTCGCTTTATGAGCGACTAAGGATCCTAACATGCCCGATTCCCGCACACTCTGGACCGCCGTCGTTATCATCTGTATCGCCGTGTCGGTGTTCTTTAGCGTCAAAAAACGCACTACGTTTAAACGCCTGCAACAGTTGATGGCCGCCAAACAGTGGGCCGAGTTCGATCGTTTGCTCGACGGCAAACTCACCAGCATGCTGTACCCGCGCTACAACCGCGACTACCTGCGTCTGAACTCCTATCTGCTGCGCGAGGACCACGAGCGCGCCGGCGAGATGTTCGACCTGCTGCTGGGACTCAACCTGCCCAAGATGCAGCGCGTCGACCTGGTGATCAAGGCCTTTAACTACTACGTTGGCCAGGAGGACCGCAAAAAGTCCAAGGAGTTGCTGCACGAAATCAAGGGCTTTGAGGGCGGTCAGGCCGAGGCGGTCGCGCACGAGTGCCAGCTGATGTACGACACGATGATCCTCAAGCGTCACAACGACATTCCCGAGCTGGAGCGCATGCTCGAGGATGTCGGCGACGACCCGGTCAAGCGCTGCCGCTTGGAGTACCTGCTGGCCCTGCAGTACCAGAACAAGGGCGACGAAGCCAAGTTTGCCGAGTACTTGGAAAAGTCAGGCCAGCACTCGATGGCCGTCAACGCGTAACGGACGGCTTGTGCTAGACTTCTAGTCTCACGGGGGCGTGGCGGAATTGGCATACGCAGGAGACTTAAAATCTCTCGCCGCAAGGATTGTGGGTTCGAGTCCCACCGCCCCTACCATGTATTGGTTACGGGCCCGTGTCCCCTGGGGATGCGGGCCCGTTTCTTTTGGATGCCGATACAGATGGTGAGTTGCGGTGGAATAGGGACTGTTTGGGGCCCGAAAGGGCGATTTTAGTCCGTATTTCACCGCAACTTATGAGGGGATGGTTAAAGGGCGTTGAGGCTGGGGGTCCAGCCGATGGTGGGGGTTGTGCCGTCGAGGGTCTCGTTGATGGTGGCGGCCATGCCGGCGAGTAGGCTGTTCTCGCTTACGGTGAGCGTCTTGTAGCCGCCGGCACGCATGAGCTCGCGGATCACCACGGCGCCGGCCAGAATCACGCCCGCGCGTTTGGGCTGTACACCCGGTAGCGTGGCGATGCCTTCCGCGTCCAACACAGACATGCGCTCGATAGCGGCCGAGACCTGCTCCAGCGACAGCTCGCATAGGTGCACAAAGCTCGAATCGTACGGTTTCAGCTCGTGAACCAGTGCCACGAGCGTGGTGACGGTGCCGCCCACGGCGACCAGGCGCTCTGCATGCTCAAAGTCGCTGGGCAGGCCCTCAAAATAGGCGGCGAACTGCTCGCCCGACCACGCAGCGGCGGCTGAAAGCTCGCCATCCGCGGGTGGCAGCGCCGAGAAAAACCGCTCCGTCACGCGACGGCAACCGATGTCCAGCGAGCGCGTTCCCTCCAGCGCAAAGACGCTGCACTCCGGAGCGTATACGCCCGTCGCGAGCTCCGTGGAGCCGCCGCCCGAATCCGCGACGATGATGCGCTCGCCGGCAAAGTCGTGCGCCACGCCGAAAAACGTCAGGCGCGCCTCGACCTCGCCCGGAATCACCTGTGGTTTGAGCCCCAACTCGCGCAGGCCGCCCAGCAGCAGCGCGGCATTGGACGCATCGCGCGCGGCACTCGTACACGTGGTGCAGACGCACACGGCCCCAAAGGCACGGGCCTCGTCCACAAACATGTGACACGCAGCGAGCACACGCTCGACAGCCGCCTTGCAAAAGCGCCCCGTCGTGTCCACGCCCTCGCCCAGGTCGGTAATCTCGGTATGCTTGGACGATTCCACAATCGCTCCGCCCTCGACCTGGGCCAACACCAGTCGCGACGACACCGTTCCCAGGTCGATCGCGGCTACCTTATAGCGTTTGCAATTTGTCATTGCGGGCTCCCCTCCGGGCGCTATTTGCCGTTGGACACGACCGTCTGACCCTCGACGCCGTTAAACCCAAACAGCATGTCGAGCGCCTGGATGTACCACGGCGCGTCCTTGCCGACTTCTTCGATTTCCTTGGCCACTTCGCTGGCCTTCTTGGCGTTTGAGGACTTTTTGCTCGACGACGAGTCCGAATCGTCGTCCAAGCCTAGCACGTCAATCTTCTTCTCGCCGGGCATCACCAGGCCCAGGTCCTCGGACGCCGCGTCCTTGATACCCTCCTCCGAGAGCAGCTTGTCGACGCTTTTTTGCAGCTCATCATTGTATTGCTGGCGAATCTCGACCTGCTTGGCCAAGATATCGCTCGAACGCTTTGCCACGTACAGGTCGCGCACGGGGAAATACAGGCTCACGAGCGCCAGCGCCACGACAATGCCGATAAACAGCGGGCGCAGAGAGCCATGCGTAAAGTCATAGATCGCCTTGACCACCGCGTTGTCGTTGGCGTAGCGCATAAAGTCCGAGCCCGAAAAACGGTTCGAGGGCCTGCTCGATTTGTCGTGTGCCTGAGTCGAGGGGCGCGACGTATGCGACGAACGTGCCGGGCGCACCGGTCCATCTGTCGAAGTATTCACTTGAGCATTGGAGCGCGAGGTACTTGTCGGGCGCTGCGTGGAGCGATCGACGCCGGCGTAGGCGGACCCACCGAGCTGCACCGTGCGCGCACGGCGAGGCGACGGCTCGCGCGAACCGGCGGAATAGTACCTGTTGTCGTAAGTCTGATCCATGTGCGCCTTGTGCGGTTGAGGTTTGTTTGCGCTAAGTCCTTTAGTTATAGCACGAGCGCCCGCACCGCCTTCGCCAGCCTTTGCTCGACATAAAAAAGGCGCTGAGCCGTATGGCCCAGCGCCCATGGCGCTTTGCAGCATCCAGTCAAGGCGGGACGGAACCGAGTCAGCCTCCCCCTCGCCAAATTCGCCCGTTTAGCGAATGTTGTAGAACGCGGCCTTACCGGCGTAGCGCGCGCTGCCCTCGAGCTCGTCCTCGATGCGAATGAGCTGGTTGTACTTGGCGATACGGTCGCTGCGGCACGGGGCGCCCGACTTGATCTGGCCGGCATTGACGCCCACGACCAGGTCGGCGATCGTGGAATCCTCGGTCTCGCCGGAGCGGTGGCTCACGATGCAGGCGTAACCGGCCTCCTTGGCGGTCTCGATGGCCTCGAGCGACTCGGTGAGCGTGCCGATCTGATTGACCTTGACCAGGATCGCGTTGGCGGCACCCAGCTCGATGCCCTTCTTGAGGCGCTCGGTGTTGGTGACGAACAGGTCGTCGCCCACCAGCTGCACCTTGTTGCCAATGCGGCGGGTAAGCTCAACCCAACCGTCCCAGTCCTCCTCGGCCATGCCGTCCTCGATGGAGATGATGGGATAGGTGTCGACGAGCTTCTCCCAGTAATCAACCATCTGGGCACTCGTGTACTCCACGCCCTCGCCCTTGAGCTCGTACATGCCGGTCTCGGCGTTGTAGAACTCGGTCGAGGCCGGGTCCATGGCGTACATGAAGTCGACGCCGGGCTTAAAGCCAGCCTTCTCAACGGCCTTGGTAATGTACTCGAACGGCTCGGCATTGGTCTTAAGGTTGGGCGCAAAGCCGCCCTCGTCGCCCACGCCGCCGCCCAGGCCAGCCTCGTGCAGCACGCCCTTGAGGGTGTGGTAGACCTCGGCGCACCAACGCAGGCCCTCGGCAAAGCTCGGGGCGCCCACCGGCATGATCATGAACTCCTGGAAGTCGACGTTATTGTCGGCATGCACGCCGCCGTTGAGAATGTTCATCATAGGTGTGGGCAGCAGGTGGGCGTTGACGCCACCCAGATACTGGTACAGCGAAAGACCCGCCGACTCGGCAGCGGCGCGGGCAACGGCCAGCGACACGCCCAGAATGGCGTTGGCACCGAGCTTGGTCTTGTTGGGGGTACCGTCCGCGGCGACCAGCGCGGCATCGACGGCGCGCTGGTCGAAAGCATCGAGGCCCACGACGGCGTTAGCGCACTCGTTGTTGACGTGCTCGACGGCCTGCGAAACGCCCTTGCCCAGATAGCGGCCCTTGTCGCCGTCGCGCAGCTCACATGCCTCAAAGGCGCCGGTCGAAGCACCCGAAGGCACCATTGCGCGGCCAAAGCTGCCGTCCTCGAGCACGACCTCGACCTCGACGGTGGGATTGCCGCGGCTGTCGAGCACCTCGCGACCGTAGACGTCCAAAATATCGCTCATGTTGTCTCCCTCTCACTTGGAAACGGGTTGAATGCTTGGCGACACGGCTTGCACGCTACAGCGGCGCGCAGGTTCATAAGTTAGCCTTATCGCACTTTTTGCATTATGCCCTAAGTTAGCCAAGGGATACAATCTTTTTAAAAATAATAGGGGCGATGGGACAAGTCCGTCCCGTCGCCCCCGCAGTCTTACTCCTCTGCCTTTGCGGCATCCCAGAGGTCATTGAGGCCGTGGGTCGAAAGCTCGGCCAGATCCACGTGGGCGTCGGCCGCCATCTGCTCCATCGCGGCCCAGCGGCGGCGGAACTTTGCCGTACTGGCACGCAGGGCGCTCTCGGCGTCAATTCCCTCCTTGCGCGCAACGTTGACCAGGGCAAAGAGCAGGTCGCCAAACTCCATCTCGCGCTCGGGAGAACCGGGAGCCTCGGCCTCAAACTCGGCACGCTCCTCGGCAACCTCGTCCCACACGTCCTGGACCGTCTCCCACTCAAAGCCCACGGCAGCCGCCTTGCGCGACACCTTCTGAGCCTGCATCAGCGCCGGCAGGTGCGTGGGCACACCGTCGAGCAGACCCTCGGGTGCGGCCCCGCCTGCCGCCACGGCCTGGTCTTTGGCGGCCTTCTCGGCAAGCTTGACCTCGTCCCAAATCTTGAGCACCTCGTCGGAGTTGTCGGCATCCGCATCGCCAAACACGTGCGGGTGACGACGGATGAGCTTGGCGTCGATATCGCGCGCCACATCGGCCAGCGAAAACTCGCCGGCATCCGCCGCAATCTGCGCATGCAGTACGACCTGCATGAGCACGTCGCCCAACTCCTCGCGCAGGTGTGCCGCGTCGTCGGCCTCGATGCAGTCGAGCGCCTCGTAGGCTTCCTCGATCATGTTCTTGCCAATGCTGCGGTGCGTCTGCTCGCGGTCCCACGGGCAGCCGTCGGGCTGACGCAGGCGCCAGATGGTCTGCACCAGATGCTGCAGCTCGGCCGACGCGTCGACCAGCGTGGACAGATCGCGCGAGCCCTCGGCATTTTGCTGAGCCAGCTGCTCTGCCATGGTTATTCCTCCTCCAGGATCACGTGACGGAACGCGCCGTCCTCGTAGATGCCATAGCTGTGCGTACCGTCCTTGGGAATGCTCACGCTGCCGGGGTTGAAGAGCCACAGGCCCGGGTGCGCCTCGCTTGCCTCGTTAACCTTGATGTGCGTGTGGCCGTAGACGAGCGCGGAGCCCTCGGGCAGCGCGGGCGCGTGATCAACGCTGTTATGCATGCCAGCGCCAAAGACGTGGCCATGCGTCAGGAACAGCTCGCGGCCGGTCTCGTCGAACAGCGTGGCGTAGTCGGCCATGACGGGGAAGTCGAGGACCATCTGGTCGACCTCGGCGTCGCAGTTGCCGCGCACCGCGATGATGCGGTCGGCCAGGGCGTTGAGCAGCGGAATCACACGCTTGGGGGCATAGTCGCGCGGCAGGTCGTTGCGCGGGCCGTGGTAGAGCAGGTCGCCCAGCAGAACGATGCGGTCGGGCTGCTCGGATTCGATAGCGGCGACCAGGCGCTCGGTCCAGTATGCCGAGCCGTGGATGTCGGAAGCGATGAGGTATTTCATGGGGAGTCCTTTCGGAGTGGGGTTGATGGGAGCTGAATACGGGGTCCGGCGGATGTGGAGCCCATCTACCGTGTTACTCGAATCGCAGCGCCGCGCTCTGAGCCGCCTGCATCACGCGTTGGAGCGGCACGTCATGTTCGCGGGCAAGACGGGCGCAATCCTCGTACTCGGGAGCCGCGCGCTCGCTGCCGTCGGGCAAGGTCGCCACCTTAACGGACACCTCGCCCCAAGGCGTTGTCACCTGCTCGAATCGGCGCGGCAGGCAAACGCGTTCCATCACCTGGCGGCGAACGGCGTTGGTCGTGGTCTCCAAAAAGATAATCGTCTGTAGACGCTCGATATCCTCGTGCGAGCAGATCACCTGCAACTGCCATCCGGGGCGACCCTTTTTGCAGTAAAGCGGCAGCCAATGCACCTCGCGGGCGCCGGCCTCGCGCAGGCGGTCAGCGGCGTAGGCGAGCACCTCGGGCGACGCGTCGTCGATGTCGCACTCCAGCTTGACGATAGTTTCGGGCGCATCGGTCTCGCGAGACAGCGGGGATGTGCTATCGCATGGCATACGGTCCGGCTCCTTTCCGCATGGGCTCGTTTTATTCACCCAAACGCTAGCACATCGCGGGCTGCGCGAGTGTGACGGCACGTGATGAGCGCGATTTTCCTTGTCGGCAAGAAACCGACACTCCACCGCCTCAGCCAAACATGTACATCAGCCTCCAAACACGTCATTTTTTGCAGCTTTTGGAGGCTGATGTACACGTTTTAAGGCAGGGTCGATGTCGTGTGGCAGCCCTTGCGCGCCATCTGCCCTTTCCAGTCGGTTTCGACTTGCGGCGTTCCCGGCGCGCCAGGGGTCGCGCCATTACAATGGAGCGGATTCGCTTGACGCAAAGGAGCCGCCATGTCTGCTTGCCCGCTGATCGATTGCCATACTCATACCTCGTTTTCGGACGGCCATGCCTCGTTTGAGAACAACGTCCGCGCTGCTGCCGCCACCGGCTGCCGCGTCATGGTCTCGACCGATCACCTCACCCTGCCCGCCAGCATGGACGCCAACTGCGAAGTGCAGGTTGTCGAGGGCGACCTGACGGCGCATCGCCTGGCATTTGAGGACGCCCGCAAGCTCGCCGCGCAGATCACGCCGGAGCTCGAGCTTATCTATGGCTTTGAATGCGATTGGTACGAGGGCTGCGAGCCTTTGGTTGAGCGCTGGTCCGCGGGTGCCATAGTGCGCTTGGGCAGCGTGCATTGGATTGGCAACCCCGGCGATATCATGGCCGGCGCCGCGGGCACGGCGGGAACGGAGGACGTCGCTCGCCCCGATACGCCCGATTCGCGCTGCGGCTGGATCGATGACGACACCGACCTGCATGTTTGGGAAAACTTAGGCGTGCGCGGCGTGTGGGAGCGCTATGTCGACGACTGGTGCCGCGCCTGCGAGAGTCCGCTTAACTTTGATGTGATGGCTCATCCCGACCTGGTCATGCGCTTTTCGAAGGAAGGCTTTGCACCCGATTTTGACCCCGCGCCGCTCTGGAAGCAGATGGCCGAATGCGCACACGACACGGGTCGGCGCGCTGAGGTCTCGACTGCCGCGCCGCGCAAGGGCTTGGACGACTACTATCCCGCGACTGGCCTTTTGCGCCGCTTTGCCCACGCCGAGGTGCCGATCACTTTTGGCTCGGACGCACACCGCGCCTGCGACATCTGCTGGAACATCCGCGAGGCTCAGGCCCACGCCTACGACTGCGGCTACCGGGCCTTCGATATCCCCCACCCCACCGGCGAATGGCAACCCACACCCCTCGCCTAAGACTAGTCACTGGGGACGTTCTTAAATGACTAGTGGCGGCGAGCGTTGAGTTCGCCGGCCAGCTCGTCGAGGGTAATGCCGTAGCGCTCAAGCGTCACGAGCAGGTGGTAGACCAGGTCGCCGGCCTCGTAGCGGATGTGGTCGTGATCGTTATCCTTGCAGGCCATGATGACCTCGCTCGCCTCCTCGGCAAGCTTCTTGAGCAGCTCGTCCTCGACGTCGGTCAACAGACGCGCGGTATAGCTCTCCTGCGGCGACGCGTCGCGACGGCCATGAATCACCTCGGCCAGCCCCGTCAGTGTCTCACCGATATTTCCCGGCTGCACGTTAGCTGTTCTGACTCCCATGGTTATTTCCTCTCGTTACTGCAGCGTAAAGTAGGTACCGGTCTCATCGAACCGAGGCTTTGCGCCCTTTTTCTCAAAGAACTCGACGATGACGGCATGAGCCTCATCGAGCCTTTCCTTCTCGGCCTCGAGCCAAAGCGACTGCGCCCCGCAGGCATCAGTCAGGTGCACGTGGCATGGCACGCCCGCGCGGAGGAGCTCGGTGTTGCAGTCGGCGACCTCGAACGGCGTCACGACTTTCATCGCACTCCCCCTTCCACGCGCTTAAAGAAGCAGGTACGGTTGCCGGTGTGGCAGGCCGGACCCGGCGAGTCGACCTTGACCAGCAGCGTATCGCTATCGCAATCGGCCCAGAACTCCTTGACCTCCTGCATGTTGCCGCTCGTCGCGCCCTTGTTCCAGAGCTCCTGGCGGCTGCGGCTCCAAAACCACGTGGTGCCGGTCTTGAGCGTCAGCCCCACCGACTCCTCGTTCATCCAAGCAACCATAAGCACCTCACCGGTGTCATATTGCTGAACCACACAAGGAATCAGCCCCTTGGCGTCATATTTAAGATCCGCTGGAGTAGTAATTTCTCTCATTTCAATTCCCCAATTTAAACATCGCCGGTCGGCGAGGGTTGTCCAGGTGCCCGAGATTCCGAGCGACAAGCCCGACGACGCGTACTTAAGCACGCGAGGAGGGTTGGAGCCGGAAGGTCGGGTGCCTGGGCAAGCCGCAGCGCTAGAAGTCCAACCTGACAGGGATGCCCTGCGATGCCATATACTCCTTCACCTGGCGAATGCTGAAGGTTCCAAAGTGAAAGACGCTCGCTGCCAGCACGGCGTCGGCCTCGCCCTCAATCACACCCTCGGCAAAATGCTCGAGTGTGCCCACGCCGCCGCTCGCGATGACGGGAATCGGCACCGCGCGCGCCACGGCGCGGGTGAGCGCCAGATCGAAGCCGGCCTTGGTGCCGTCGCGATCCATGCTGGTCAGCAGGATTTCGCCGGCGCCGCGACGAGCCGCCTCCTCGGCCCACGCCACCGCGTCAATACCCGTAGCGTTGCGGCCGCCCGCCGTAAAGACTTCCCACTTATCGGCACCCGGCTCGCCGGGCAGCCCCACGCGCTTGGCATCGATCGCCACGACCACGGCCTGGCTGCCAAACGCCGCGGCAGCCTGGCTGATCAGCGACGGGTCACGCACAGCCGCCGAGTTGAGCGACACCTTGTCGGCGCCGGCGGCAACCATGGTCCGCATGCCCGCCAAGTCGCGAAAACCGCCGCCCACGGTATAGGGAATAGCGAGCTCCTCGGCCGCGTGCGCCGCCATCTCGATGGTCGTCGCGCGGTTGTCGCTCGTCGCGGTAATGTCCAAAAATACGACCTCGTCCGCACCCTCGCGGTCGTAGGCGCGGGCCAGCTCCACCGGGTCGCCCGCATCGCGCAGACTCACAAAGTTGACGCCCTTGACCACACGGCCGTCCTTAACATCCAGACAGGGAATTACGCGCTTGGTAAGCATGGGCTACTCCTCCCCTCGGGCGGCGGCCAGCGCCTGTACCAGCGTAAAGTTGCCCTCGTAGAGTGCACGGCCGGTAATGGCGCCCTCGATGGCATCCTCACCCACCGCGGCAAGCGCACGGATATCGTCGAGTGTCGAGATACCGCCCGAAGCCACGACGGGAAAGCCCGCGACCTGCGCCACATGGCGATATGCTGCCACGTCGATGCCCGTCTGCATGCCGTCGCGCGCGATATCGGTATAGACCAGGTGTTTAAAGCCCAGCTCGGTGAGCTGCGCCACGGCGGCGTCGAGTGCCACGCCCGCGCCGTCGCGCCAGCCGTTCACCTTGACCTGGCCATCGCGCGCAGCGATGTCTGCCACCAGCAGCTCGCCAAAGCCGCGAGCTGCCACCTCGGCAAAGCCCGGCTCGGTCACGAGCACGGTGCCCAGCGCAATGCGACGCGCGCCGTAGCCTGCCAGCTCGTCGATGCGGGCGAGTGAGCGAACGCCGCCGCCCACGTCCACGGACAGACTGTCGACGCCGCAGATGGCCTGAATCGCCGCCGAGTTGGCCGCGCACGCGTCCTCGTCCTCGCCAAAGGCGGCAGACAGGTCGACGACGTGCACCCAGCTTGCGCCCTGCTCGGCAAAGGAGCGGGCAACAGCCACCGGGTCGTCGGAATATACCTTGCAGCGGCTGCGGTCTCCGCGCTCCAGGCGCACGACTTTGCCGCCGATCAAATCGATTGCGGGAAACAGAATCATCGGCCGGCCCCCTCGACGATGCTCACGAAGTTCTTAAGGATGCGCTGACCCAGCGCGGAGGATTTCTCGGGATGGAACTGGCAGCCCCACACGTTGCCGTGGCGCACGATGCACGGGAAGCTCCGCGTGTAGTGTGTGCGCGCCAGAACATCGGCGGCATCGGCATCGTCGGCCACCGCATAGCTGTGGGTGAAGTACATATTGGCGCCCTCGGCAAAACCGGCAAGCAGTGGATCGGCCGCACCGGCGGGCGTCATGTGAACCTGGTCCCACCCCACGTGCGGCACCTTCAGACGGCTCGACTCCAGGCGCGTGCACGAGCCGCGCATGATGCCCAGGCCATCGACCCAGGGGCCACCGGCCTGCTCGGAGGCATCGTCGTCCGCGTCCGCACCCTCGTCCACAGGCACGCCCTCATTGCCGCGCTCAAAAAACAGCTGAAGGCCCAGGCAGATGCCGAGCAGCGGAGTTCCGGCGGCCACGGCGTCGAGCACCGCGTCCGCTTCGCCGCTCTCGCGCATAAAGGCGATCGCGTCGTAGAACGCGCCCACGCCCGGGATGACCAGGCCGTCGGCAGCGCGAATCTGCTCCGGATCGTCCGACGTGCAGGCAACGGCGCCGGCACGCGCAAGCCCGCGCACCACGCTCGACAGATTGCCCTTGTGGTAGTCGACCACCACGATCTTCGGTTCGCCCACGCGACCCTCCCTTATCTCATTCAAAACCTGTCCCTTTTTGGCAGGTTACAGTGAGCCCTTGGTGCTGGGGATGCCCTGCACGCGGGGATCGAGCTCGC
>UQXP01000041.1 GCA_900545055.1 uncultured Collinsella sp.
CCTCTTTACCATCGCTCCGGTGCTGGCGCTTGCCATGGCTGCGGTGACAGCAGCGTTTGCGGTCATCATGTTTTGGCAGAACATGCGCATGCGCGAGGTCTTTAGCGACAATCGCAAAAAAATCAGTGGCATCAATGCACAGCTGCAGGATTCGCTGGCGGGCATGCGCGTGGTCAAGAGCTTTGCCAATGAGGAGACCGAGCGTGCCAAGTTCCGTGCCTCTAACGACCGCTACCTTTCGTCCAAGGAAAACATGTATCACGCCATGGGCGTCTATACTGCGACGTATGGCCTGCTCTCGGGCGTGCTGTACGTGATCGTGGTGCTGCTGGGCGGTTGGCTCGTTGCCCAGGGTCAGCTGCAGGCGGTCGATATGGCAACCTTCGCGCTCTACATTTCGCTGTTCTGCACGCCGCTCGAGACGCTCGTCAATTCGGCCGAAATGTATCAGAAGGCCATCGCTGGCTTTAAGCGTATGGACGAGGTGCTCTCGACCGCGCCGGATATCCAGGACAAGCCGGGCGCCACGGATCTGCAGGTGACCGCCGGCGCCGTGGATTATCACGATGTGTGCTTTAACTACGAGGACGTTGAGCTGGGCGAGGGCGATGCCGAAGAGCGTCCCGTTATCGACCATATGGACCTGTCCATCAAGCCCGGGCAGACCATCGCTTTGGTTGGCCCTTCGGGCGGTGGCAAGTCCACGACCTGTTCGCTGCTGCCGCGCTTTTATGACGTGGCTGCCGGATCCATTAGCATCGACGGCCAGGACGTGCGCGATGTGACGCAGCAGAGCCTGCGCCGCGCCATCGGCCTGGTGCAGCAGGATGTCTACCTGTTTGACGGAACAATCGGCGAGAACATCGCCTACGGCAAGCCGGGCGCTACGGCTGAAGAGATCGCCGAGGCCGCCCGTCGCGCCAACATCGATGCCTTTATCGAGTCGCTTCCACGGGGCTACGACACCGTGGTGGGCGAGCGCGGCAGCCGTCTTTCGGGCGGACAGAAACAGCGCGTCGCCATCGCGCGTGTGTTTCTCAAGAATCCTAAGATCCTGATTTTGGACGAGGCGACGAGTGCTTTGGATAACGAGAGCGAGGAGGCGGTGCAGGAGTCACTCGAAGAGCTGGCACGCGGCCGCACCACGATTATCATTGCCCATCGTCTTTCGACCATTAAGCATGCCGATGAGATTGCGACCGTTGAGCATGGTCGCGTTGTGGAACGTGGCACGCACGAGGAGCTTCTCGCTCGTGGCGGCACCTATGCCCGTTACTATCGAATGCAGTTCGAAGGTGCGCGTGCGCACGAGCTCGACTGATTGATATGACAGGAAGTTTATGGCTGATAAGAACCCTTTGACTCCGGAAGAAGTGACGGAGTTATTCTCCGAAATCGATGCATCCGGCGTCTTGGATCCTACACTCGCCAAAAAGCGTACCGAGCGCATGCGCGAGAAAGAGGCGGCGGTCAAGCGCGGCGACAAGGCGACGCTGGCGCGGCTGCGCAGCGAGGATCGCGCGAGTCAGGCAAAACATATCGACCCGCTGTCCGAGGACGATCCTTCGGGCTCGCAGGTGAGCCATACCATTACAAAGACCGCCATGGCTGTGGTGATTACCATCTTGGTGCTGATTGTGGGCATGCAGATTGGCTACGGCGTGATGCGTCGCCTGAACACCGCGAACCTTTCCGAGAGCGTTTCGGTGGATACCGTTTCGACGGCGCTGAAGGGCGGCCTTGAGTGGGGCAACGGCTTTACGCAGTTCCCGCTCGACTTTACCGTCGATGAGGCCGATGAACGCACGGGCACGGTTGAGGTGACGGTGCTGGACACGTCTTCTGCCAACGAGCTCGAGCTGCTGTCCAACGGACAGATTCAGGCGGCAGCGCTTGCGACCAACGCCCTGCTCAACGACAAGATTGACCGCGTGGTGTATAACGTTCACGCCTATATCGACGAAGACAGCAATATTCAACATGATTCCTTCTTTGGTATGTTCCCCGCTCGGGGCCACCAGAGCGCCATTCTGACGTTCGTGTGGACCAAGAGCTCGTCCAACGCCACGAATATCGACTGGAAGATGCGCATTGTAAGCATGGACGACACCATTGCCGAACGTATCCAGAAACAGGTGAACTCGGTGTCGTCACTGATCGAGGACCCGGTGGTGAGCCAGACCAAGATCACGGAGGAAAAAGCCGAGCGCGATCTCGAGCATCGCCTGCACGGCCGCGAGATCTTCCGCGGCGGCAAGCCCGACCGCACGCCGTCCGATCTGCTGGAGCAGGACAAACAAAAATAGCCTGCAATCACATAGAACGACGTCACCCCGCGTGAGCCGAGTGCCCACGCGGGGTGATTTTTTATCCCGTCCCAGAAAAATCATTATGCATAGAAAGTCATAATTATCATTTCGTAAACATTTCGATGAAATTAACGCCATGAGGCATGCTTGCGGTTACAATACCGCGAGGCCTAACTACACACCTTTAAGCCGGTCCTGTGAGACCGGGAAGGAGAATTATGGCGAACAACCATACCGCGGGCGCTGCCGCCCGCACCTTCGCGCCCAGCGAGCTTTGCCAGCGTATGCTGGCCAAAACCAGCAAGGGCACCTGCGGTCCCTGCATCCTGTATCTTGAGGATGGGACCATTTTTTATGGACGTGCATGCGGCGCCGAGGGCACCGCGACCGGCGAAGTCTGCTTCAACACCTCGCTCGAGGGCTACTTTGAGGTCATGACCGACCCGAGTTATGCCGGCCAAATCGTAACCATGACCTATCCGCAGATCGGCAACTACGGCATCGACGAGACCGACGTCCAGTCGGCCTTCCCCGGCGATACCGCCCGCCCCGCGAGCGCTCCGGCCATGCGCGGCATGATCGTGCGCGACATGTGCGCCACGCCTTCTAACTGGCGCTCGGCTGTCAGCGTGCCGGAGTATCTGCGTGCCCACGGCATCGTCGCCATCGAGGGCATCGATACCCGTGCCTTGGTGCGCCACCTGCGCGATAACGGTTCTAAGATGGGCATTATCTCGACCGAGATCTTCGACATCGACGAGCTTGCCGAGCGTCTGGCCGCAGCGCCCACGCTGGTGGGCGAGAACCTGGTCAAGACCGTGAGCTGCCCTGAGCCTCATAAGTTTGCAGCCGCCGACCTGCCCGCTACGCATGACTTTGCGCTCGCATCTGCCGCTCCTGCCCGCCACAAAGTGGTTGCCTATGACTGCGGCGTGAAGCGCGGCATTCTGGAGGGCCTGGTCCGCGCCGGTTGCGACCTCACCGTCGTGCCGTGGGACACGCCCGCCCAACAGGTGCTCGACATGAATTCCGATGGCGTCTTTTTGTCCAACGGCCCCGGCGACCCGGATGCCGTCGTGGAGACCTATGAACAGGTGCAGCAGCTGATCGGCAAGGTGCCCATCTTTGGCATTTGCCTGGGCCACCAGATGATCAGCTTGGCTTGTGGTGCCCAGATGGAAAAGCTCAAGTTCGGTCACCGCGGTGGCAACCAGCCGGTCATGAACCTGGTGAGCCGTCGTGTGGAGATTACCGCACAAAACCACGGCTTTGGCCTGCTGTTCCCCAGCTTGGGCAAGCTGGTTCCGGAGCTCTCCGGCGGCGAGACCGAGCATGCGGCCGATGGCGACCTGCGTGCTTGGGTGCGCCGCGGCATCGCGCCCGTCGTGATGAACGAGCGCTTCGGCCGCATTCGCCTGACGCATGTAAACCTCAACGACGGCACCGCCGAGGGTATCCAGCTGCTCGACGCGCCGTGCTTCTCGGTGCAGTATCACCCCGAGGCCTCGCCCGGCCCCACCGATGCCCACTATCTCTTCACCGCCTTTACACGACTCATGGACGGCGAGGAGAACTACCTGGACATCGACACAGCGAAGGACCGCCTGGCTGGCTGGAATTTCGCCGAGACCGCCGCGACCGAGACCGAGGAGAACTAACATGCCGAAACGTACTGACATCAAGCGCATCCTCGTCATTGGTTCGGGCCCCATCGTTATCGGTCAGGCCTGTGAGTTCGACTACTCCGGCGCACAGGCCTGCAAGGTGCTCAAGGAGGATGGCTTTGAGGTCATCCTGGTCAACTCCAACCCGGCGACCATCATGACCGACCCGGGTCTTGCCGACCGCACCTATGTCGAGCCCATCACCGCCGAGTTTATCGAGCGCGTGATCAAGAAAGAGCACCCGGACGCGCTGCTGCCCACGCTGGGCGGCCAGACCGGTCTGAACGCCGCTGTCGAGCTGGCGAAAGACGGTACGCTCGACAAGTACGGCGTCGAGATGATTGGCTGCGACCTGGCCGCCATCGAGCGCGGCGAGGACCGCAAGCTCTTTAACGAGGCCATGGCCGAGATCGGCCTGGAGGTCGCGCGCTCGGGCTATGCCTACAGCGTGGCCGACGCCGAGGCTATTGCCGAGCGCGTGGGCTATCCCTGCGTACTGCGCCCGAGCTTTACCCTCGGCGGCGCCGGCGGCGGCATCGCTCACACCCACGAGGAGCTCGTCTCCATCGTGAGCCAGGGCCTGGAGCTCTCGCCTGCCCACGAGGTGCTGGTCGAGGAGTCCATCGAGGGCTGGAAAGAGTATGAGATGGAGGTCATGCGTGATCACGCCGGCAACGGCATCATCGTGTGCTCCATCGAGAATCTCGACCCCATGGGCGTGCATACCGGCGACTCCATCACCGTGGCGCCGGCGCAGACCCTCTCCGACCTTGAGTATCAGCGCATGCGCGTGGCCTCGCTCGCAATTCTGGAGAAGATCGGTGTCGAGACCGGTGGCTCCAACGTGCAGTTTGCCGTGAACCCCAACACCGGCCGCCTGATCGTCATCGAGATGAACCCGCGCGTGAGCCGCTCGTCCGCCCTCGCTTCCAAGGCCACGGGTTTCCCCATCGCCAAGGCCGCCGCGCGCCTGGCTGTGGGCTACACGCTCGACGAGATCGTCAACGACATCACCAAGGCTACGCCCGCCTGCTTTGAGCCCACAATCGACTACTGTGTGGTCAAGGTGCCGCGCTTTGCCTTCGAGAAGTTCAAGGGCACCGACCCCACGCTCACCACGCGCATGAAGGCCGTGGGCGAGATCATGGCCATCGGCCGCACCTTTGAGGAGGCCTTTGGCAAGGCCATGCGCTCGCTGGAGGACGGCCACCAGGGCATTTGCGCCGGTGGCAAAGAGGGTGCCGATAAGCTGAGCGACGACGAGCTTGCTCAGGCCGTGGCCACCCCGACCGAGCATCGCATCTTCTTTGTGGTCGAGGCCCTGCGCCGTGGCTGGGACATTGCTCGTATCCATGCCATCTGCGGTATCGATCCGTGGTACCTCAACCGTATCAACGATATGGTGCAGGTCCAGGAGAGCATCCGCGGCCTGCGTGTGGAGGATATCGACGCCGACGCGATGCGCCTGCTCAAGCAGTACGGTACGAGCGACGCCGAGATCGCCGCGCTGACCGGCTCGGACGAGCGCTTTGTGCGCGCCTATCGCAAGGGTCTGGGCGTGGTTCCCAGCATGAAGACGGTCGATACCTGCGCGGCCGAGTTCTCGAGCGCCACGGAGTACCACTACAAGACGTACGAGAACATCTGCCGCACGAGCCCGGATGTCAAGAAGTGCGTGGCTCCCGACGAGACCACGCCGGCGGACAAGCCCAAGGCGATGATCCTGGGCGCCGGCCCCAACCGCATTGGCCAGGGTATCGAGTTCGATTACTGCTGCGTGCACGCGAGCTACGCGCTGGCGGCCCGCGGCTTCGAGACCATCATGGTTAACTGCAATCCCGAGACCGTCTCGACCGACTACGACACGTCCGACCGTCTGTACTTTGAGCCGCTCACCTACGAGGACGTCATGGACGTTATCGATGTCGAGCGCCCCGACGGCGTCGTGGTGACGCTCGGCGGCCAGACCCCGCTTAAGCTGGCGCGCATGCTCGAGGAGAGCGGCGTCAACATTATGGGCACCAAGCCCGACGCCATCGATTTTGCCGAGGACCGCGAGCGCTTTGCCGCCCTGCTCGACAAACTGGGCATCATGTACCCGCCGGCGGGCCAGGCCACCTCGTTTGAGGAGGCCGAGGCCGTGGCCGCGCACATCGGCTACCCGCTGCTGGTGCGTCCGAGCTACGTGCTGGGCGGCCGCGGCATGATGATCGCCTACGATGCCGAGCATCTGCGCGATTACATGGCAGAGGCTGCGCGCATCAGCCCCGACTACCCGGTGTATCTGGACCGCTTCCTGGAGGGCGCAATCGAGTCCGATGTCGACGCCCTGTGCGATGGCGAAGAGGTATACATCGGCGGCATCCTGGAGCATATCGAGGAAGCCGGTATTCACTCCGGCGACTCCGCGACCTGCATCCCGCCGTTCAGCTTTAGCGAGAGCCTGCAGGCGAAGCTCCGCGAGACCACGCGCCGCATCGCGATGGCGCTGGGAGTCCGCGGCTTGGTTAACGTGCAGTATGCCATCAAGGGCGAGACCGTCTACGTGATCGAGGCCAACCCGCGCGCCAGCCGTACCGTGCCGTTTATCTCCAAGGCCACCGGTGTGCCGCTAGCCAAATGCGCGGCGCGCATCATGGCAGGCGATTCCATCGCGAGCTTGGGCCTGCCGAGCGACGAACGTCAGCTGGACTGGTTCTGCATGAAGGAAGCCGTTATGCCCTGGGGCCGTTTCCCGGGCGCCGACGTTATCCTGGGGCCCGAGATGAAGTCGACGGGCGAGGTCATGGGCATCGCCAAGAGCTATCCCGAGGCATACGCCAAGACGCAGCTGGCGATCGACTACAAGCTGCCCGACCCGAGCGCCGGCAAGGTATTCATCAGCGTGTGCGACCGTGACAAGCGCCACATCCTTTCGGTCGCGCGTATCCTGCGCTACCTGGGCTTTGACATCTGCTCCACCGAGGGCACGGCGCGCGTGCTGCGCGGCGGCAACGTGACGTGTGAGGTCGTGGAAAAGATTAGCGGCCCGCACGACGGCGAGCGTCCCAATATCGGTGACCTGATCGCCGATGGCAAGATCGCGGTGATCATCAACACGCCGTACGGTCCGGGCTCGCGCGGCGACGGCTATCTGCTGCGCACCGAGGCAGTGCGCCGCGGTGTGACCTGCGTGACCGCGATGTCTGCCGCCAACACGTACGTGAGTGCCATCGAGGCGGTGCGCGAGGACCAGCAGGGTCACGGCAGCGCCAACGACATGGGCATGGACGTCATCGCCCTGCAGGACCTGCCGCAGCACACGGTGTAATGTGACCTGGTCGGCCGGGGCGGCAGCCGGACACTTTCTCTCGGAAACTGGGCTTCGCGAAGTTTTCCGAGAGAAAGGTCCGCCTCCCGCCCCGGCCTGCGGTGACTTGGCCGCACCGTGTGCTGCCGAAGGGGCTTTGCGCGATGACTAGGGCTGAATAAAAAGTGAGCGTGGGATCCACCGTTCGTTCGAACGGCGGATCCCACGTTTTGTATGGGGCCTTCAGTCTCGTCAACCTCCCATTTCAAACCAAATCAGCCAACGTACGTCATGGCAATATCCGGTAGGTCGCAGGGTGGCGGCTGAGCCTTTCCCTCGGGAAACTTCGCGAAGCCCAGTTCCCGAGGGAAAGGCTCAGCCGCCACCACAAAGACCGCAGGGACGGGAGCAGCTATACTACTCTCAGTAGTTAAGGGTCGCGGATTCGCTGCGTCACCGCTCTCAACAGGAGGTCTATGTTTATGGCAGATCAAAAGCCGGTTGTCGGGATCATCATGGGTTCCAAGTCCGATCTGGGCGTTATGGAAGGCTGCACCGCCGAGCTCGAGGCACTGGGTGTGCCCTATGAGCTTGTCATTGCGAGCGCACACCGCACACCGGCGAAGGTCCACGAGTGGGCTTCGACTGCCGCCGATCGCGGTATCAAAGTGATTATCGCAGCCGCCGGCAAGGCCGCTCACCTGGGTGGTGTCGTGGCTGCCTTTACGCCGCTGCCGGTCATCGGCGTGCCTATGAAGACGAGTGACCTGGGCGGCATGGATTCGCTGCTGTCGATGGTGCAGATGCCTTCGGGCGTGCCCGTGGCCTGCGTTGCCATCAATGGCGCCAAGAACGCCGCCATCTACGCCACGCAGATTCTGGGCGCTTGCGACCCCGAGTACCGCAAGGTTATCGAGAAGATGAAGCAGGAGATGGCCGACGCCTAGGCGTTCCGCCGTTTCACCGCAGTATAAGGAGAGCCATGTCCGACTATCAGGGAAAACGATTCAAGGCTTCTCAGATTCCCGATCCATCGAAGCCGGGTGCTGCCCATGCGGCGCAGCAGGGTCGGGCATCCTCTCCTCAGCAGCCGCGCGCGCCGCGCCCCGTGACACCGGCGACGCATCGTCGACAGGACGCGCCGGCCGCATATCGACCTTCATCTTATAGCACCGCTAAGAAGCCGCCCCGGTCTTCATCGCATGCCACGCCGTCGGACTACACCGAGCCGCCACGTAAAAAGCGCCGCTCCATCATTCCTATTCTGCTCATCATCATCGGCATCGGCTTGATTGTTGCCGCCGCTGCCATCTTTATCAATGCGCAGATTGGCTACAAGCAGGCGAGCGAGTCGTATCAAAAGATCGAAAAACAATATGTGAGCGACAAGGACGCCAGCGGCGTTCCGATTATCGACTTTGATGCGCTTGCTCAGACAAATCCTGAGGTCGTTGGCTGGATTTACGCACCGGGTACCAATATCAACTACCCCGTGGTGCAGACCAACAACAACTCCAAATACCTCAACACGCTGTTCGACGGAACGGCTAACGCGTCCGGTGCCATTTTCCTGGATAGCGATGACACCGCGCCGGGAATGGTCGACCAGCAGACCACGATCTACGGCCACCATATGAACGATGGGTCGATGTTCAACGTGATTTCGGACACCACTGATCAGGCGACGTTCGATAGCATCGAGTTTGTGTATTACATCACACGGGATGCTACGTATAAGCTGCGACCACTGGCGACCAAAGTTGTCGAGGACACGTATGCCAAGGCGCGTACGACCAATTTTGAGGGCGACGACGGGCTCAAGAACTACCTGTCCGAGATGCTCGACGGTGCCTCCGCGGTGGCGAGCGATGCCACCGATCGTGCCGCTTCGGCAACTAAGGTTGTAACGCTTGTGACCTGTCGTTCGCTGTCGCTGAGCAACACACGCGCCGTTATGGTGCTCACGCCGGTCGAGGAATAAGTTGTTCGAGAGTAGCTAAAAAGGCCCCGTCCCAAATTGGCTACTCGACGACGGTAAGGGAGAAATGATGCTCGAGAGTGGCAAATTGATGCCTTCGATTGATGCTTGGCTGCGCGAGGCCAAGGCCGATGCTTCGGCGGCAGGCTGTGGGATGTATCTGACGCATAACGGTGTGGTGCGCGCGACGCCCAAGGCCGAGGTGCGCGGAGTCGAGACCGATGGCGTGGCGCCAGGCCACAGGGTGGGCGGCATGGTCTTTGACTACGACGCCGAAAAGGTACGGTCTGCTATCGAGGCCACGCGCGCGATGCCGGGTATCGGCTATGTGCGCGTGTGGCTGGCAAGCGGCGGGCTTGCCGTAGGTGACGACATCATGCTCGTGCTTATCGGCGGGGACATTCGCCCACACGTGGTCGATGCGCTGCAGGCGCTCGTTGGCACCATCAAGAACGAATGCGTGAGTGAGGTCGAGCGCGAGGCGTAGAGGCTTGCGTCGATAGAAGGCTCGTTTATAAAAACGCCCGCCGGTACGTGTGATACCGGCGGGCGTTTTGCGTTTTGGGCGCGGTGGGTGCTACACGCGCGTCGCATCCTTGGGGCTCATGGTCATGCTCTGGAAGCGATTCTCCATAAAGTCATTATCGAAGTACTTGCCGTAGAACTGCGCAACGGGAATATCCGGTTCCGTGCCGTTGACGCGCTGATACCAATAATCGAGCGACTGCAGCGTCATAACGCCATCGACCAGCATAATGATGGTGAAGATGACGGTAGCCGAGTAGCGGCTCTTCCACGGAATCATGTTGATGAGTTTGAGCAATCTGGGCAGAAGCAGCTTGATCCAGATGAGTCCACCCAGGCCCCATAGGCAGGCGAAGCCCGTGCAGGTACGTCCGCCGGTAAGGACGGCGAGCGGATCGGGCATGCCAAAGAGCTTCATATGCGAGTAGCTCCACGAGACCACACCGAACGAGGTCTGCATAAACCAGCCCACGAACACCTCAAAGCTTGCGCCGAGCAGCGCGCTCACCAAAAAGATAATGATGGGGTTCTTTTTGTAGAAGCGGTTGAGCACCATGGTCATGAGCACGGCGCCAAATCCGTAGATGGGGCTGAAGGGGCCAAACAGCATGCCGGCGCGGTTCTGGTAGACACCCGGGTCGTCGACCGTCATGTGCCAGATGTCCTCGGCGATCAGGCCGAGTATGCAGCAGACAAAGAATACCCAGAACAGGTTGAAGTAGTTGAGCTTGATGTAGCCTTCGCCGGTTTCATCGCGCCCGAGCATGCCCTCGGCGGCGGCATCGCGGTCGAGCATCTCCTGCAGGCGGCGCTGCAGCTCGCGCTCCTGGCGCAGCGTGGGGTCGACGGTGGCCGAAAGCGCGACGAGGATGCCGAGCTGGATGGCAGGGCGCAGCAAGAAGGGCCCGATGCCCTGGAGCATCACGTCAACCAAAAGCTCGACGACGGTAAACGCGATAAGGATATAGGACAGGCGAGCGGCGTTGCGACGCTGGTTTTTGATAAGGTCCAGGCCAAAGATGATCAGGATGACGGCGCTTGCCGCAGAGAGCATGATGCCGGCGACGATAAGGCCGACCGCGACGAGTGTGTTGTCGCCGAGCTTGGCGGCGGCGTTGCCGTTGATGAGCGCGGTGATGACCTGCCACATAAAGGCGCCGACCGAAGGGAGCGTGCCCACGCCGGACAGGATGCATAGGACGGCGTACACCTTAATGATGAGGGGGATCTTCTTGACCTCCGTGGCGCTGGGGACGCTGGGGTCGAGTTCGTTTCGATCCATACATAACCTTTCTCGTTTTGCTGTAGGTACAAGGATACGCCGCCGACCTGCCAAAAGACAGGACGAACGTCCCAATTGCAACAATGCAAGCCCCAACGGCGGGCGAGACGCGTCGCAACGGAAGTATGCGGGATCGTCGGCCCCGAGGCGGTTGCCCAATAAAATGTTTGGCTGCAAAACGGATTATAAGCTCGGTGGGCTTTTAAAAAGCGCTGTTCATGCGCGGGAGTGCTTGTCTTGCCGTGCGTATAATAGGGCAGGTAACGCCAAATAACGAGGCTCTGAGGGGATGCCATGTCTCAAGAAACCATCCGCGCGGCCGAGCGTGCCGCGGGACAGGTGAAGACCATGTCGACGTATGATCCGGACTCCGACCAGCTGCATGAGGAATGCGGCATCTTTGGTGTGTGGGCACCCGATCGCGATGTGGCTCGACTGACGTACTTTGGTCTGCGCGCGCTGCAGCATCGCGGCCAGGAATCGGCGGGAATCGCCGTGGGTGATGGCGGCACGGTTATGGTCCGCAAGGATCTGGGCCTGCTCGACCGCGTGTTCTCCAACGCCGACCTGTCGACACTCTCCGGCCAGCTGGCCGTGGGCCACGTGCGCTATGGCACCGCCGGCGCCAAGAGCTGGGAAGCCTCGCAGCCGCACCTCTCCACCATCAACAGCGTCATTATCGCGCTCGCGCACAACGGTACTCTGGTCAACACCGACGAGCTGCGCCGCCAGCTGATCGAGCTGGGCGTGCCGTTCCTCTCCAATTCGGATTCCGAGGTCGCGACCAAGCTTATCGGCTACTTTACCCAGCGTACAGGCCATCTGCGCGAGGGCATTCGCAAGACCATGGAGCTCGTGCGCGGCGGCTACGCCATGACGCTCATCAACGAGCAGGCGCTCTACGCATTCCGCGATCCACACGGCATTCGCCCGCTCGTGCTGGGCAAGCTGGTGGACGAGGGTCTGGACCAGGCCGATACCGCAGCCTTTTCGCAGCTGCCGTCGCAGGACGGCGCCGCGACGGTCGACTCCGCCGTCCGTGTCACGCGCGCCGGCGGCTGGGTCGTTGCTTCCGAGACCTGCGCACTCGACATCGTGGGTGCCGAGTACGTCCGTGACGTCCGTCCCGGCGAGATCTTGCGCATCAGCGCCGAGGGCCTGGTATCCGAGCAGGGCGTGCCTGCAGCCGAAGAGCCCGCCAACTGCATCTTTGAGCAGGTCTACTTTGCCCGCCCCGACTCCATCATGAACGGCAAGAGCGTCTATGCCTGCCGTTACGACATGGGTCGTCAGCTGGCACATGAGGAGCCCGTCGAGGCCGACCTGGTCATCGGCGTGCCCGACTCCGGCCTGCCGCCTGCGGAGGGGTATTCGCACGAGAGCGGTATTCCCTTTGGCGAGGGCCTTATCAAGAACCGCTACGTGGGCCGTACGTTTATCGAGCCTACGCAGGAGTTGCGCGCCATGGGCGTGCGCATGAAGCTCAACCCGCTGCGCGACAACATCGAGGGCAAGCGCCTGGTCGTCATCGACGACTCCATCGTGCGCGGCACCACCATGGTGCAGCTCGTCAAGATGCTGCGCAACGCTGGCGCCAAGGAGATTCATATCCGCATCAACTCGCCCGAGGTCATCTGGCCGTGCTTCTACGGTATCGATACCGACGTGCAGTCGCAGCTTATCAGCGCCAACAAGACGGTCGATGAGATCTGCGAGTACATCGGCGCCGATTCGCTGGCCTTCCTTTCGGTCGAGGGCCTGCTGAAGGTCATGCCCAAGGGCGGTTACTGCGATGCGTGCTTTACCGGCCGCTACCCCGTGGCGATTCCCGAGAGCTTTGGCCGCGACAAGTTTATGGAGGGCTTTAAGCCCCGCAACCTGGATAAGCCGCTGCATTTTGACGACGACGCCGTGGTCGAGAAATACGACGACCGCAGCTGGGAAGAGGAGCACGGCGAGGCCTAAAGCCTGCCATGTGGGGATAGGTTTATTTTGGTAGGTTTTACCTGCTGTTTTGTTGATATGACGGCGTACGTTGTTATGGCGCGCGCCGAAATGAACGCAACTATGAGCACTGTTTGGCGCTTGTGCGGTAAGCAGTAGTGGGAGAGGAAGGCTCAGATGAGCGACAGCAAACATGTGACATATGAGGATGCCGGCGTCGACACCGCCGAGGGCGGCCGCGCCGTCGACGCGATTAAGCAGATGGTCAAGGACACCAACCGCCCCGAGGTCATCGGCGGTATTGGCGGCTTCGGTGGCCTGTTCTCGGCCGCCGCGCTGAAAGGTATGGAAGACCCGATCCTGATCAGCGGCACTGACGGCGTGGGCACCAAGCTCGTGCTCGCCCAGATTATGGACCGTCATGAGACGGTGGGTCAGGACCTGGTCGCCATGTGCGTCAACGACATTCTGGCTTCGGGCGCCGAGCCGCTGTTCTTCTTGGACTATGTTGCCATTGGCCATATCGAGGCCGAGCACATGGCAAAGATCATCAAGGGCGTGGCCGACGGCTGCAAGCTCGCGGGCTGCGCGCTCGTGGGCGGCGAGATGGCCGAGCACCCGGGCGTTATGGCTCCGGCCGATTACGACCTCGCCGGCTTTACCGTGGGCGTCGTCGACCGTCCCAAGATGCTCGACCCCGCGAATGTCCGTCCCGGCGACGTGATCCTGGGTCTGCCTTCCACCGGCGTGCACTCCAACGGCTACTCACTCGTGCGCAAGGTCATCGGTGTCGACGGCATTAAGCCGGGCACGCCCGAGGCCGCCGCTAAGGCCGAGGAGCTGAGCCGCCCGCTCGAGGAGCTCGGCGGCGCATCGCTGGCAGACGCTCTGCTGGCCCCCACGCGCATCTACGTCAAGCCGATTCTGGAGCTGCTGCGCGGCGGCGCCAACGTGCATGCCATCGCCCACATCACCGGCGGCGGCATCACCGAGAACCTCAACCGCGCGCTCGCCGATGACGTCGACGCCGTGGTCACCCGCAACGGTGCCGAGATGGGTTGGGACGTTCCGCCCGTCATCACCTATGTGTCGCGCCAGGCCGAGCTTGCGCCCAACGAGGCGTGCAAGACCTTCAACATGGGCGTTGGACTGTGCCTGATCGTCGCCCCCGAGGACGAGGCCGCGGTGACCGAGGCTCTGGTCGCGCTGGGCGAGAAGCCGTTCCGCGTGGGCGAGTGCGTCGAGGGTTCCGGTAAGGTCGTGTACTCCGATGAGCGCTAACGAGCAGATGACTGCTGCCGAGAGCCTGGACTTCGTGCCCTACACCCGTCCGACCGGCACCGATACGGCCGAGCCGCTCAAGATCGGTGTGCTCATCAGCGGTTCGGGTACCAACCTGCAGGCGCTGATCGATCTGATCGCCGCCGGCAAGCTCAACGCTTCGATTGAGCTTGTGGTGTCGAGCCGTCCTTCGGCTAAGGGTTTGCAGCGCGCTGAGCGCGCGGGCATCCAGACGCTCACGCTGTCTAAGGATGTCTACGCCGACCCCATCGCCGCCGACGAGATTATCGCGCACGAGCTTCTCGAGCGCGGCTGCGAGTATGTGGTCATGGCCGGCTACATGCGCATGGTGCACACGCCGCTGCTGGCGGCGTTTCCCAACCGCGTGGTCAACTTGCATCCGGCGCTGCTGCCGAGCTTTACCGGTGCGCATGCGATCGACGACGCGTTTGCGCGCGGCGTCAAGGTGACCGGCGTGACCGTGCACTTTGCCAACGAGATCTACGATAACGGCCCCATCATCGCCCAGCGTGCGCTGGCTGTTGAGGAGGGCTGGGATGTTGACACGCTCGAGGAGCACATCCATGCGATTGAGCACGTGCTGTATCCCGAGGTCGTGCAAATGCTCGCCGACGGCCGCGTCCACGTGCTGGAGAGCGGCAAGGTCGCAATTGACGCGCCTCGCGGCTAGCGGCGCACAGTACAATTTAGCCGAGTAGTCAGGGTGGTCATTGGCGCCAAGGCGCGAGTGGCCACCTTTTGTTTTAGGTAGTCATCGGGGATGTTCTCAAACGACTAGTCATTCAAGAACGTCCCCGATGACTAGGTGAGAGAGGTGAGCGCATGGCGGATAACGAAGCGCTGTTTACGCCTGAACTGGTGTTTTTTGATTGGGAGTGCGCGACGCCGGATGAGGTCTTTGCGCGGCTCGAGGGCGAGCTTGCCCCGCGCGGTTTCATTGCCGAGGGCTGGCTCGACGCCGTCCGCACGCGCGAGGACGCCTATCCCACGGGGCTTGCCATGCCGGCTGCCAACATCGCCATTCCGCATACCGACCCGGGGTTTGTGGCTAAGCCCTACATCGCCGTGGTAAAGCCGGCCGCGCCCGTGACGTTTAACGCCATGGCGGGCATGGGCGCTCCCGTGCCGGCGCAGATCATCATCAACCTGGGTATTTCTGAGCCAGGCGGCCAGGTCGAGGCGCTGCAGGCGCTCATGAATATCTTTATGGACGCCGACGCCGCAGCCGACGTGCTCGGCCAGACCACGCCCCGGGGCATGGTCGACGCCATCCGCCGCCACTTCTAAGGTTGGGCTAAGCCGGCGCCCGGGGACGTTCCTTTTAATATGAGCAGGACATTGTCAAGAGGCAAAATCGGGCCTG
>UQXP01000042.1 GCA_900545055.1 uncultured Collinsella sp.
GGACTTGCAGCGACGGACCTCAGGACACTCTTACACCACGTCTGCGCGCGCGACCCACTAATCTAGTAACAGTACTCATATTTGCCGTTTTTTGCACAGAGCATATAAACAGACCCCCTATAAAGCCATAGTTTTACGCTGGTTTGAGCCCAAAGCACGCTCGGAGCGTATTCAGCAGAGCATCTTGCCTCTTTCGACGAGCCTCTACGCGATTCTGATATCGCTTACCCATACGCTGGTGGATGCGCCATGCGAGTGCTTCCATCGCTTCCATGTCACAGAGCATTTCGTTGTTGACCGTCGCGACCTCGATTCCCATAGTAATCAAGCCCGTGTTGCGCTTTTCATCATGGATACGTCCCCTCCGGGAGGAATGACCCAGCTCACCGTTGTATTCCAGGTCAAACCGGGCTGCTTCCTGATACGCATCGCAAACTGCATGCGGCATCCCCGAGATTGCCTGCGCGCGGTCATCGAACTCAATCTTGTAGTCGGTCTTAAAGGGACCGCAGGCAAATCCGCCATAGGAAAACGGAAGCGAAAACAGAGCGAGCATGATGCACTCCATGGGCGAGCGCAGGTTTTCTGACAAGTAGGGACACAGACGCTGCAGTTGTTTGGCCGCATTCCCCTTGCATACCGCGAGGTAATCTGCCAGACGATCGGGCGTCAGCACCGGCTCAACCTCAAAGTAGCCCACGTCTGCTGGCTGGTCCTTGTCCTTTGCAAGTTTATTCGTAACGGGCGAGGTGTAGGGAGGCAGATACTTCCCGCGGTCACTCAGTGAAATCTTAGAGCACAGCTCCTGGGCCAGGGCAAATGCCTGGATACAGCCGACCTCGCGGGCGACGACAACACAAAGGGCCTCGGGAGATAGACTGTACACCCCCGGTTCCACCTCTAGAATCGAGCCGGCGGGCAACCCGGAGCATACGGACCAGCCCACGCCAGGCATGCGGCGGCGCTGCGCCGCAGATCCCACCAGCAAGCAAAGATCTTCTTGCACCTCGCCGCTTGCGGCCCCAATCCGCACCAAGTCGGAAAGATAGATGTCCTCGGTCGAGGGCGACGACGTGCGCAGCACACGGCGCTCTTCATCGGGATTGAGGTCCCTCCAGCTGATGTAACCCATTTTTCGGCGCTCGGCGCGCATCATGCGTAGCGCCGAGGCGCCTGTTAGGATTACGGAAGCCGCCAGCTGTTCGTCTGTCGGCTCGTTGCGCCGCTCAATCTTCACTGCCACAAAACCACCCCTACCAAACGCGTGCGATAGCGAGGCCATCAACGGCCACGGCACCGGCGCGCTTGAGTTCCGCCGAAGCCGCTGCCATCGTCGCACCCGTGGTGATAACGTCGTCGATAAGCAGCAAGCGGCGGCCGTGCACGTCCTCAACCGTCTCGTACATGCCTTGGGCACGCTCGCGGCGCTCCTCACGACCGAGTTCGCGCTGGTCGCCATGCCCGTACTTGACGAGGGCATCGAGCAGGGGAACACCCGACAGCTCGCAAAATGGGCGCGCAATGGCCTCCATATGATCAAAGCCACGCCGCCGAAACGCTGCCGCCGTCGCAGGCACAAACACCACCGCATCCGCACCGGACAGCACACCTCCTAAGCGTTCGGGCGCTACGACCTGGGCATGCAGGGCGGTGTCGTAGAGCAGCTCCGCCAGATACGGCGCCAGGCGTCGCTCGCCCGCGTCCTTGTACGCTTTAATGATGCGCGGCAGCGGATGCGCATAGACGGCGCACGCCAGGCAGCGGTCGAGCGCCTCCGCCATTGCCGAGGACGTGCCCTCGACCGAACACTCAGTGCACAGCAAATCCCCAAACGGGGCGCCGCATCGGGTACAGCTATGACGTGGGTCGATGAGCGTGAGCGCGGCCAGGCAGTCTTGGCAAATAAGCGCACCGGCGCGCTCGCAGCCGGCACATCGTGTTGGCGACAATGCCTCGAGTGCCTCGCGTGCCGCCCGCTCGGCAAACGGCAGCAATTCGTCCGCAAACGGTAGGGCGCCGGCACCCTGCAGACGGCTCAATTTGTTCAGATGGCTCTTCAAGACACAACCCTCCCTACGTTCGGTCGCAGGGAGGGTTGTTGATTCAGCGCTATGGTACCCCGACGCGATTGGGGTAAGGCGGGTTAAATCCGCTCGCGGGCGTTATTCGCCGGCGGGCGGTTGTGGTGCGGCCGAAGACGGGGTCGAGCCCTCGCCACCATTCTGGCGCGGCTTGCGGGAACGGCGACGGCGACGGCGCTTTTGGCCCTGGTCGGCCGAGCCCTCGCCACCGCGATCCTCGCGCGGCTCGCGCTCGTCGCGAGCGGCGCCACGCAAAGCCTTGGCGGCAGCTCCTCCGCCATCGCCGGGACGACGGCGCGTGACCTTGACCTCGCCGTCCGAAACCTGATCGGCCACGGAAGGAACCGATGGCTTCTGCTGTGCGCCCGAGGAATGGCGACGGCGCGGACGCGGCGCGCGCTCCTCCTCGCCACGTGACTTGCCGCCCTTGTCGGCAGGCGCGTCGGAGGCCGAGGGACCCTTGGAAGCGGCACCAGCCTCGCGAGCGGCTGCGGCGCGGAAGGCGTCCTCGCGCTCCTCGCTCGACAGATGACGGCGGCGGCGACGTGTGGGGTTCATACCACCGCCGCGATTCTGCTGCTGGGGCTGCTGAACCTCGCGCTCGCGAGAGGCGTTCTTGCCCGCGGCGGCAACCTCGGTAGCATCGCCCGAGCCCGCGCGCTTGCGACGACGACGGCCACCGGCGGCCTCCTCGGCCTCGGGTGCCTCGGCCTTACCGCGGCCCTTTCCGCGACCACGGCCCTCGCCCTGGCCCTGACCGGCGCGAGCATCGGATTCGGCATCGCGACGACGGCGCTTGGGCATCGACGTGCCGGCAAGACGGTCGGCGCTCGACAGGCCATCGCCCACGTCGACGCCGTTCTCGCGGTCGAGCTCCATGAGCGCCAGGCGCATCTCGGGCGACTCGATGCGCTCGAGCACGTCACGCGTCACGCAGTCGGGGCGGCAGTTGCAGCCCTGCTCGGCGGCCTTCTTTTTGCAGCCCTCCGAGCAGGTCATATCGGCCAGGTTGACCTTAAAGACCTTGCCGTTCTCCAAGCGCAGCACCAGCTGCTCACGCGGCGTGTCATATTCCTGAATACGCGCCTTGCCAAGCGGCGTATCGATGAGCGTCTTCTTTTTGGGCGCACGGCTCTTAAAGTCCTTGTACGCCTCAAACTCATAGCGCAGGCAGCACATCAGGCGGCCGCAAACGCCGCTGATCTTGGACGAGTTGAGCGGCAGGTCCTGCTCTTTTGCCATGCGGATCGAGACGGGCTCAAACTGTCCGCCAAAGCGCGTGCAGCAGAGCTCCTGTCCGCACTGGGCATAGCCGCCCACCAGGCGGGTCTCGTCGCGCACGCCGATCTGGCGCATGTCGACGCGAATATGCAGCGTCGAGGACAGGTCCTTGACGAGCTGACGAAAATCGACGCGCTCCTCGGCGGCAAAGTAGAACACGGCCTTCTCGCCGCCAAACAGGTACTCGACGCCGACTGGCTTCATCTCGAGGTCGAGCTCTTTGACCAGACGGCGGAAATCGACCATGGCCTCGTCACCCTGGATGGCCAGGTCGTCGGCAAGCTGCAGGTCGATGTCGCTCGCCACACGCAGCACGGGCTTGAGCGGCTGACCGATCTCGTCTTGCGGTACCTCGAAGGGATCAGCCGTGACCAGACCGATCTCGGTTCCGCGCTCGGTGGAGCAAATAGCGCAATCTGCCTCGAGGATATCCAGATCCTGCGGGTCAAACCACAGGTCGCGCGAGGCGTAGGTAAACTTAACGGGTACGACTAACGGCATTTCAGTGCCTTCCTGATATCGAACAGCATGACCTCGATGGCCAGCTGGGGAGTAACGTTTCTGGCGATGTTGTGCTCGGCGGTTGCGACCGCCTCGAGCGCCTGGGTGGCACCCGCAACATTCGTCGCGGCGGCAAGCCGACCGATCGTGTCACGCACGTCTTCGTTCACCACGTCGGCCGCCTCGTCCTGAAGTGTCAGCAGCACGTCGCGCATGAGCGTCCGCGCGCTCGCCAGCGCTTCCATGATACCCGAACGCTCGCGCGCGTTGAGTTCGCGCTTGTTGCGGTCCTCAAGCTGCTTCAATGCTCCACGCGACAGGTAGTCGGCGTTTTGCTCGAGTACCTTTTCCTGCGTGGACTTGACCTCGGCGAGCGGTGCCTTAACGGCGACGATGAGCGACTTGGCGCGACTGAGCACGTCGGCCTCGTCGGCGGCAATGAGTGAGTCGATGGCACGGACCATCTGACGGCGGGCATCCTGACGCTCGGCGCTCTTAAGAAACTCGATGCCACGCGTGGGGCTTCCCGCCACGGCTACGGCCATGCGGCAACGCGCAGGGTCCTGACCGGTGGCGCGGCTCACGGCCTGCGCGGCGACGGCGGGCGATACCAGCCGAAACGGCACGCACTGGCAACGACTCACGATAGTGGGCAGCATCACGTCGGCCGAGGTGCCCAGCAAGATAAACATAACGCCCTCGGGCGGCTCCTCGAGTGTTTTGAGCAGTGCGTTGGCGGTGTTGGCGCGCAGCTGCTCGGCACGGTCGATGATGTAGACCTTGGCCTTGGCACGGATGGGCGCCAGCGGCACGTCATCGAGCAGCTCGCGGGTCTGGGCAATGAGGTAACCCGTGGCGCTCTCGGGCGTGTAATAGTGCACGTCGGGGTGCGTATGGCGGGCGACGCGCACGCAGCTATCGCATGAGCCGCAGCCATCCTGCTCGCACAGGAAGGCTTGGGCGAGCGCCCACGCGGCGTCGAGCTTGCCCGCGCCGGGAGCGCCCAAAAACAGGTAGGCGTGCGATGCGCGACCGCTAGCGACGGCATTGGTCAAAAAGTCACGCACGCGCTCTTGGGTGTCGAGCTTGGCCAGCAGGCTTGCCTGAGCGGGGGCCATGTTACTCGGCCTCCTGGGCAAGCGCGGCGGCGACGGCATCTTGCGGAATGTCGAGACCGTACGCGCGAACCTGTTCGACCGTCTTCTCGAAGACTTCCTCGATGGTCGCGGTGGCGTCGATGAGCTTTACGCGGGCGGGTTCCTCGGCAGCAATTGCGCAAAAGCCCTGGTAGACACGCTCCTGGAATGCCATGCCTTTTGCCTCCATGCGATCTGCCGCGCCACGGGCGGCCATGCGCAACGCCGCCTGCTCGGGCGTGATGTGGTAGACGAGTGTGAGCGCCGGGTGCGTACCGGCGACGGCCAGGTTGTTGGCATCGCGCACCATCTGGCGATCGAGGCCGTCGGCAAACGCCTGGTAGCAGGTTGTGGAATCGTAGAAGCGGTCACACAGTACCACCTTGCCGACAGCAAGGGCGGGTGCGATGACCTCGTGCACCAACTGGGCGCGCGCTGCCTCATAGAGCAGCAACTCGCAGGTGTCGCCCATCGCCGTATTGGCGGGGTCGAGCAACAGAGCACGGATCTTTTCGCTGATGGCAGTGCCGCCCGGTTCGCGCAGGCTCACAACCTGGTGGCCAGCGAGCTCGAGCGCACGGGCGAGCAGGTGCGCCTGCGTGGACTTGCCGGCACCGTCGACGCCCTCGAGCGTGATAAAGCTATGTTGAGCAGGCTCAAAAGCCATGGGCGCAGCCCCTTCCTACAAGGCGCGTAAATGCGAGTTACAGCAACCAAGCCATGATACCCCAGTGCTCGGCACGTCCCCAATGGCTAAAGGCGCCTTTCCAAAGTTGCGGTGAAATAGGGACTGATTGAAGCTCTGAGACCGCCAAACAGTCCCTATTTCACCGCAACTTATGATGGGGAATTTTGGATGCTGGGTATAATCGTCGTATTGCATTGAAATGTGGCGAAAGGAGTGGCAATGTCTCGGTATTGCGCCTCGTGCGGCAAGCTTCTTGCAGATGATGCCAAGTTCTGCACCTCGTGCGGTGCACCCGTTGAGCAAACAGCCGCGAGCGATAGCCAGCCCGCTTTTGAGCAGACCGGCTCCCTTGATACGCCGCAAGCCAAGGCGGACGACTCCCTCGCCTATAGCCCCGACCCCGCCGCAAGGACCGAGGCCGTCGAGACCACGCAGCGCATACCCGTCGCGAGCGGCTCGCCCCAACAGCAGCCGGTTCCCGCATACGCGCCCGCTTCGCCACAGACCCCCGCTCCCAAAAAGAGCGGCACCGGGCCGCTTATCGCCGTTATCGTTGTGCTGGTGGCGATCATCATCGCCCTGGTCATCTTCTTTGCAATCAGACCGTTCGACAACGCCGCCACGCAGACGACTGCCGAGGTAGCTAAGCTGCACCATGACGTCGACGACGATGACCTAAAGCCTCTCGGCGATCCCAACAGCCTGTACGACGATGATGACGATGACGACGAGGATGGCGGCGAAGCAACGCTCTCTGAGCAGAACCTCTACCGCCGACTGAGCGAATACTACGACCTGCTCGAAGATCTCGACAGCCAGGTCCGTGGCTGCGCGCAGAACTTCAACGGCAACTATCTGGAAGAGGATCGAACCACCCGTCAAAATCTCGCCGACGTCGCCGAGCGCACGGAGGACACCATCGAGCAGTATTACGACATCGTCGAGGACCTGGACGTCCCGACGAGCTCCAAGAACTACAGCTCCTGGAAGGACATCATCGCCCTGTACGACGACCTGGATCACCGCATTGACGCAATCTGTGATGCCTGGGAGATCAGCCCGAAATACGCCAAGCCTGCGGACCACAAGAATGAGATCGTGGCGCCGCTGTCGCGCGACAACGTGGCGGGCACCAATGACAATAAGTACCGCCTAGACTTTGAGGAGCGCTATCCCGGCGCCAAGCCTGTCGAGGTGAACTAGCGCTTTGTCGTTCCCGAGCCGGCAGTTAGGGACGTTCCTAAACTGCCGGCAGAAAAAGGAACGTCCCTAACTGCCGGTCAAAAAAACGAGCGAGGATCATGAGACCCTCGCTCGTTTTTTTGGGCATTGTTTCGACTGCGCCGTTACTTGTCGGCGGCCTTCTTGGCCGTCGTCTTCTTGGTGGTCGACTTCTTGGCAGTCGACTTTTTCGCCGTCGAAGTCTTCTTCGCAGCGGTCGTCTTCTTAGCCGTGCTCGCCTTGGTTGTGGTCTTGCGGCCGCGGGCGGGCTTCTTCTCCTTGGTCGGGCAGTCCATGTTGACGCAGATACGCCACGGACCGCGCGCCGTGTTGACCACCACGATGGGGGCGCCGCACTCGGGACAGGTCTCGCCCGTCGCCTCGAGCTTGCCACGCGCCGGCAGCGGATAGCTCACGCCGCAGTCATCATAGTTGGTGCAGCGGATAAAGCGCTTGCCGCTCTTCTCGCTCTTGTGCGCGATCAGGTCGCCATGGCGTCCGGCCTCGGCACACACCTTGCACTCGCCCACTTTAAGGTCGGGCTCGTAGTTGGTGGGGCACATCGGGTTCACGCAAATCTCGAAAGCCTTCTGGCGGAACGGCTGACACTTGATGCGCGGCGCACCGCACTCGGGGCACACGGCGGCCTCGCCCTCGAGCGGGCTCACCTTGACGCCGCTCGGCACCGGATAGGTCACGTCGCAGTCGGGCCAGCCCATGCAGCCAATGAAGCTGCCACGGGTCTTGGCGCTCGTCTTCATAACCAGGTCCTTGCCGCACTTGGGGCAGGCGCCCACGCGCGCATCGGCCGTGACGGCGTCGCTGATGGCGTCGCCGAGCTCCTGCGTATGCTTGAGCAGCTCGTCGAGCACGCCGGCCAGCAGCGCACGCGAGTGCGTCACGACATGCTCTTCGGTGTCCTCGCCGCGCTCGACGCGAGTCATGTCGCCGTCGAGCTCGCTGGTCATATCGGGGCTCGTGATGCGCGGGGCAAACTGCGTCAGCGCGTCGATGATGGCGATGCCCAGCTGGCTCGGCTCAACGGGATCGTTTTTGAGGTAGCGCACGGCGTACAGGCGCTCGATGATGCTCGCGCGCGTGGACTTGGTGCCCAGGCCGCGCTTTTCCATCTCCTGCACGAGCTTGCCCTGGCTGTAGCGCGCGGGCGGCTCGGTCTGCTTGGCCTCAAGCTTAATGTCGAACACGTCGACCGTGTCGCCCTGCTCCAGCGGCGGCATCTGCTCGTCGCGCTTGAGTCCGTACGGGTACGCCTCGCGGAAACCCGGGGTCACGAGCACATCGCCCGAAGCCACGAACGGCTCACCGTTCACGTCGAGCTCGAGCTTGGTATTCTCGATGGTCGCGGGACCCATAAGCGTCGCCAGGAAGCGGCGGGCGATGAGGTCGTAAAGCTTGCGCTGGCCGCCGTCGAGCGTGGACGGATCGCCCTCGCCCGTGGGATAGATAGGCGGGTGGTCGGTGGTCTCGACCTTGCCGCGCGTGGGCTTCATGGGACCGGCGAGCACCTTTTTGCACACGGGCGCCAGCGCCGGGTTAATCTTTGCCAGGTCGCTCACCACGGCGCCCAGATCGAGCGTCGCAGGGTACACGGTATTGTCGACACGCGGGTAGCTGATGAGACCGGCCATGTAGAGGGACTCGGCGATGCGCATGGTACGTGCAGGTGAGATGCCCTCGGCCGCGGCGGCAGCCTGCAGCGAGGTCGTCGCAAACGGCGTGGGCGGCTGCTGCTTGCGGGAGCGCTTGGTCACCGCGGCGACGGTTGCCGTCGTAGCGCCGTCGACGTGGCCGTACGCCGTCTCGGCAGCATCCTTGTCGGTAAAACGTGCCGTCTTGTGCGCAATCTTAAAGCGGTCATCCTCGGCAGCACCCTGAGCGGCACCCATGCCGCGAATCTGCCAATAGTCCTCGGGCACAAACGCCATGCGCTCGCGCTCGCGCTCGACCACCAGGGCAAGCGTCGGCGTCTGCACGCGGCCGGCGGAGCGCACGTTGCCAAAGCCGCCAAACTTGGCGAGCGTCAGGTAGCGCGTGAGCACCGCACCCCAAATGAGGTCGATGTGCTGGCGGCTCTCGCCGGCGTCGGCCAGATTCTGGTCGAGCGAGACAAGATTATCGAAGGCCTGCGTAATCTCGGCCTTGGTAAACGAAGAATACTGAGCGCGGGCGACCGGCAAGTCCGGCGCGACCTCGCGCACCTTGTTGAGGGCGTCCGAGCCGATCAGCTCACCCTCGCGATCGAAGTCCGTGGCGATGATGACGCTGTCGGACTTCTTGGCAAGGTTCTTGAGCGAACGAATGAGCTCCTTCTCGGCCGGCAGCTTAATGACGGGCGCCCAGGTAAGGTAAGGCAGGCTCTCAAGCTTCCAGCCCTTGATGGAGATACCATCGGCAAGGAACGGCTTGCGCTTGGTGTCGTACGGCGGGCGGGCCAGGCCATCGGGCATATCGGCCGGCAACATCTCGCCGTCCTCGGTGACCGAATACCAACCCAGCTTTTTATCGAACAGCACACTGTCGCAAAAATCGGGTGCCAGGATGTGACCGGCAAGGCCGATGGTCACGCACTCCTCGCCCTTCCACTCAAAACGGTAGATGGCGGTGTTGTACACCTTGTCCTTTTTGGGCTTACCCGTGGACAGCCGCTCGGCGATTTGACGCGCGGCATCGTTTTTCTCGGCGATGATGAGCTTCAAAAGAGGCTCCTATCTCGTATCTCTGCGGCTACGCCCGCCCGTATGGCGGCCGACTTACGCCCTTGCTTGCTCAATCTGCCCGATGAGCCAATCGCACCAGGCATCCATGCCCTCGCCCTTGCGCGCGCTCACGGCAAACCGCGGCGCTTGCGGATTGAGGTCATCGAGTGTCTTAGTATACCTATCCATGTCAAAATCGAAAGCCGGGGCCACGTCGACCTTGTTGAGCAGCTGCGCGCCGGCGTGCTGGAAGATGCCCGGATACTTGATGGGCTTGTCGTCGCCCTCGGGCACCGAGAGAATCATGATGGACAGGTTCTCGCCCAGGTCAAAGTCGACCGGGCAGACCAGGTTACCCACGTTTTCGATAAAGATGACGTCGATGTTCTCCAGACCCACAGCCTGGTCGAAGGCATCGACAGCCTCCATGATCATGTTGCCCTCGAGGTGGCACAGACCGCCCGTGTTGATCTGGATGGCGGGCATGCCGGCTTCCTTCATGGTGATGGCGTCGACATCCGAGGCGATATCGCCCTCGATGACGGCACAGCGTAGGCCGGCCTTGTCACGCAGGCGCTCGTTGGTGCCCAGAATCGTGGTGGTCTTACCCGAGCCGGGGCTCGACAGCACATTGATCACGTAGGTGCCTGCCTCATTAAATCGCTGACGCAGCTGATCTGCCAGGCGCTCGTTGCGCGACAGGATCGGCGACGCGATATCAATCGTTTTCTCGGCCATACTTAGCGCTCCTTACTTTGGCCCCTTTATACCCCATCATTAGATGGCTAGCGGGCTAATCGTCGGGGGTTTCGATTTCGATACTTGCGATATCGAGCTCGCGGCCGTGCAGCAGGCGCACGTTGGCGCCGCCACACTGGGGGCAGCGACAATGGAAACGGTCGTGCTCAAAGACCTCGCCGCAGTCCAGGCACTCGCTTTGTGGATGGACCTCCTCCACGGCAAGCTCGCAGCCGCGCGTGAGCGGGTCCTCATCGCGAAACGTCTCCCACGCAAAGTCGAGTGCCTCGCGCACGACCTCGGTCATATCCCCGATACGCAGCGTTACCAAAACGGCGCGCGAGGCCCCCGCCCCACGCGCCGCGCGAATCACTGTATCGAGTATGCCGTTGACAATGCCAACCTCGTGCATACCGATTTACTCCTCGTCGTCCTCGTCGTCCGAGAACAGGTCCAGACGGCTCACGAACAGGCCCTCCTTGCCCTCGCGCGCGGTGATGACCACGCGAGCGATGGCGAGCGAAATCTCGTAGAGCGAGAGCAGGGCGCCATACATGAGACCCAGCGTAACGGGCGAGCCGTCGGGCGTAATCACAGCCGAACCCACGAGCAGGCCTACATACACGTAGCGCCAGGCGCTGCGGAAGGCCGCATAGGACACGATGTGGAAAACGGACAGGTAGAAGATGATGAGCGGCAGCTCAAACGCCACGCCAAAGCCGATCATAAAGAGCAGCTCCATGTTGACGTAGTTCTCCAGATCGGGCAGCGCCGTAGCGACGGCCGAGGTCTCGCCGATGAGCCACTCAAAGCCTGCCGGGATAATGATGAAGTAGCAGAAGATGGCACCCAGGAAGAACAGCACCGTCGAGGCGAGCACCGTGGGCACGACCCACTTGCGCTCGTTGGGGCGCAGTGCCGGCAGGAAAAACGCCAGGATCTGCCAGATGATCATGGGCGTGCACATGACCACGGCCATCTTGATGGCAAGCGAGAAGCGCAGGCCAAAACCGCCGAGCGTGGTGGTGATGTAGAACTTACCGTCCGGCACAAACGAGCGGATGGGATCCTCGAGGATATCGAGCACCACGGGCGTGGCAAAGTACAGCACGATGGCGGCGGCAAACACCGACACGACCACGATGGTCAGGCGGCGACGGAGCTCTCCCAGGTGATCGAAGAGCGGCATACGCGCAGGTCCGATCGGCATTACTCATCGCCTCCCTTCGGGGCATCGGCGGCAGCAGTCTCGGCAGCGTCCTCGGCCTCGAGCTCGCGAGCGAGCTGGTCGACGACAGCCTTGCGCTTGCGGGGACGGCGGGCGTAGAGGTCAGCCGTCGTGGGCTCTGCCGGCTCGGGCTCGGGCTCTGCAGCAGGCTCGGGCTCGACGGCAGTAGCAGGCTCTGTACCCTCGGCCTCATCAACAGCGCCTTCGCCCTCAGCGGCACCCTCGCTTGCGGCCTTCTCGGCAGCAAGACGGGCGCGACGCTCGGCAAAGGTCTCCTTCTTGGCGGGCGCTGCCGTCTCGGCGGCATCCTCGTCCGCATCGGAATCGTCGTCGGTCGCAGCAGTCTTCTTGGGCTTGACCGGGGCCGACGCGGCCTCGCTCACCGGATCGATAATCTCGGACTGAACAACGGCCGTCATCTTTTCCTGCGTCTCGCGGAACTGACGGATGGCACGGCCGATCGTGCGGCCCATCTGCGGGAGCTTATCCGGGCCAAACAGCAAAAAGCCGAAGACCACGATGATCGCGAGCTCACCCTCTCCAATACCAAACACACATACCTCCAAGGCTCGATGTGAGTCGAGCCCGCACCGCGCCATTCGGCCGGAACTCGTCTATTCATTCGGTCAAGTATAGCGCCCGGACGCCAAAACGTCCGAGCGCATCACAAACATATGCCAAACGGCACGCCCTTTTGGGGGCAAAGATTATGCAGCGGTGATCGAAATCTCCTGGTCGACACCCAACAGCTGAACCACGCGCATCACCGGGGGCTGCACATTCGTGCAGCTAAAGCGCTTGCCGTGGTCAACCGCGTGGTGCGCGGCACCCACGAGCACGCCAATGCCCGTCGAATCGATGTAGCTCACCTGGGCAAAATCGAGCTCAACGGCCTCGGTGGGCTGCTCGAGCGCCAGGTCGATGGCATTGCGCAGGCTATCGGCGTTAGAGATATCGATCTCGCCGGTTACCTTAATGGTGTAGAGCTCTGGCGTGGGGTTGGTTGAAATACCCAAATCCATGTATACGCTCCTTTACGTATCGAAAGTGCGGATAGTACTAGGCGCGGACTTGCGGGGCCCTACGCGTTAGGCGCGCTCGGCACGCGCAAGCTCGGCAGCGACGAGCTTGACAGCCAGCACCAGCACATCGAGCGCAGCCTCCAGGTCCTCGACCGTGAGATAGCTCGGCGCGATGCGGATGTTGGTGTCGCGCGGATCCTTGCCATAAGGCCAGGTGGCACCAGCCGGCGTGAGCTTGACGCCCAGGTCGGCACAAAGCGCGGCGACCTTCTGGGCCGAGCCCTCGGGGCCATCAAAACTCACAAAGTAGCCGCCATGGGGATGAGTCCAAGTGGCGCAACCCGTGTTACCCAAGCCCTCGGTGAGCTTGCGCTCAACGGCCTCAAAGCGCGGGCGCAGGAACTCGGCATGCTTTTTCATGTGCTCCTTGACCGCCTCGATGGTGGGAAGGAAGCGCACGTGACGCAGCTGGTTGAGCTTATCGGCGCTAATAAGGCCAGCCTTCAGGCGCTTGGAGAACTCGGCGATAACCGCGGGGCTCGCACCGATAAAGCCGATACCGGCGCCCGGGAAGGTGATCTTTGACGTCGAGGCGAATGCCACCACGCGATCCTCGGTGCCCGCCGCGCGAGCGAGGTCAAAGATGTTGGCGAGCTCGTCGGTCTCGTCGTACAGGTCGTGCACGCAGTAGGCGTTGTCCCAGAAGATGCGGAAATCGGACGCGGCCGTGGGCATCTCGACCAGGCGGCGCACAGTGTCCTCGCTAAAGGTGATGCCCGTGGGGTTGGAATACTTGGGCACGCACCAGATACCCTTGATGGAATCGTCGGCGGCAACCAGGCGCTCGATCTCGTCCATGTCGGGGCCGTTGTCGGTCATCGCGACGGGGACGTTCTCGATGCCCAAATCGGCGGTGATGCCAAAGTGGCGATCGTAGCCGGGAACAGGGCACAGGAACTTGACCTTCTTGCCGTCGTGCGCGGCCTCGTAGGCGTCCCAAGGGTCGCTGCCGCACGAGCCGCAACGCCAGAACATACCGGCGATATCGTGCTCGATCAGCAGGCTCGATGAGCCCAGTACGAGCGTCTGCTCGGCAGGGCAACCCAGGAACTCCCCCGCCAGCTTGCGTGCCGAGGGAATGCCCTCGAAGCAACCGTAGTTGGAGCAGTCGACATTGCCGTCGTGCAGATCGGCATCGGCATTGAGGATATCGAGCATGGGGCGAGAAATGTTCACCTGGGAGGGCGACGGCTTGCCGCGCGCCATGTCGAGCGCCAAGCCCTTGGCCTTGACCTCGGCAACCTCGGCTTTAAGCGCCTCGATGGCGGCATCGAGTTCGGTGGTTTCCATCTTCTGGTAGATCGTCTGCATGGGGTGCGACCTTTCGCGAAGCGGTACGTTGCAGTTCGTCTAAGTATAGACCGCCATCGTCGCAACGTTATGAAGCCGTGATAGATTAAGTTCATCGCAATCAATTACGAATCGCCGCGCATGCCGGCGTGGGGCGCCCAAGGAGGCACTATGGAGTACGGATCGTTTCAGGCCGAGGAATTCGGCGACTTGCAGCGCCTGGTCGACGGACTGTTTTACGACCGCCACGCCATCGACCGCCTGGATCTGATCGTACAGGCCGAAATCTTGGACCTGGCGCCCGACCTCATGGAGATCGTGAATCTTTTGCCGCCCGGCTACTACGACCGCCAGTCACTTTGCGACCAGCTCAACTCCGCCTTGGCCGCCCACGGCTGGGGCGCCGTCTACGGAACGGTGGAATAAGCCTCGAGGCCGGCAATTTGGCCCGCTTCCCGACCTTGGCGAGGCTTGTTTTAGGGCTTGTGGCCAAAAAAGGGCAAATATGAGTACTGTTACCTTTTTAGTAGCAGCGATTTTTGGTCGAAATCGGCAAAACTCGACTTGAAACTGGTCGCGCGCGCAGACGTGGTGTAAGAGTGTCCTGAGGTCCGTCGCTGCAAGTCC
>UQXP01000043.1 GCA_900545055.1 uncultured Collinsella sp.
CCAAAGATGCCGATCGGCTTGCCCAGCAGCATGCCAAAGTACACGCCGAGCGTCACCGGGTCGGTGAGCAGCGTGCTCATGTCCACGCCCACTAGGCGAACCTGTGCGTTCACGAACGCAAAGATCGGCAGGATCACAAAGTTGACCGGCGTGGAGATCAGACGCTCCATGCGAATGAGCGGCGGGGTCACACGGTGCATGACGCGCTCGACCTTGGTGGTCGAGACGGTAAAGTCATGCTGGCCCAGGATGTGTGCCTCGTCGTCGTAGCGGTCATCGAGCAGCGGCAGGCACTCGCCCAGCCAATCGGTGAGACTATCGAGCTTGACGCCGCACTTGGCCGGAATGGTGAAGGCCAGGATGACGCCAGCAAGCGTGGCATGTACGCCGCTCTTGAACATGCAGAACCACAACAGCAGACCCAGTACCGAATACGGGGCAAGGCGGTAATGCTGCGTCTTGTTGAGCCACACGAGCGCGCAGGTCACAAGCGCGGCGGCGCCCAACCAAAACGGATTGGGGCTCTGACCGTAGAAGATGGCGATGGCGGCGATGGAGATGAGGTCGTCGGCGATGGCGAGCGTCGAGAAGAACACGCGCACGCCGTTGGGCACGCGGTTGCCCAAAAGCGACAGCACGCCCAGCGCAAAGGCAATATCGGTTGCCATGGGAATGGCCCAGCCGTTGTGCGCGCCGGCATGGTTAAAGATCAGGTAGATGCAGGCGGGAACGACGACGCCGCCCACGGCCGCCAGCATGGGAAGCATGGCCTGACGCGGATTCTTGAGCTCGCCGACCGTCATCTCGTACTTAAGCTCAATGCCCACCAACAAAAAGAAAATCGCCATGAGGAAGTCGTTGACGAAAAGCTCAACGGTGAGACCGGCCGTAAGATTGCCCAGACCCACATACAGCGGGGTCTCCAAAAAGTGATGGATGGCCTCGTAGGCATCGGTATTGGCGCAAATGACGGCGGCGATGGCGGCGAAGACCATGACGGCGGCGGAAATCGTGCCGTTCTCGGCGATGCGCTCCCAAATGTCGTGACGTTCAAAACGCTTGCGCTCACGAACGTTGAACAGCTGCTCAGTTGCTGCCATGGGCGGCTCCTTTCACGGGAAAGCTCCCGTCTTAAAAAAGCACGGCCCGCCCAAGTGGCGGCGCCGCGCTCTAACGTATTACGCTTGCATCTAGCCTACCCTGCACGACAAGCACGCAGGCGTGGCCGAAAAGCGGAACCACAGGTTGAACATTATTTGCTCAACGGCACGGACACGCCTGTCCAAGAGACGACGCGGCACCGTGCACAAAAAACGACCGGAGCGCGGGGCGTCCGCGATCCGGTCGTGGCGTTTGGTCAACTAAACCTAGCAGGCGGCCATAATGGGGGCAGCGACCTGCTTCTTACGGGAAAGGACACCCGGCATCCAGACGCCGTCGTGCTCGTCAGCAATGCCCAGGCCCTTCTGAGCAGCCTCGGTCTCGCCCTCGAGCAGGACCTGCGAGCCCTCCTCCATGATGTCGGTGATGCACAGGACAATGCCGTCGGCGCCCTTCTCGGCGGCGTAGGCGCGCATGGCCTCGCGGATCTCGTCGATCATGCCGAGTGCGCGGCTCTTGTCGACGGTCTCGTACTGGCCGATGAGCAGCTTCTTGCCAGCGGGCTCGAACATCTTGATGTCGTTGCCGACCATCTCGGCTGCGGTGAAGGAGCCGGACGGACGGGTAAGGAAGACTTCCATGCCAAACTTGACCGGATCGACGCCCACCTGCTCGCCGAGCTTGGCGGCGACGGCGCGGTCGACATCGGTGGTGGTGGGGCTCTTGAGCATGAGCGTGTCGGTCATCATGGCCGAGAGCAGCAGCTTGGCCTGGACGTCGGAAAGCTCAACGCCGAGCACGCCGGCGAGCTTGGTGACGATGGTGCAGCTGGAGCCCCAGGGCAGGCAGATGTAGTGCAGCGGGCCGGCGGTCTCAAAGTCGCCGATGCGGTGATGGTCGACGACGCCAAAGACCGTGGCGTCCTTAAGGCCGGCGACGGACTGGGCAGACTCGTTGTGGTCGGTGAGGACGACGAGCTGACCGGCCTCGACGGAATCAATCACGCGGGGCTCGGCAATGCCGGCGTCGGCGAGCAACTTGGCGGACTCGGCCGGAAGCTGACCAAGGGCGCAGGCCTCGTAGGTGTTGCCGGCATACTCAACCTGGTTGAGCAGCTGGGACAGGACGACGGCGCTCATGATGGCGTCGTTATCGGGGTTCTGGTGACCAAAGACAAGAACGTTTGCCATGGATATCCTCCACTTGATATGTGTACTTGGACGTAGCTATGGTAGCACGCCGATGCCGAGCCTTCGCAGACGGAAGGGCCACGGCATATTTTGGGGCGCAGGCACGGGGGCCAAGGCTGTCCCTTTTGCACCATGTTGGTGCAAAGTAACCTGTCCCCCTTGCACCAACTATTTGCCGGCGGCGCGCAGGGCTACGTAGGCGGCACCGATGATGCCGGCGTCGTTTTCGAGCGAAGCGACCTTAATGGGCGTCTCGCGCGAGGCGGAAAGCGCGTACTGCTTAAAGTGCTCGCGGACCTTGTCGAGGTAGACATCGGCCGAGGCGGAGGCGCCGCCGCCGATGAGGAACATCTCGGGATCAACCACGTTGGCGATAAGCGCCAGTGCGCGGCCGAGATAGTCGGCCATGGTATCGGCCGCGGCCAGCGCGAGCTTGTCGCCCTCGCGGCAGGCCTGGAACACGTCCTTGGAATCAGAAGGCCCAGTGAGCTCGATGGGCTCGACGCCGGCCTTTTTGCACTCGGCAAGGTAGTTGCTCACCACGCCGGTGGCGCTGGAATACTGCTCCAGGTGGCCATGTCCGCCGCAGCCGCAGGTGCGCTCCTCTTCGGGGTTCAGGCACATGTGGCCAATCTCGCCGCCGGCGCCTACAACGCCCGACACCACGTCGCCATTAACGATAACGCCGCCGCCCACGCCGGTACCGATGGTGACCATCACCACGTTTTGCACGCCCTTGGCGGAGCCGAGCCAGGCCTCGCCCATGGCAGCGGCGTTGGCATCGTTCTCGTACTTAACGACCGCGTCGGGGCAGTGCTCCTGAATGGCGACTCTTAGCTCGGGCAGGTTAATGGCAATGTTGGCCTTGACCTTGGCATCGCCCGATGCCGGGATGGGGCACGGAACGGCCAGGCCAATACCCGCCACAAAGGCGCGCGGAATCTGGGCCTTGGCGACCACCTGGTCGATAGCCTCGGTCACCGCGGCAAAGCCCGCGGCGTCAACGATAGGCGGCGTGGGCACGCTGGCCTTGGCCAGCAGGTTACCGTCCTCGTCGAACAGACCCTCCTTAACCGAAGTGCCGCCGACGTCGATGCCGATGTAATACTGCTTAGGTTCCATGGGAGCCCGCCTTTCTCGTTTAAACATTGCCTGTATGGTACCGCTCCCAAGGCAAAAACCTGCCAAAAAGGGGCAGGTTTGTTTTGGCAGGTTTTATCTGGGGAAACGCAGAGTACGAGATTCGGTTCGCTGGCCGCTATATCGGTTCGGTCCCGTCCTCGGACCGATCATTCCTCAACACGACACTACTCAGATGTTTATCATTTAAAACGCTCAGATTTTACAAGCGGGGTGTCTTTTGATTTTATCGTTCTCGAACTTTTCAATAACTCAATAGAGATACTTAGGCGTTGACTATACTTTCTTTTATTCTCAATCAAGTTGGAAAGGAGGTTCCTTGATTCCCAAATACGAGGCGATAGCTGCAGATATTCGTCGGAGTATTGAGGATGGCGCTCTTAAACCGGGCGACAAGCTTCCCACCGTCGTTGAGTTCTGCGAGCTCTATAGCGTTTCTAAGATCACCGTCAAACGTGCGATTGAGCAGATTACCGAGGAGGGCTTGATTACCAGTCGGCGCGGATCGGGCACCTACGTCAAGGACACAGCGGGGCTTCCCGGCCAGGTGTTTTTCCAAGGCAAAAACGACCGCGCCCAAGGCTTTTCGTACGAGCATCGCGGGGAGAAAGTGACCTCGGTGGTCTACGATTTCTCGATCGTCAATCCGCCGGCAGAGGTTGCGACCCAGCTGGGATTGGCCGAGGATGACTTCGCCTATCACATCGTGCGCGTGCGCCAGGTCGACGAGAAGCCCATCGTCATCGAGTACACCTATATGCCGCTCGAACTGATCCCGGGCCTTAAAAAGAAGGACCTGTACGGATCGGTCTACGGCTTTATCCGCGAGCAATGCGGGCTGAAGATTTCGAGCTTCCATCGCACCATCCGCGCCGTCGCGGCAACTGAGGAAGAGGCTGAGCGCCTGGATACCAAACCTGGCTCTCCCCTGCTCGAGCTCAACCAGATTGGCTTTTTGGACAGCGGCACCGACTTTGAGTATTCGGTCTCGCGCAACGTTGGCGACCGCTTTGAGTTGCACAACGTAACGTTGGCATAGGTTTTTGTAGTCATACGGGCGCTCGTTTTAAGCAGTTTTACGCGGCGCCCGCGCAGCACAATGGGAGTATGAACATGTCCGATTTGATTAAACTGACGCCGATCTTCCACGAGAAGATCTGGGGCGGCCGTCAACTCGAAACCGTATTTGGTTACGACATTCCCGAGGGTCCCATCGGTGAGTGTTGGGCCATCTCGGCACACCCCAACGGCGACTGCCAGATTGCGGAGGGCCCGTACGCCGGCCACACGCTTTCGTGGCTGTGGGCCGAGCACCGCGAGCTCTTTGGCAACTGCGAGGGCAAGGAGTTCCCGCTGCTCATTAAAATTCTGGACGCCAAGGACGACCTTTCGATCCAGATTCACCCCAACAACGAGTACGCCGCCGAGCACGAGAACGGCAGCCTGGGCAAAACCGAGTGCTGGTATGTACTAGACTGCGAGCCCGGTGCCACGATCATCGTCGGCCAGCGCGCGCACGACCGCGCCGAGGCTGCACAGATGATCGAGGAGGGTCGTTGGGACGAGATGCTCAACGTGCTGCCGATTCACAAGGGCGACTTTTTCCAGATTGATTCCGGTACCGTGCACGCCATCAAGACCGGCACGCTCATTTTGGAGACGCAGCAGTCGAGCGATGTGACGTATCGCCTGTACGACTACGACCGTCCCGGCACCGACGGCAAGCTGCGCCCGCTGCACATTGAGCAGAGCCTCGACTGCATCGACTTTGATGCTCAGGCTCCGACCGACGGCACGGTGACCGCGCCCGAAGTCGACGGCGTGACTGAGCTTGAGTCCAACCCCTGCTACACCGTCGATCGCGTGCGCGTCGACGGCAGCAAGACCCTGGAGCAGCGCTGGCCCTTCATGTGCCTGTCGGTCATCGACGGCAAAGGCACCGTCTGCGGCGACCCCGTCCACAAGGGAAGCCACCTGCTGGCACCCAGCACCGTGGACCAGATCGAACTTGAAGGCAAGATGGAATTGATCGTCTCGCATCTCTAGGTCGCACCAACAGCCCAAACGCAACAAGGGGCTCTCCCGTCCATGTACGGGAGAGCCCCTACTCGTATCTATCTATCAGCCCACCCGGCTCTCCAGATCAAAAAGCGAACGAGCAGAGCGACGTTCGCAAGCAACGTTATCTAAGGACCTGGGCGGGCGTATGGGGCAACATCGATCGCGAGTTCCGCACGCAAAGGAGGCCACTTAATGTGGCCTCCGTCTTGCGCAGGACTGCCCGAGCAGGCGATGTTGCCCCATACGCCCGCCCAGGTCCGCCGGGATTATGACAGCTTGACGATCGGCGCGAAGCCCTTCATTAGCTTTTTGGTCTGGCCGGTTTTTTCGAACTGGACCTCGATCATGTCTCCGGCGACCGAGATCACGGTACCCGTGCCAAAGGTCTTGTGGCTCACGGTATCGCCCACGGCAAAGTCCTGCGACGCGCTGGCGCGATCGACCTTGCGCTCCACCGTCGGCGACACCTTAGACGACGGCTTTTTGGCTCGCGGCGCGCCCGAGCCAAAGGTCGAGGCAACACGGCCGGCGTCGGGCGAAACCCCACGATGGCGCTCGGTCCCGTAACTGCTGCCGCCAAAGAAGTCGTCAAAGCTCGATCCGCCGCGCGAACCGGAACCGCCGGTCGAACGCGTATGCGAACCGAACACCTTGCCGCCGTACATATCCGAGCCCATGCCCGAGCCAAAGGTGCCGTGACGGTCGCCGCGCTTCTCCCAGCCCGTGCCCTCAAAACCGGCAGAACCGATACCGCTAAACTCGATATCCTCAAACGGAATCTCGTTGAGGAAGCGCGAGCGCGGGTTGGCAGAGGTCGAGCCGTAGGTGCGACGCGTGGCCGCATAGGTCAAGAACAGGCGCTTACGGGCACGCGTGATGGCGACGTAGGCCAGGCGACGCTCCTCCTCAAGCTTGCCCGGATCATCGCTACCGCCAAAGTCGTGCACGTGCGGGAAGATGCCCTCCTCCATGCCGGCCACGAACACCGCCGGGAACTCCAGGCCCTTGGCGGAGTGGATGGTCATCATGGTGATGGCATGCGTCTCGCCTGCCAAAGAATCCAAGTCGGAGCGCAGGGCCAGCCACTCCATGAGAGCAGGAAGCGCCTTGCAGGTGAGCGGACCGTAGGTGCGCTCGATCTCGTCGGCATGCACGGCGCCGGCCGGCAGCTCTGCCGGCGCGGCGTACGCGTTGCCCGCGATAGCGGCGGCCAGAGCATCCTGCGGCGAGGGTGCCGGAGCGGCCAGGCTATCGAGCGGATTGGAGCCAGCGGCATCGCGAGCGCCAACCAGCGCCTCAAACGAGGATGCCGGTGCGGACGGTCCCGGCTCGGGCGCGGGCGCACTCACCACGACGGACTCGGGCTCGGCGCCGGCAGGCACGTCGGCAACACCGGCTGCGCGCAGCTCTTCCAAGCTCTCAAGCGTACCCTCGATATCCTCGTGCGTCTCCTCAAATTCGGCGGCGACGCCCAGGAATTCCTGGATGTTCTCGGCGCGGCTCTCGGACTCCATGGTGCCCTCGGCGCGGAAAGCCTGCAGCAGGCCCGTCTTATCGACAATCATCTCGACAACGTCCTTGAGCTCGCCGTCCATGCGGCGGCCCTCGCGCACCAGCGACACAAAGCTCGACAGGCCGTTGCGCACCTTGGCGCTAAACATGCCGGTCTCGGCACACGCGATCTCGCAAGCCTGGAAGAACGAGCAACGGTTGTCGCGCGCCAGCTGCTCGATCTTTTGGATCGAGGTGGAGCCGATGCCACGACGCGGCGTGTTGATGACGCGCTTGACGCTCATCTCGTCGGCCGGGTTCACGATCATCTTGAGGTAGGCCATGACGTCGCGGATCTCGGCGCGGTCGAAGAATCGCGTGCCGCCCACGATCTTGTAGGGCACGCCCGCGCGCAGGAACATATCTTCGAGAATGCGCGACTGGGCATTGGTGCGGTAGAACACGGCGATGTCGTCGTAGCTCGTACCCTTGGCGTGCAACTTTTCGATCTCGCCGGCAATCCAGCGGCCCTCGTCGCGCTCATCGCTCGCCTGGAAGGCCTGGATTTTCTCGCCGTCGCCCTCGGCCGTAAACAGGCGCTTGTCCTTGCGCTGCGAGTTGTGGCGCACCACGGCGTTGGCGGCGCTCAGGATATGGCCCGTAGAGCGATAGTTCTGCTCCAGCTTAACGGTCTTGCAGTCTTTAAAGTCCTTCTCAAAGTCCAGGATATTGGTGATGTCGGCGCCACGCCAGCTATAAATGGACTGGTCATCGTCGCCCACGACCATGAGGTTTTGGTACTTGGCGGCCAGCAGGTTGGCGATCTCGTACTGGACGTGGTTGGTGTCCTGATACTCGTCGACGCTAATGTAGCGGAAGCGCTCTTGGTACTTTTCGAGCACCTCGGGGCGGGTGCGAAGCAACTCGAGCGCGCGCACGAGCAGGTCGTCGAAGTCCATCGCGTTGGCGGCGCGCAGGCGGCGCTCCAGCTCTAGGTAGACCTGCGCGGCCTTTTTGTCGTTGGGGCTGTCGGCGGATTTGAGCATGTCCTCGGGCCCGATCATGGCGTTTTTAGCCGAGCTGATCTTGCTGCGGATCATGTTGATGGGGAACTGCTTTTGCTCGATGCCGAGCGCCTGCATAATGTCGCGCACCATGCGCTTGGAGTCATCGTCATCGTAGATGGTGAACTGACCGGTGTAGCCCAGCAAGTCGGCGTCCTCGCGCAGCATGCGCACGCACATGGCGTGGAAGGTGCACACCCACATGCCGCGGGTGCCACTGGGAATGAGCGCCGCCAGACGCTCGCGCATCTCGGCCGCGGCCTTGTTGGTAAACGTGATGGCCAGAACCTGCCAGGGCTTAACGCCCAGGTCGCCGAGCATATGCGCGATGCGGAAGGTCAAGACGCGGGTCTTACCCGAACCGGCGCCGGCGAGCACCAGCAGCGGGCCCTCGGTGGTCAGGACCGCCTCGCGCTGGGCGGGGTTCAGGCTATCAATATCGACGAGCGGCTTGGCGGGTTTGGGCGCCGGAGCCGGGGCGTCGTAGATGTCGAGCGGAACGAGCTCGGGTTCCGGCGCGGCGGGGGCGGTGTACGCATCGAGCGGCACGGGTTCCGGCGCGGGCGGCACGGGTACCGCGGTGTTCTTTTCCCAGGGCAGGGGCTGGGTCATGGGCGACTCCTCATCTGACGGACGGCGCGCCTGCGGGCAGCGCCATAATTTGAGCCGTACCAGTATACCGAGCCGCGCGGACACCGACGCAAATCACACCACGACTCCGTGCGCCGCCATCAGGCACGCCCCAGCGGATTTGGCGCAATGGGGTCAAGTTAGCCTGCACCACGTTGGTGCAAAGAAACCTGACCCCAATGCACCAATCACGGAGCCACCGATGTCATGGCAAGTTGTTCGCTCTGGCCGCCGCGCAGCGTCGACTAAGTTAGAGGCCGAGCATCGGCTCCAGAACAAAGAAGTATGCGAGCACTACGATGCCCAGGATGATGCGGTAAACACCGAAGCACTTAAAGTCGTGACGGCGGACGAAGCCCATGAGCCACTTGATGGCGATAAGCGAAACCACAAAGGCCACAACGCAGCCCACGCCCAAAATAGCGACCTCGTTGGCGCCGAACGTGCCGCCCTTGATGAAGTACTTGACCAGCTTGAGCGCACTCGCGCCAAACATGACAGGGATGGCCAGGAAGAACGTAAACTTGGATGCCACCGAGCGCGTGCAGCCCAAAAGCAGGCCACCGATAATGGTGGAGCCGGAGCGCGATGTGCCCGGAATCAGCGAAAGCACCTGGAAGCAACCGATACCCAGCGCGGTCTTCCAGCTCAGATCCTCGAGCGTAGTGATGGAGCCAAAGTCCAGGCTATCGTCATCGTCTTCATCCTCAGCGGTAGCCGCGGCGGGCGCCGCAAAGTGCGCACCGGCGGGACGTCCACCCGACACCACAGCACGCGAACCAAACGAACCGGCAAGAGCGGCCTGATCGCGCTTGTTCGCGCGCCAGTTCTCGATCACGATAAACAGCACGCCGTACACAATGAGCGCCAGCGCCACGACGGGAGCATTGTAGAAATGCTCCTCCATCCAGTCGTTGAGCGGCAGACCGATTGCCGCGGCAGGAATGCAGCCGAGCACAATCTTGCCCCACAGCACCCAAGTGTCGCGACGGCCCTCCTTGCCCTTGCTGGGGGAAAACGGATTAAGGTCGTAGAAGAACAGGACGCAGACGGCCAAAATGGCGCCAAGCTGAATCACGACCAGGAACATATTCCAGAACGTCTCGCTCACGTTCATCTTGACGAACTCGTCCACCAAGATCATGTGACCCGTCGACGAAACGGGCAGCCATTCGGTGATGCCCTCGACCAGGCCCATGAAGGCAGATTTTAGAAGCTCGATAATATCCAAAGGGACCCCCTCGTTAGACACCCGCCGGTAGATGTTCTGCGGACGATGCGGGCGAGGTCCCATTATCAACCGTTGGCGGTGCACCTGCGCCTACCCTTACCAAAAAACTCGCCCGTTCACAGAATTGCGAGCGGTCAAACCGAAATCCTTGGGTATAACTGCAACAAGGTAAAGTGTCCGGCGGCCAACGCGCCGCCCGACGCACGAGCCCCGCGCCCGTGCGATAGACCAAGGAGGAAACCATGAACGAGGGCTACACCAAGGTATTTGTTTCACTCGACGGTACTGAGCAGCAGGATTTTGTGCTCGCACGCGCCATCAAGGTCGCCGCGAACAACGGCGCTAAGCTGATCATCGGCCACGTCATCGACTCCACCGCGCTCGAGAGCGCCGGTTCCTATCCGGTCGACCTGGTCAACGGCTTGGAGGAGGCCTTTAACAACTCCATCGCCAAGCAGCTCGAGGAGGCCAAGGCCAATCCCGACATTCCCGAGGTCGAGGTCATGATTCGTACCGGCCGCATTCGTGAGACGCTTAAGGATGAGATGCTCGACGTGGTCAAGCCCGATCTGGTGCTCTGCGGCGCCCGCGGCCTGTCCTCAATTAAGTACGCGCTACTGGGCTCGATTTCGACGTTCCTGCTGCGCAATACGGACTGCGACATTTTGGTCGTGAAGTAGCGTTCCTTCCCGTCGGCGCAAGGCCTGCGGGGTTATCACGCCGACGTCCTCGCCGCTTCGCGGCTGCGGGATGTCGGCTTAGATAACCCCTCCCGGCCTTGCGCCTTCGTCACCGTACTTCAGCGAGTTGGCTGATAAAAGATGGCGTGCCGCCCCGGTTGGGGCGGCACGTTTTTGTTTGGGGCGGCGCTTTTTTGTTTGGGCGGGCGTCTGCCGCGTGCGTTACTCGAAATATTGAAACTTATTCGTTGAAAACGCGAATGTTGCGACGAAGCCTTCACCGGGCTCGGATGCCGCGGTGACGTCGATGCCCATCTTGGAGCACAGGCGCGCCACCAGGTAGAGGCCGATGCCCGTTGCGCGCTTGGTGGTGCGGCCGTTGTCGCCGGTAAAGCCCTTCTCGAACACGCGCGGCAGGTCGGCCGCGCTCACGCCGCAGCCGTTGTCCGCGACGGTGAGCTCGATGCGCTCGCTCGCCAGGCCCTCGTCCAGCAACGCACCCGAAAACACGATCTTCGCGCCGTCCTCGCACGCATATTTAATGCTGTTCTGAATGAGCTGACCCAGAATAAACTCGAGCCACTTCTCGTCGGTAAAGACCTCAAAGTCGAGGTTCTCGCACACCGGCGCCACATGTGCCGCGATAAGTTCGCGCGCGTTGGCTTTAATCGCGCCCGTCACCAAGGTCTTGAGATCCCAACGGCGAATCAGGTAGTCGCGCTCCACGACTTCCGAGCGCGCATAGTACAGTGCCTGGTCGATATAGCGCTCAACGCGAGCCAGCTCGCGACCCAGGTCATCCACACGCGACAGGTCGTCTTCGCTGCCGTCCAGGTTTTCAAGAATCAGATGGGCTGCCGCCAGGGGCAACTTGGCCTCGTGGACCCAGCTTTCGATATAGTCGCGATAGTCGTCGGTTTGGCGTCGCCCTTCCGCTACCTCATCGCAAGCCGCCTTGCCCACGCGGCGCAGGACTTCGTATTCGAGCTCGCCCTCGGCATAGGTCGGACACTGCACCATCTCCTGCACCCATGCGGGGCTTTCCAGCTCCTCGGCCGCGCGCTCCAGCTGGTGCAAAAATCGACGACGACGCGCGTACTCGATCACGATGCCGAGCATGCCAAAGATAAAGGACACGCCGACCGCCACGACCACGATGGAAGCGGGTGCCCCGGCGATCGTCAGCACAAAGCAGCTCAACAGCACGCCGCACGTCCACACGGCGACGGGAAGCAGCGCATCTTTGAAGAATTTGCTAAACGACATAGCTGGCACCTAGACCGAATAGCCTTGGCCGCGATGCGTGGTCAGATACCCCTTGACGCCGATTTTTTCGAGCGTCGTGCGCAGGCGGTTGATGTTGACAGTGAGCGTGTTGTCGTCCACAAAGGCATCGGAGTCCCACAGGTCCTGCATGATGGCCGAGCGCGAGACGATCTTGCCCGCGCGGCTCAGAAGCAGCGAGAGAATGCGCAGCTCATTTTTGGTGAGCTCGGCGCTGTCGCCGGTCGCCGTGTTGGTGACCATAGAACGGGCGAGGTCGAGCTCCAGCCCCTTGTGGACGAGCGTGCTGCGCTCGCCGGCAGCGGCGGTGCGTCGCAGCAGTGCGTTAATGCGCGCCACAAGCACGCGGGCGCTGTAGGGCTTGGGGACAAAGTCGTCCGCGCCGAGCGTCATGGCCATGACCTCGTCGATCTCGGTCGTGCGCGACGTGAGGACGATGATGGGGACCTCGGATTCGCGGCGGACTTCGTGGCAGATATGCTGGCCGTCTTTGACGGGAAGCGTCAGGTCGAGCAATACCAAGTCGGGTGCAGCGGCCAGGATGTCACGCGAGACGTGCTCGAACGATTCGCAGGCCTCGACCTCAAAACCGGCACGAGCAAGGATGTCGGCAAGCTCGCGACGAATGGGCTCGTCGTCCTCAACGATATAGATCAGCGCCATGGATTCCGCTCCCCTCTCGGTTGTCTTGTCCCATTATGACCGCGAAGCCGCAGGCACGCGCCCCACGCGGCACCAAGGTGACAGAACTGTTCGCGAACGAAAGCGTTTGGCTCGCCCCTCGCTCGCAACGGGCGCGGGGATCAAATGATTATTAAATCCCCGTCCCAGAAAAATCATTTAGCGGCGGGCGCGGAGCTTTTCGTAGCCATCGGCGAAGAAGGCGACCGTGGCGGCGTCGGCCTCGGCGGCGTCGGCCTCGGTTGCGGGGACCACGCCGTGCTCGTCGCTCACCAGGAACAAGGCGCCCTTGAGCTGTGCGGGAATATCTACGCGCGTGACCGGGATGCCCTTGGTCTGGGCCAGCTGCTCAATGAGCGTCGCCGTGCCGCACAGGCACTCGTCCGCCGGCGCCACAAAGGCAAGCTCCCCGTCGTTGACGGCGGCGAGCAGCTCGGGCGCCACGCCGGTTTCGTCGGCCTCGGAGCGGGCCTCGGCGGAGCGGGCACGTAGCGCCTTGGCCGACGTATCGGTTAGCGGCTCGTACTCCCCCACCGTCATGGCGGCGTTGCCGTTGACGTCGATCACCAGCATGAGCACGCCGTCGCGTGCGGTGTAATCGCCCTCGGCAAGCGACCACTCAACGTGCTGCTTGGCCCAGCTGAGCATGTTATGGGTAAGCGGCTCGCCCTGCACCAGGCGCTCGGACAGCGCGCGAATGTGGCGGTTGAGCATGGGCACCTTTTTGTTGGACATGCGCCAACGGCAGACAAGCGCGGGCTTGTCGAGTGTAAACTTCTCGACCGCCTCCTGATTGGCGCAAAAGTCCTCATACGCACGCTGATCCTCGGCATTGCCAAACAGCTCGGCATCATCAATCTGGGGCATGGTTGTACCTTTCGTGTTAGTCATTCCGTCCTCTTATACCAAAAAGACGGCCCTCCAAACGGAGCGACCGTCTTTTGCAGAGATTATTTTGTCCCAGGGCGGAACTTAGTGGCGGAAGTGGCGGGCGCCGGTGAAGACCATTGCGATGCCATGCTCGTTGCAGGCCTGGATGCTTTCGTCGTCGCGCTTGGAGCCGCCGGGCTGGATGATGCAGGTCACGCCGTGCGCGGCAAGCACGTCGACGTTGTCGCGGAACGGGAAGAACGCGTCGCTTGCACAGGCAAAGCCGCCCTTCTCCACGCCCTCGCGCTCGCAGAAGTCCTCGGCGCGCTCGCAGGCAAGTAGCGCAGAGTCAACGCGGTTAGGCTGACCCGGGCCCATGCCAATGCCGGCCTTACCCTTGGAGACCAGGATGGCGTTGGACTTAACGCCCTTGCAGACCTTCCAGGCAAACTCGAGCTCGGCCATCTCGGCGTCGGTGGGCTTGCGGTCGGTGGGGAACGTAAAGGTCGCGGGATCCTCGGTCACATGGTCGACTTCCTGCACCAGCATGCCGCCGTCGACGGAGCGCAGCTCCACCTGGGCGCCGTGGTCCACGCCGCCGGTAGCCAGCACGCGCAGGTTGGGGCGCTTAGCCATGCGCTCGAGCGCCTCATCGGTGTAGCTCGGGGCGATGATGACCTCGACGAACTGCTTGTTCTGATCGGCGAAGTGCTCAACCAGCTCAAAGGGAACCTCGCGGTTGCAGGCGATGATGCCGCCAAAGGCGCTCTTGGGATCGCAGGCGAAGGCGCGATCGTAAGCGGCCGTGATGTCCTCGGCAACGGCAGAACCGCAGGGGTTCTGGTGCTTGAGGATCACGCAGGCCGGCTCGTCGAACTCGCGGACCAGGTTCCA
>UQXP01000044.1 GCA_900545055.1 uncultured Collinsella sp.
GCATGGCCACCGGACCCATCGAAACACATCTCCACCGTTCCTTCAACTGGGAAAACGCCGCCCCCGGGTCCCGGATGGGACCTCGGGGGCGTTCGGCTAGCTGCGGGAATGGCCTATTTGCTCAATGTGTTCGGCTGAGATCGGAAATCAACCCCGTTACCAGGCTCGCTGTCTAGGCGCCGATCTCGGGCAGCTCGGGTACATTGGTGTCGCCCGTACGGTCGCCAATGCAGATCTGCCACAGCTCGGTCCAGGTGCCATCGTCCTCAATCTTCTTAAGGAAGTCGTTGACGAAGGCGACGCCGTCGGAATCGAGCGGCAGGCCGATGCCATAGGGCTCCTTGCTGCCGAAGGGCTTGCCGGCGATCTTGTACTTACCGGGTTCGCGGACCAGGGCGCTCTGCTGCATGTTGTTATCGATGACGTAGGCGTCAACGCGGCCCTGCTGGAGTGCCTGACGGGCCTCCTCGTCGGTCTTGAACTCCTGCTGGCTGGCCTTGGGGGCGAACTCCTCCAGGATGGCGGGGCCGTTGGAGCCGGACTGGACGGCGACGTTCTTGTCGGCCAGGTCGTCGACGCTCTTGATGTCGTCGTTATCGGCGAGCACCAGGATGGCCTGCTGGGTGTAGTAGTAGGGACCGGCAAAGGAGACGAGTTTCTTGCGCTCGTCAGTGATGGTGTAGGTGGCAAAGACAGCGTCGACCTGGCCGTTCTGCAGGACAGACTCGCGCGTGTCCGAGGTCACCTGGGTGATCTCGACCTTGTTCTCGCCCAGAATGTAGTTGGACAGGAGCTGTGCGATACCGGCATCGAAGCCGCGGGTCTTGCCGTCCTTCTCGTTGAGGAGGGAGAAGAGCGTGGAAGTCTGAACGCCACCGATCTTAAAGACGCCGGCGTCCTTAACGGCCGTGGCCCAGGTGCTGGCGGCGATGGCGTCGTCATCGGCCTTGGGGCCGTTGTCGACGAGCTTGTCGAATGCCTTAGCGTCGAGCGTGGTGGAAGCCTCGGTATCCTGGGAGCTCTTGGAGGAGCCGGCGGCGGAACCCTTGTCGGCCTCGGCGCTGGTGTCGGAGCAGCCGGCAAGACCAAGGCCGGCGACGGTTGCGAAGGTGGCGGCAACGAAGCCGCGGCGGTCGAGAACGACCTGCTGGGAGAGGTTCTTGCTCATGGTAGAACACCTTTCTCAATAAAATCCCTAGCGGTTGAGTAGAGTTATACCCTATCCCGCTCAAAAGGGTCAACATGAAATAACTTAGAAACATACTAACCTTATGGGTTATTCTACCTACCAAAAAGGACAGGCACCTTTGTGGTGGTTCTTGCAGATGTGGTGGCATGCCTTGCTGCTTTGTCTCGATCTGTAACAGGTAGACGAGGAAATGGGTTCTTACTGTTACAGATTGAGATTTTCTCTTCAGGGGAATTCGAATGTCTCAATCTGTAACATCTGGACGGCCAAAAGGTCTCTATCTGTTACAGATTGAGACAAAGGTCTGGGGCAAAGACGTCTTGTCTAGATCTGTAACAGTTAGACGGGAATTCGGGCCCTAGATGTTACAGATTGAGATAATCGTGTCGCGAAAATAAAAACCTCCGCAGGGATGCTTCCCTTGCGGAGGTTTTCTTACTCGTTGAGTAGCCTTACGGCTTCGGCGGCCATGTTCTCGACCGTCATGCCGTTCTGAGCGAGCAGCTCGTTGGGATCGTAGCGGTCGGGGAAGCCCTTGGCGATGCCGAAGGTGCGCGTACGCACGGGCGTGCAGGCCAGGTAACACGCCACGCGCTCGCCCCAGCCGCCGTCCAAGATACCGTCCTCGAGGGTGACGACAACGCGATGCTCGGCGGCAAGGCTGTCGAGGAACTCACGGTCGAGCTCGGTCGCGAAACGTGGGTTGACGAGCGTGGCCTCGATACCGTATTCGGCGGCCAAGCGGTTTGCCACGCGCTCGCCCAGCTCAAAGAAATCGCCCAGTGCGAGCACGGCCACATCGCGGCCCTCGCGCGCCACGTTGTAACGGGCGATGCTGTAGTCGGCGTCCTCGGCAGGCGCCAAGTCGGGACGGCTTACCAGACCAATGCCCGGCACGCGAATTGCCACGGGATGCTCGCGGTGATCGAGCGACCAGCTCAGCATGGACAGATATTCCTCCATGCAGGCCGGCGCCAGGTAACGCATGTTGGGAAGAGCGCCCAGCATGGAAATATCAAAGAACGAAAGGTGCGTCTCGGACGTGGTGCCAAAGATCGACGCGCCAAATACCAGGATGGTCGCCGGGGCGTCGTTGAGGCACAGGTCGTGCCACAGCTCGTCATAGGCGCGCTGCAAAAACGTGCCGTACACGCCAAAGACCGGCTTGGCGCCCGAGCGGGCAAGCGCGGTGGCGAAGGTGACGGCGTGCTCCTCGGCAATGCCCACGTCGACAAATTGCTTGCCAGCGGTAGCGCGGAGCTCGGGCGTAAAGCCCATGATATAGGGCGTGGCGGCCGTGATGCCCACGACCTGCGGATCGCGCTCGATGGCAGCGCTCAGCGCCTCGCCCGTAATGTCGGCATAGGTGCGCGGCGCGGGCTCGCTCGGATGACCCGGGCAGAGCTTGCGGCCGGTCGCCATGTCAAAGGGGCCAACGTGATGCCAGCGCTCGGGATCGCTTTGGGCCGGCTCAAAGCCCTTGCCCTTGGCGGTCGAGATGTGCAGCACGATGGGGTGGTCGATGTTACGCAGCTCTTGCAGCGTGTCGACCAGGGCCAACACATCGTTACCGGCGTCCAGATAGCGGTAGTCGAGCCCCATCGCGCGGAAAACGTTGCGCTCACAGGTACCGTTGCTGGCGCGCAGCTCGGCCAGATTGCGATAGAGGCCACCGTGGTTTTCGGCGATGGACTGGTCGTTATCGTTGACGATAATGACCAAGTTGCTGTCGAGCTCGGCGGCATTGTTAAAGCCCTCAAACGCCAGACCGCCCGAAAGCGAGCCGTCGCCAATGATGGTGATGACGTTGTACGCATCGCCCGCCAGGTCACGAGCGTGTGCCAAGCCGCAGCCCAGGCTCACCGATGTGGAGGTGTGGCCCATGGCGAACAGGTCGTGCTCGGACTCGTCGGGATTGGCAAAGCCGGAGGCCTCGCCAAAACGATTCGGATCGATATAGGTATACGCGCGCCCGGTCAGCGCCTTGTGGGCGTAGGTCTGGTGCGACACGTCGAAGACGATCTTGTCGGTGGGGGAGTTGAACACGCGATGGAGCGCGACCGTGAGCTCAACGACGCCCAGGTTGGGGGCAACGTGCCCGCCGACGGCGGCGGAGCTTTCGAGGATTGCCTGGCGAATCTCGCCGCAGAGCAGCGGAAGCTCGGCGCGATCGAGAGCCTTGACGTCCTCGGGCGTTGTCGTTTGCGTAAGCAGCATCGTTGTTGGTTACTCCATGCGAATCGAGCGCCGGCGCTCCCTCGGCCGGCACAATTGCACAAGACAGTCTCGCACATTTTGACGTTTGATATGTGACGGCGGCGCGGTAATTCGACAACTGGTGGGGCAAAACGTTTTGTCCGATGCCATACTGGTAGGTTCCATGATGATTTTATTGATAGTGTGCCGGCGATAGCTCGCCGCCGAGAGCCGCTGGAAGGAGGCCGCATGTCCGAAACAGCTCGTGCCGAGAAGATCGCGCGCGAAGTTGACCGTGCTGCCCGTCAGTTGGCGCAGTCGGGTCGCCTGGCCCTGACGCGCGAGTTTATCCAGCATGGCGACGTGACGGTGTATGCGCATGTGACCTCGGTGGCACGGGCGAGCCTGTCCTTTGCCGAGCGCCTGGACCGTGTTGGCATTTCGGTCGACCGCGCCTCGCTACTGCGTGGGGCCCTGCTGCACGATTACTTTCTCTACGACTGGCACGATCCCGATCCGAGCCATCGGCTGCATGGGTTTCGGCATCCGTTTTTTGCCCTGGCACGTGCCGAGGAAGATTTTGAGCTGACGCCGCGCGAGCGGAATATTATCGTGCGCCATATGTTCCCGCTGGTACCGGTGCCGCCAACGTGTCGTGAGGCATGGATTGTGTGTCTGGCGGATAAATGGTGTGCTCTGCGCGAGACGGTCGCCGGCCGTCTGCCGCGCAAGGACGAGGCGGACGATGGCGTGAGTGGCGAATCGAGCGAAAAGAGGAGAGGGTAGACGGTGGAAACCGCGATCGATATGGCGTTTGGCGACGCGACGCTTGCCGCCTGTCCGCTCTCGGCGTTGGTGCTCTCGTTTGCCTTCTACGGTTTTTGCGGTTGGGCATGGGAGTCGACGGTCTGCGCCATGCTCAATCACGGACGATTTGCCAACAGTGGATTTTTGCTGGGGCCGTGTTGTCCTATCTATGGTGTGGGCGGCATAGCCTGCTGGCTTTTGCTGCGCGGGATCCCGGATGCCTCGAGCCAGTTTGTCGCCGCGGCGCTCGTATGCAGCGTGATTGAGTACAGCGTAGGCGCGCTGTTGGAAAAAACAACGGGCGCTCGCTTTTGGGACTATTCGCACCTGCCGTTTAACTTGCACGGACGTATCTGTCTGTACTGGGCCTGCGCGTTTGGCTTAGGCGCGTTGTGTATTTGCCGCGTGGTGGAGCCGGCGGTGTTGGGCCTGCTTGGCCATCTGCCGGTGCTGATTGTGCGGCTGTCCGCCTTTATCGTCGCGGTCGCGATGATGGTCGACGCGGTGTGCTCGTTGGCGAGCTGGCGGCGTCTGTCTGATCAGCTGGAGCGCGTCCGGGCCGACCTTGCCGACCGCATCAACGAGTCGCTTGCCGACGCGTCCGACTCAATGCTCGAGCGCATTCCCGAATCGACGATTGACTCGGTGGCACAGACGCATATCCGTAGCCGTGCCGTTAACGCGTGCCTGGCCGAGCTGGGTGACGCCGCGCTCGATGCTCTGCGCGAGAAGGCTTCGATGCCGACGTTTATCGCGGATGGTGCTCGCGGCCTGGCGCTTGCCGCCCGCCGCGTGGCCGATGCCGCGCCGAACATGCCGCGTCCGTCGCTCAGTCGTCGCCTTGCCGGCAAGCGCATGAGCCGTCCGGTGCCAAGCGTGTCGCTCAGCCGACGCGACCTGCGCTTCTTCAATGCCTTCCCGCGCTTGCGCATCAACCGCTACGAGGGCGTCATCCGAGCTACCGACCTCCGCGACCGAGCCCGCGAGCTGTTCCGCCGCTAGCCGGGACGGGCGCGCTCACGGCTTCCTTGCTCGCGTATTTCCCGTTCGTTTCGCGTCCGTTGCCGCGCCGTTTCCAAGATTGCGGCACCGTTTCCATTCGACAACGCCGCGTTTAACAACGCCGTATCTGGTCTACACCAGTTGCCCCTCGGCCGCATTATGGGCGCCGACAACGTTCATGCGACCAAGGGAGAGCGAATGTACGATACGGGATCGACAACGTTTATGCTCGTCTGCACCATGCTCGTGTTTTTAATGACACCGGGTCTGGCGTTTTTCTATGGCGGCCTGTCCAGGCGCAAAAATGTCATCAACACCATGCTTATGTGCTTTGGCGCCATTGGCCTGGTTGGTGTGCTGTGGATTGTTGCCGGCTGGTCGCTGGCCTACGGCGGCGACGGTTCCAGCCCGTTTATTGGCGGCTTCGACCAGCTGCTGTGCCTGCCGGTGCTCAACCATGTGCTGCAGACGGCCGAGGGCAATGCTGCGGACGGTGCCGTCTACCCTCAGATCATCAACATCGCCTTTCAGATGGCGTTTGCCATGATCACTGCTGCTATCGTCACGGGCAGCCTGGCCGGCCGCGTTAAGTTTGGTGCCATGGCGGCCTTCCTGGGCATTTGGCTGCTTGTGGTCTATGCGCCGCTTGCCCACATGGTGTGGGGCGGCGAGGGCTCCTTTATCGGCGACATCATCGGTGCACTCGACTTTGCCGGCGGCGACGTGGTGCACATTTCGTCCGGTCTTACCGGCCTGATCCTCTGCTTAATGCTTGGCCGTCGTCGTGGCTTTGGCATGGTGAGCTACCGTCCGCATAACGTGCCGTTTGTGGCGTTGGGCGCCGGGCTGCTTTGGTTTGGCTGGTTTGGCTTTAACGGCGGCAGCGAGTTTAAGGCCGACGCCGTGGCGGCGCTTGCCATCCTCAACACCGTGACGGCCAGCGCGGCGGGCATGGTCTCGTGGCTTGCCGTCGAGCGCGTGCACACCGGTCGCCCCACGCTGGTGGGCGCCAGCACCGGTCTGGTTGCGGGCCTTGTGGTGGTCACGCCCGGCGCGGGCTTTGTCGAGCCGTGGGCAGCGCTGGTTATGGGCCTGATCGTGTCGCCCGTCTGCTACTTGGCCATCAGCCATCTTAAGACCAAGTTCGGCTACGACGATGCGCTCGACGCGTTCGGTTGCCACGGTATCGGCGGCATCTTGGGCGGCGTGCTCACGGGCCTGTTCTGTGTGCCGGAGCTCTCGTGGACCGGTAAGGGTGGTCTGTTCTACACGGGCGACGTGTCGCTGCTCATCTCGCAGATTTTGGGCATTGTGGTGACGGTTGCTATTGTGCTGGTGCTCGATTTGGTGATCGCCGCAGTGGTCAAGGCGCTGCTCCACGGCAGCCTGCGTGTGGACGAGGCGGACGAGGCGCTGGGCCTGGATGCGAGTCAACACGGCGAGAGCGCGTATCCCTCGTTCTCCGGACTCGATTAGCAGCTTCCCCAAGCACCGCACCTTGCCGTTCAATCGTCGCTCACGTACTTAAGTACGCTTCGCTCCTCTTTCACGGCAATCTGCGGCACTTGGGAAACCTGCTAAGACCAGTCAGTTGAACTTTTTGATCTCTGAGGTTGGTTTGCGGCATTTGGAAAACCCGTGCCACATGAATGAGCAATTCATTTCTTTATTAAAGAGAGGAATTCACTATGAAGAAAATTACGGCGATCGTTCGTGCCGAGAAGCTTGAGGTTCTTAAGGACGCGCTGTTTGCTGCCGATGTTCGCGGTATGACTATCAACCAGGTGCAGGGTTGCGGCGCACAGCATGGCTGGAAGGAATATGTGCGCGGCAACGAGTTGCTTGTCAACACGATCCCTAAGGTGCAGTTCACCCTCATCTGCGCCGACGAGCACGTCGACGGCATTGTCGAGATTATCTGCAACGCCGCTCGCGCCGGTGCCGTCGGCGACGGCAAGATCTGGGTCGAGCCGGTCGAAGAAGTTATCCGCATCCGTACTGGCGAACACGGCCCTTCTGCGGTGTAGGACAATCTTTCGACTGACGGGCGTGCCTCTCTTGGGGCGCGCCCGTTCTCGTCTACAATATCGTGCAGACGAAGGAGAGGCATGCCCATGATCAAGATGTTTGCGAGTGACTTAGACGGAACGCTGCTGAACGCCCTGCACGAGGCGGATGGGACCATCCGCCGTGCCATTCGCGAGCTGACCGAGGCTGGCCTGCATGTGGTTCCCGCGACCGGACGCTCGACGTTGCCAATCGGCGAGCATGGCTTTACAGGTCTGGCACTCGACGCCTGCTGTTCCAACGGATCCATCGTGCGCAACAGCCACGGCGAGGTGCTCAAGACCTGGACCATCGACCCGCAGGTTACCGAGGAGCTGCTCAAGGCGTTTCCGAACATTTGCTTCGACTGCTCCACGCCCGACGGCATGTTCTCGAGCGGTTCGTTCGAGATGCACCAGGCGGGCTTTAAGAAGGACAGCCCTATCAAGCGCATCGTGATGCGCGGCATGCGCGCGCGTGGCGGGTATCACGAGGAGCAGTATTTCGATCAGTCAATCGGCGACATCCTGCGCCACGATGTGTGTAAAATCAACTGCCGCGTGACCTCGCCCGAGCTGGAGCGCGACCTTAAGGCATATTTGGCCGAGCGCTCGGACCGTGTAGTCAACGCGCCGTTTGACCCGGTGATGTTTGAGATCACGGACGCGGCGTGCAACAAGGGCGAGAGTGTGTCCTGGCTGGCGGGCTACTACGGCATTGCCGAGGACGAGGTCGCGGTCTACGGCGACGGCGGCAACGACATTGCCATGCTCAAACGCTTCCGCCACAGCTACGCGACCAAAAACGCAAGCGATGCCGCCAAGGCCGCCGCGAGCGCGACCATCGGCAGCTGCATGGTCCACGCCGTCCCCAAACACATGCTCGCCACCATGCACAAGCAAAACTCTCGCACCATCATCGAATAATGCGACAAAGGGACAGCCCCTTTGTCACAGGTGACGCTGGTCTCTTGAAATACGAACAAACATTCGCATATCTAACTGCGCTTTGATAGAATTGATACTGTTGGCGGCAGTTCCATGTGCCGGGCAACGCCCTCCATCTGATGGGAGGTGATGCCCATGACCGATCTGATTGATTTCGTGAGACTTCTGACCGCTTTGGTCTCGTTCTTCACAGCGCTCGTCGGGCTTTCCGAGGCACTCAAGCAACGTTCGAAGCAACGTAAAAGGGGTCGCCGCCGCTAAGGCGTTGACCCCTTAATCCAAGCAACGGCGCTGCCCAGCTTTCCAGAACTTGGGCTGCCGTCGACACTATTCTACCCACGAATGACATTTTGGACAATCGGTAATGCCGCTCTAAAAGCCTGGCACAACCGGCACAACCTAGGCGGTCGCTGGATGTGACAAAGAGGCTGCCCCTTTGTCACGCCCAAAATATTGCCTTTACGTGTTGATGCACACGGTGTGCAATAATACTCGCACTGTGCAATAGCGCACAGGTTGAGTAACAAGGAGGACGCTTGTCCCAGCTCGAGAAATGCGATCGCCGGTCCCTTCGCTCGCAGCGTGCCCTTCGCCAGGCGCTTGCCAGCGAGCTTGCCGAAAGCGGCGACCTTTCGCGCATTAATGTCGCGTCGCTCACCGAGCGTGCCGGCCTTACGCGCCGCACGTTCTATTCGCACTACCGCGATATTCCCGACTTTATCAGCCAGATCGAGGACGGCCTGCTTGCCGAGATTCGCGAGCGGGTGGAGCTTATCACCGCAGCTCAATTACCCGATCTTTACCGCAACATCGACGAGCTCGAGCCGGCACCCGGTTCGGTTGAGCTGCTTCGCTATCTTGCGGCTAATCGCGACCTTATCGGGGCCCTGCTGGGCCCGGGCGGCGACCCCGCCTTTATTAAAAAGATCATCGATACCGCACGCGAGGCCGTGGTGCCGCGTGCACAGACGGGCATTTTGGGCTTGGCGCTGGGCACCTTCTTTGACTATTACGTCACCTATGTCGTAAGTGCCGAGGTCGGCATGATCCAACGTTGGTTTGAGCGTGACCTTTCCGAATCGCCCGAGACCATGGCGCGCATTATGACGGTCATCGCCTTTGTGCGCCCCGGCGACCTGTATGGCCAACCTATCGATATCAACGTGCCGGAATACGGCATGAAGCTATTGAATCTGCAGCTCGAGGACGCGGCCGACACCGCCGCAACCGTCGAGTCCAACAACTAAGAGGAGAGACAATGAGCAAACTCGTCGAGGGCATTAAAGACCGTGTGGTCGCTGCCGCACGCGAGGCTGCGCCCGCCGTGGTGGACGCCGCGCAGAAGGCCGCGACCGCGGCTGCCGAGAAAGTTGCTGAGGCAGTTGCCGATGCCAAGAACGTGGCAGGGGAGACGTCCGTCGTCAGCGAGCCCGCCACCGCCGCTGAGCCCGTAGCCGCCGCCCACGCCCCCGAAGGCGCGATCTTCAACCCCGAGGCCGCCCGCGGCAACCTGCACCTGGGCATCGACGTGGGCTCCACCACCGTCAAGCTCGCCGTGCTCAATGACGACAACCAGATCGTCTACGCCAAGTACCAGCGCCACCACACCGACGTCCGTGCCTGCGCCCGCGACTTGTTCGAGGGTGCTGCGACCGTGCTGCCGACGGCCCAGATGACCTGCGCCATTACCGGCTCGGGCGGCCTGCTGCTGTCCCAGTGGCTCGACCTGGAGTTTGTCCAGGAGGTCATCGCCAGCAAACGCGCCGTCGAGACCCTCATCCCGGCCACCGATGTCGCCATCGAGCTGGGCGGCGAGGACGCCAAGATCATCTACTTCGACAATGGCATCGAGCAGCGCATGAACGGCACCTGCGCCGGCGGCACGGGCGCGTTCATCGACCAGATGGCCACTCTGTTGCACACCGACGCCAGCGGCCTCAACGAGCTCGCGGCCAACGCCACCACCATCTATCCCATCGCCAGCCGCTGCGGCGTCTTTGCCAAGACTGACGTCCAGCCGCTGCTCAACGAGGGCGCCCGCCCCGAGGACGTGGCCGCTTCCATCTTCCAAGCCGTCGTGACCCAGACCATTTCGGGCCTGGCGTGCGGCCGTCCCATTCGCGGCAACGTCGCCTTCCTGGGCGGCCCGCTGCAGTACCTCTCCGAGCTGCGCCACCGCTTCTACCTCACGCTCAACCTGGACGAGGAGCACCGCATTGTGCCCCAAAACGCTCACCTGTTTGTGGCGAGCGGCGCTGCCATGGCGCACGAGTCCAATAAGCTCAGCACTTTCCCGCAGCTCATCGAGGCCATCGATGCCCTGGGTGACACGCAGGGTGCCGAGGTCGAGCGCCTGGATCCGCTCTTTGCCACCGACGAGGACTTCGCCGAGTTCAAGACCCGCCACGACACCGAGGTCGTCCCCAAGGGCAAGCTCGACGGCTACACCGGCCGCGTGTTCATCGGTATCGACGCCGGCTCCACCACCATGAAGGCTGCGCTCGTGGGCGAGGACGGCCAGCTGTTGCACACCTGGTACGGCAACAACAATGGCGACATCCTGGGCACGGCCAAGGTCATCATGGCCGATTTCTACAACCACATCCCCGCCGGCTGCACCATCGGCCACGTGACCACCACGGGCTACGGTGAGGCGCTGCTCATCGAGGCCCTCAAGGCCGATTCCGGCGAGATCGAGACCGTTGCGCACCTGCGCGGCGCCAAGGCATTCCTGCCCGGCGTCGAGTTTATCCTGGACATCGGCGGCCAGGACATGAAGTGCCTGCGCGTCAAGGATGGCGTTATCGAGCACATCATGCTCAACGAGGCCTGCTCGTCGGGCTGCGGCAGCTTTATCGAGAGCTTCGCCGTGTCCATGAACATGGACGTGCGCGCGTTCGCCGACGCCGCCATCCATGCCAAGGCCCCGGTCGACCTGGGCAGTCGCTGCACGGTCTTTATGAACTCGCGCGTCAAGCAGGCGCAAAAGGAAGGCGCCACGGTGGGCGACATTGCGGCCGGCCTGTCCTATTCCGTCATCAAGAATGCCCTGTTCAAGGTCATTAAGCTGCGCGACCCCAAGGAGATCGGCAGCCAGGTGATCGTTCAAGGCGGCACCTTTATGTCCGACGCCACGCTGCGTGCGTTTGAGCAGCTCACTGGCGTTCACGCCGTGCGTCCCGACATCGCCGGCTGCATGGGCGCCTATGGTGCGGCCCTGCTCGCCCGCGATCGCGCCGGCGCCGACGGCACCTCGACCATTCTTTCTGCCGAGGACATCGCGCACCTCACCGTGACGCAAAAACACGTCCGCTGCGGTCGTTGCTCCAACAACTGCCAGCTTACTGTCAACGACTTTGGCGGCGGCAGACGCTTCATTACCGGCAACCGCTGCGAGAAGGGCGCCGGCCACAAAAAGCAAAAGACCGAGGCCCCCAACCTCTTCAAAAAGAAAAACGAGTTGCTGTTTAACCGCGAGGTGCTGAGCCCCGACGAGGCTCCGCGCGGCACCGTGGGTATCCCGCGTGCACTCAACATGTACGAGAACTACCCCTTCTGGCACGCGTTCTTTACGCGCCTAGGCTTTAGCGTGCAGCTGTCCGACCAGTCGAGCAAGAAGACCTACCAGGCGGGCATCGAGTCCATGCCGTCCGAGAGCGTGTGCTATCCGGCCAAGATGAGCCACGGCCATGTGATGAACCTTATCGACCGCGATGTCGACTTCATTTGGATGCCGTGCGTGCGCTGGGAGCGCAAGGAGGATCCGACGGCTGGCAACTGCTATAACTGCCCCATCGTCATGAGCTACCCCACGGCGCTGGCGCTCAATATTGACGAGATCCGCGAGCAGAACATCGAGTTCCTGTATCCGTTTGTGCCGTATCACGACAAGACCGAGCTCAAGCGCCGCCTGTACCAGGTGCTCGCCGTCGACCGTGTGGCCGATGCTGAGGCCGGTCGCGGTCGCGTGCGCGGTCCTAAAATCACGCGCTCCGAGGTTGATGCCGCCGTCAACGCTGCTTTTGAGGCCGACGCGCGCTTCCACGAGGATATCCAGACCATGGGCGAGGAGGCTCTCAAGTGGGTCGAGGACCACGGCGGTCACGGCATCGTGCTCGCCGGTCGTCCCTACCATAACGACCCCGAGATCAACCATGCCCTGCCCGAGCTTATCTCGAGCTTTGGCTTTGCGGTCTTTACCGAGGATTCGCTCGCGCATCTGGTGAAGCCCGAGCGTCCGATTCGCGTCGTCGATCAGTGGATGTATCACAGCCGCCTGTACGCCGTCGCCCGTTTTGTGACGATGCGCAACGACCTGGACCTGATCCAGCTCAATTCCTTCGGCTGCGGCCTGGACGCTCTGACCACTGATCAGGTGCAGGAGATCCTGGAGGCCAGCGGCAAGATTTACACCGTGCTCAAGATTGACGAGGTGTCCAACTTGGGCGCCGCGCGTATCCGTATTCGCTCGCTCATGGCGGCACTCAAGGACCAGGAGGCCGAGCGCTTGGCCGAGGCTACGGCCGCGGGCGAGACTTACGAGCAGGGCGATGCCGCGCCGGTGGCGCCCTCCACGGATGCCCCCGCGTTCGCGAGCCGCAAGTACACGTTCGAGGCGCAGCGCGAGAGTGCTTCGACCGCGTGGCCCAAGGTGCCCTTTACCGAGCAGATGCGCGAGGAGGGCTACACCATCCTGTGCCCGCAGATGGCGCCGATCCACTTTGACCTGGTCAAAGAGGTGTTCCGTGGTGCTGGCTACAACTTGGAGCTGCTGCCCTCGACCGATCACGATGCCGTCGAGGCCGGCCTGCGCTATGTGAACAATGATATTTGCTATCCGTCGATCCTGGTAACGGGCCAGATTATGGAGGCCATCGAGAGCGGTCGATACGACCTGTCCAAGACAGCCGTGGTTATCAGCCAGACCGGCGGCGGCTGCCGTGCCACCAACTACATCGCACTCATCCGCAAGGCCCTGCGCGAGAGCGGCCACCCCGAGATCCCGGTGATCTCGCTTTCGGCCGTGGCGCTGGGCGAGGACAACCCTGGCTTTAAGATTACGCCGGCGCTGCTTAAGCAGGCAGTCTACGCGGTGCTCTTTGGCGACGTGATGATGCAGATGCTCTATCGCTGCCGCCCGTACGAGGCTACGCCCGGTGCCGCCAACGCGCTCTACGAGGAGTACATGGCGCGCGCTCGCAAGCTGGCGCCCAAGTTTAACCGCCACAACTACACCAAGCTGTGCCGCGAGGCCATCCGCGCGTTCGACACCATGCCGCTCGTGGGCGAGGGCACCAAGCCGCGCGTGGGCGTGGTCGGTGAGATCTTGGTCAAGTTCCACCCCACAGCCAACAACCACGTGGTCGATGTGATCGAGCGCGAGGGCTGCGAGGCCGTGGTGCCGGGCCTGCTCGACTTCTTCCTGTACTCCATGAGCAACGCCGAGCTGCAGAAGGATGAGCTGGGTAGCTCTGCTACCACGCGCGCTGGTATGCAGGCGCTCATCAAACTCGTGGACTGGATGCGTACGCCGGTGGAGGAGATGCTCGAAAAGTCTCGCCGCTTTGAGGCTCCCGAGCGCATCGGCACCATGGCGGACAAGGCTCGTACGGTGCTTTCGGTGTGCAACAACATGGGCGAAGGCTGGCTGCTCACGGCCGAGATGCTCGACCTGATCGACCACGGTGCGCCCAACATCATCTGCACGCAGCCCTTCGCGTGCCTGCCCAACCACGTAGTGGGTAAGGCTGTGATCAAGGAGCTGCGCCGTCAGCACCCCGAGAGCAACATTGTCGCGGTGGACTACGACCCCGGTGCATCCGAGGTCAACCAGCTCAACCGCATTAAGCTCATGATCAGTGTGGCCAAGGAAAACATGCGCGCCGGCAAGGGCTTTAAGCTCGAGAAGGTGGCGCCGCTCGCGATGGACGAGGTCACCGGCCAGATGCGTGCCCACGATGGCTGCGTGAGCTGCGGCTCGGTCGACGAGAGTGCCGTGGCGTCGGTCGCTGAGCGCCTGGGACGCGGCATTAAGAAGTAGTCGGCCTGCTTCGAGCCGGATATAAGACAAACGGGTGGTAGCCGTACCGGC
>UQXP01000045.1 GCA_900545055.1 uncultured Collinsella sp.
CAAGGACCTGTGCGACAAGTACGCAGATTACGGTCTATCCTTCGACAACTGGGTTTTGAAATAATGTCTATTCAAGTCATGATGCAAATGCTTGGCCAGGGATTCTTGGTCAGTTTGCAGTTGTTTATGCTGACGCTGCTCGGGTCGATTCCCCTGGGAATTCCCGTGGCGTTCATGCGCATGAGCAAGGTCGCGCCGCTGCGTTGGATTGCGCGCATCTACATTTCGGTCATGCGCGGTACGCCGCTCATGCTGCAGATGTTTGCCATCTACTTTGCCCCGTATTACGTGTTCGGCATTTCGCTTACGCCCGATTCCAAGTGGGCGGCGTGCGTTGTGGCGTTCATCATCAACTACGCCGGCTACTTTGCCGAGATCTATCGCTCGGGCCTGCAGTCCATTCCGCGCGGTCAATACGAGGCAGCCGAGGTGCTGGGCTATTCGCGTCTGCAGACATTTTTGTACATTGTGATGCCGCAAGTCGCCAAGCGTATTCTGCCGGCGATGGGCAACGAGATCATCACGCTGGTCAAGGACACGTCGCTGGCGTTTGCCATCGGCGTGGGGGAGATGTTCTCGACGGCCAAGGCGCTGGTTGCCTCGCAAGTGAGCATGGTGCCGTTTGCGATCGCGGCGCTGATCTACTGGGTCTTTAACTTTGTGGTCGAGATGCTGCTGGGCGTCGCCGAGAAAAAATTGGATTACTACCATGATTAATTCGGTAATGAAAATATCGAACGCGCGCAAGGCGTTTGGTGGCAATGAGGTGCTCAAGGATATCTCGCTTGAGGTGAAGCGTGGCGAGGTCGTGGCGATTATCGGGCCTTCGGGTGGCGGCAAGTCCACGCTGCTGCGGTGTGCCACGCTGCTCGAGACACTCGACGGAGGCTCACTCTCGTTTGGCGACCTTGCCGTTGCGACGGATGCGGGCTCGGGCGCGGTCTATGCGAAGGGCGATGTGCCCAAACAGGCGCGCTCGCGATTCGGCCTGGTGTTCCAAAATTACAACCTGTTCCCGCACTATACCGTGATGAAAAACATCATCGACGCGCCGATCCGCGTGCTTAAGCGCCCGCGCGAGCAGGCGGAAGCTCGTGCGCATGAATTGATTGCTCAGATGGGGCTTGTGGGCAACGAGAACAAGGTTCCGTGTGAGCTTTCGGGCGGTCAGCAGCAGCGCGTGAGTATTGCCCGCGCCTTGGCGCTCGACCCGGAGATCTTGTTCTTTGACGAGCCGACCTCGGCGCTCGATCCCGAGCTGACGGCCGAGGTGCTGCGTGTCATTAAGGACCTCGCTGCGCAGAACATGACGATGGTGATCGTGACCCACGCGATGCAGTTTGCGCGCGATGTTGCCGACCGCGTGGTCTTTATGGACGGCGGCCGCATTGTCGAGGAGGGGCCTGCCGAGCAGGTTATCGACCATCCGCGTGAGCAACGTACCCGTGAGTTCTTGAGCCGTATCGAGGGCTAGGCTCATCTATGTATTGAGAAAAAGCCGCCGCAGGTCTTATGGTCTGCGGCGGCTTTTATTTGTATCGATGGGGTTTAATAATCGCCTGGCATACTTGCCCTGCCCTCTCGCCGCCTGTATTCATACGTGCGCCGAAAGTTATGCATGGACAGCCGCCCGTGAGGGTAGGGTGGTGGCATAGGACATTTGGAGGGTGAGTCGGCTCGGCTGCCGACCATGCTGCTCCCGGGACGGCACCGACCGCGAACTCTCCCCGTTGGCGTCGCGCATTGCGCGCGGCCCTGCAAGGAGGTCATCATGGGTGCTCCCAAGACCGGTAACGTAAGGAACGTGGTGCTCGTAGGCCAAGGCGGGGTGGGCAAGACTTCACTCGCCGAGGCCATGCTCCACCTTTCCGGCAAGACCGCCCGCCTGGGCGGCCACGACGGCACCAAGCCCACGCTCGACTATGACCCCGAAGAGGTCAAGCGTGCGTTTTCCATCTCGACGACCATTGCGCCGATCGACTGGAAGGGCGTGCGCATCAATGTGCTCGATGCCCCGTGCTACCCCGATTTTATCGGCGACGCCTTTGCCGCGATGAGCGTCTGCGAGACGGCTCTGTTTGTGGTCGACGCCGAGGCCGGCCCGCAGCCTACGACGGTTAAGCTCTGGTATGCCGCCGAGGACCTGCGCCTGGCGCGTGCGGTGTTCGTGAACCGCCTGTCGCGCTCCGAGGCCAGTTTTACGACCACGATGAACCTGCTGCAGGAGCGCTTTGGCACGCGCCTGGGCGCCGTGACCCTTCCCTGGGGCGAGGGCGAGGACTTTGACGGCATCATCGACCTGGTGCGCATGAAGGCGCGCCATTGCAACGGCACCGAAGCCACTGAGTCGGAGATTCCCGAGGAGTATCGTGCCCAGGCCGAGGAAGCCCACGACCATCTGTGCGAGCTGGTGGCCGAGGCCGACGATGAGCTGATGATGAAGTACCTGGAAGGCGAAGAGACGCTGATGCAGGAGGAGCTCGAGGGCCTGTTGTCCAAGGCAATCGCCGAGCGCATCTTTGTGCCGGTCTTTGCGGGCGATTGCATTAAGGAGCAGGGCGTCAACTCGCTGATGGACGACATCGCCACGTACTTCCCGGCGCCGACGGACTACGGCGAGATGCCGCTCATCGACGGTGATTCGCTCAAGATCTCGAGCGACGATGACCGTCCGGTGGCATTTGTGTTTAAGACGCTGGCCGACCCGCAGCAGGGTCGCATCAGCTTTATCAAAGTGCTGACGGGCACGCTTGAGCCGGGCCTTGAGCTGATCAATGCACGTACGCGCAAGGGTGAGCGTCTGGCTCACCTGTATGTGATGTGCGGCCGCGACATGACCGAGGTCGGTCACGCCTATGCCGGCGATATCATCGTGGCGCCCAAGCTGGCGGCCGAGACGGGCGATACGCTCTCGATTACCGGCAAGGTCGAGGCTGCGGCGTTTAAGTTCCCCAACTCGCAGTACCGCATCGCCATCGAGGCCGAGAAACGCGGCGATGAAGAGAAGCTCTACACGTTTATCGAGAAGGCCTGCAAGGCCGATCCGACCATGAGCATCGATCGTGACGAGGAGACCGGGCAGACTATCATCTCCGCCGTGGGTGAGGCGCAGGTTTCGGTGCTGCTCAACCGTTTGGAAGATCGCACCAAGGTTGTGGCAAAGAGCGTGCCGATCCGCATTCCGTATCGCGAGACCATCCGCCGCACGGCAAGCGCTCAGGGTCGCCACAAGAAGCAGACCGGCGGCGCCGGTCAGTACGGCGACTGCTGGCTGCGCGTGGAGCCGCTCATTGGGCCCGACGGCACGAGCGATGGCTATGAGTTTGTGGACGAGGTCGTAGGTGGCCGTATTCCGCGCTCGCTGATCCCCGCCGTGGACAAGGGTGTCCAGGAGACCATGAAGGACGGTATTATTGCCGGCTACCCGCTCACGGGCATTCGCGTGGCTGTGTACGACGGCTCGTATCACAGCGTCGACTCCAACGAGATGGCGTTCCGCGCGGCGGCTCGCATCGGCCTGCGCAAGGCATGCGCCGATGCCGATCCGGTGGTGCTGGAGCCCATCGAGGAAATCACGGTGACTATCCCCGAGAGCTACGCCGGCGCCGTGATGGGCGACATCTCGGCATCGCGCGGTCGCGTGACGGGCATGGAGACCGATGAGCGCGGAGACACCGTGGTCATCGCCCAGGCGCCGCTGGCCGAGCTGACGGATTACTCGACGCGCCTGCGCTCTATCACGCGCGGCACGGGTGACTTTACCATGAAGCCCGCTGGCTATGAGCAGGTGCCTTATGACGTTCAGGCCAAGCTCGTGGAGCGCTATGAGGAGGGCCGCGCCAAGTAGCGTGGGACTTTGCCTGCAACATGCATACCGATGCAAGGGCTGCTCTGGGCAATCCAGGGCGGCCCTTTTTGGTCCCCGGTGGGGTTGCAAATCGGTTCTTGTCGTGGCTTGGGGCTAGTTCCCCGAGGCCTGGTTGCGGCCGGTGACGTAGTCGATTTGAACGTGCGGCTGTAGGTTATAGCAGTACACGTGGAAGCACAGGGCCTTGCCGTGGTCCTCGACCGATTGCGCCTCAAGGCGCACACCGCGGCAGACAAGTTCCTCTTCGTTATACATGGGCGTGACGCGGTAGAGCACATGGTTGCCCGTGTCGCGGATGTAGCCGAGAATCTGCTCCTCAAACGGCAGCATGCCCGTTTCGTTGAGATAGCGCGTGCCGGTGAGGAGATTTTTGCGGTTGGCGTTTTCGCCGCAGAGCGACCAGGCGATAAGGTGGCAGCGGTTGTAGAGGCTCTGGCCCGGAATAAAGTCGTAGCGCTGCTGGTGCCAACCGGCAGGATGGATACGCGAGATATCGCCGCGCTCGCCTTGACCGAGTGATTCGGGGCCCACGCAGGCGAGTGCTTTGCGGGTGCGGTCCAGGCTGTCGAGCTTGGAGAACTTCTTAAAGCAGCCCTCTTCTGTAGCGCGCTCGTATTCATCGAGCGTGAATGATGGTGTGCCGAGCGGGTGCGTGCTGTCGGCGCGAAGGGCAACGTAGGGGTTGCCGGCATAGTCGGGAATGCTGCTGAGATAAACACCGCGGGCGCGGTTGAGGTCGGGGTTTTCGACCTCGTCGATGGGGGTGGCGGCGCTGTCCGCGGAAGCGCCGTCGCCGGTGTCGGTTGCGGCGGAATCGGAGCCATCGCCAGAGTCTTGGCTATTTTGAGAGTCCGAGGAACTCGCTGTTCCCGATTCGAGCCGGGCGACCAGGTCCGCCTCGTCGTCGGTGCGGCTGGGACTCTCGTTTTGTTTTTCGGCCAGAGCCGCCGCCTGTTCATCGCTTTGCGGCGACAGCAGCTTGGGCGCTCCGTCGAGCGATCCCGTAAACAGCGCAAACCCCAGCACCACGGCGGTGCCGATGGAAAGTACTTGCTTGTAGGTGGACTTGCGCGACATTGAGGCTCCTGGATGGACGGTTGGGAATCTACCAGTCTAGCAGGAGCCGGCAGGGGCCGCTCCACCGAACAAATACTCAAGATTTGGGACAAACGCTACGGATTCATTTGTCCCGCGGTCTAGATCGAGGTGGAGTCGAGCCAGTTGAGCTTGCACTCGAGAATGCGCTGCTCGCCGGGTTCGCTGCTTCCATCAAGTAGGGCGAGCAGCATCTCGGCTGCTTCGCGACCTTCTTGGTCGACGGGCTCGATGATGGTGGAGACGGTCGGTGTGGTGAGATTAGTCCAGTCTTCGCAGTTGAGTCCCAAAAGGCCGATTTGCTGCGGAAGCAGATGGGCCATTGGCTGGAGGGCTTTGTAGACACGGGGAAGTGCCCACTGATTTTGCACGAAGATAAGGGTTCGCTTGGCGGGATTGAACTTGAATTTAAAGTATTCGGTGAGCTCGTTGATTGACGGCTTGTTGTGATCGATGGGAATCGCTTTGTAGAGCTGCCCGTTCGCTGCCAGCGCCTCGGCATACCCCTGAAAACGCTCCATGCGGGTGCGCATTTCGGTCATGTTGGCGGCAATGGAAAAGAAATCTTCGTAGCCGGCGTCGAGGAGTGCCTGTGTGGCGTTGTACACGCCGTCGTAAAGGTTGGTTTTGATCCAGCTGGTACCTGGGCTATAGATGGCCGCATCGAAAAAGACGACCGGCTTGCCGGCGCGTCTAATGCGGTCATGCACGGCTTTGAAGTTTGCCGTGGGCTGGATGATAAAGCCATCGACGCCCAGCGAGAGCATCTTGTCGACGTACATGAGCTCGGTCTCGGGGTTAAAGTTGCTCGTGCAAACGACCGTCTGGTAGCCCGCGGGGAGCATGACCTGCTCCATGCCATTGAGAACGAGCCCCGCCCATTTGTTGGTGTTATCCAAAATGATGATGGCAATGACGTGGGTTTGCTTGCCGGTGAGCGTCTGCGCTTGGGCGTTGGGAACGTATCCGAGTTCCTTAATGACGCGCGCGATTTTGTTCTGCGTCTTCTCGCTAAGCTTTTCTCGTTTGTCGTTGAGGTAATACGAGACGCTTGCCGTCGAGGTTCCCGCCTCTCGAGCGACGTCTGCGATCGTAACGCGCTGTTTTGCCACAGCGACTCCTTCCGACAGATGAGCATTTTCCAACATGATGACTTTGAGTCTTGGTGAAGGATACGCTTCGGTGAGCGGCTTTTTCCTTTCATATGAGTATGCAACAAATGCGGCATACGGGTGGGGTCGAAATTTGTGACCGGCATGCGCATCTGCCGTCTACCGAGAAAATCAAATACTTCTTGACTTTTGAAATCGAGGGCAAAATCGCAGGATTCATTTTTGGTTAAACGCATAACTAAATCGCATAACCAACGCTCTGACCTGCGCGTTTACCGAAATAAGCTGGCATTAAGAAAAACGAGCACCTATATTGTTCTTGTCGAAAAGACAGCAAGTCCAAACGGCAGGGGATGCTCCGGAGGCCTCCGCAAACGGTGTCTTGCGCACGCAACTCTATGAAAAGAGGGAAGCAATGAAGATCGTAGGCGTTGCCGCCTGTACTGTGGGTATCGCCCACACGTATATGGCCCAGAAGGCGATTCAGGATGAATGCGCCGCCCGTGGCATCGAGTGCAAGGTCGAGGCTCAGGGTGGCCTGGGTATCGAGAATGAGCTCACGCAGGAAGACGTGGACTCCGCCGACCTGGTCCTGGAGTCCGTCGACGTGGGTGTCGAGAACGAGGACCGTTTTGAGCAGAAGATGGCCGAGGGCAAGTTCCTGAAGGTCGGCACCTCGGATGTAATCGCCGATCCGGTAAAGATCATCGACCAGGCCATTGAGATCATCAAGGCGACGGGTGGCGCCGTTGACGCGCCCAAGGCCGAGGCCAAGGCAGAGAAGAAGGCCGTCTCCGCTGCCCCGCAGGCCCCGACACCGGCGTCCAAGCAGTCTATCTTTGCCGATCCTGGCAAGACGCTGCTCAATGCATTCAATACCGGCGTTTCCTATTTTATCCCCATCGTCGTTATCGGCGGCGTGTTTCTTGCCTTCTCGCTGGCATCCGGTACCGCCGGCGCCAACGGCATGGAGGTTACGAACCCGCTGATGGTGAGCCTTAACACCATCGGCATGGCCGGCATCTCCATGATGATCCCGGTGCTTGCGGCATACATCTCCTACTCGATGGCCGGCAAGCCCGCGCTCGCCCCCGGTTTTGTCCTGGGCTACTTGGTCAACAACGCCGTCGTCACCCCGAGCGGCAACAGCGTTTCGACCGGCTTCTTGGGCGCCATGATCATGGCTGTCATCTGCGGTTACTTTGTCCGCTGGATGAAGACTTGGAAGGTCAACAACACCATCCAGACCATCATGCCGATCCTGATCATCCCGATTCTGACCTCGCTCGTCCTGGGCATGGCCTACATCTACATCCTGGCCACGCCGCTTGGCTTCGTGATGGATTGGCTCACCAGCGTGCTCGGTAGCCTGCAGGGTGGCTCCGCCGTCGTCCTGGGCCTGGTCATTGGTGTTATGACCGCCTTCGATATGGGCGGCCCCATCAACAAGACCGCTTCGACCTTTACCATGGCCATCATGGCCTCCGGCATCTATGGCCCCAACGGCATGTTCCGCGTCGCCGTCGCCGTTCCCCCGATCGCCTGTGGCCTCGCTGCGCTCATCGCCAAGAACAAGTTCGATGACGCCGACCGCCAGATGGGCATCTCCGCGCTGTTCATGGGCTGCATCGGTATTACCGAGGGCGCTATCCCCTTCGCGGTCAAGGACCTCGGTCACACCCTTCCCGGCATTTGCATCGGCTCTGCCGTGGGTGCGGCGCTTGCCGCCTTCCAGGGCATCGATTGCTACGTCCCGCACGGTGGCTTTATCGTCGCCCTTGCCACCAACAACGTCGCGCTGTTCTGCCTGGACATCGTGATTGGCGCCGTGGTCGCCGCTGCAATCCTGATTGCCATGAAGCCCACGCTCGACAAGCAGGCCAAGTAAACCTTTAAGGACTCCGGTTGTGCGGAGGGATGGATTTGACTCCGCACAACCGCCCCTACACAACAAAATCCATTCGTACTGATAGGGCCCACATCTGGGTCCCAGGGAACTTTTGTCAAAAATCCTCTGGAGAAGGAGAACAAAATGTCCAACCTCACCATCCGCCAGGCCGTTCAGGGCATGCTCAAGCTGCAGGATAGCGGCGATCACGCAACCATGGTCGGTATTGGCCCCATGAGCCCCAACCTGATTCAGGCCGTGTTCGAGCTTGCCAAGGACGAGGATTTCCCGCCCATGTTTATCGCCAGCCGCAACCAGGTCGATATGGACGAGATGGGCGCCGGTTACGTCAACGGTTGGGACCAGACGCGCTTTGCCGCCGACATCAAGAAGGTTGCCGACGAGGTGGGTTACACCGGTCCGTACTACCTGTGCCGCGATCACGGCGGCCCGTGGCAGCGCGACGAGGAGCGTAACGCCCACCTGCCCGAGGACGAGGCCATGGAGCTCGCCCGCAAGTCCTTCGTCGCCGACATGGAGGCAGGCTTTGACCTGCTGATGGTCGACCCCACCAAGGACCCCTATCAGATCGGCAAGGTTATTCCGCTCGACGTGGTGCTTCGCCGCACGATCGATCTTATCGACTACCTTGAGCAGTACCGTCGCGAGCATAACCTGCCCGAGGTTGCCTATGAGGTCGGTACCGAGGAGACCAATGGCGGCTTGACCTCTACCGATAAGTACGAGGAGTTCATTTCTCAGCTGCAGCCCGAGCTCGAGAAGCGCGGCTGCCCCATGCCCACCTTTATCGTCGGCCAGACCGGTACGCTCACCCGTTGGACCGAGCAGGTCGGTCATTACAACTTTAAGAATGCCCGCGAGCTCGCCGACATGGCTAAGCGCTACGGCGTGGGCCTGAAGGAGCACAACGCCGACTATCTGGATGACGCAACGCTGCTCGAGCACATCCCGGCTCACGTGACGGCCTCCAATGTTGCCCCTCAGTACGGCACCGAGGAGACCCGCGCTTACCTCAAGCTCTGCGCTACCGAGCAGATTCTGGTCGACAACGGCCTGTGCGACGATCCCTCCGACCTGTATCACACGCTGCTGGTCAAGGCTATCAAGACCGAGCGCTGGCGCAAGTGGATGACCGGCGACGATGTCAACCTGCAGGTTGACGACATTCTGGCCGACGACGAGCTCAGCCTGAAGATCCTGGATGTCTCCGGCCACTACGCCTTTAACGATCCCGAGGTCAAGGAGCAGGTCGAGAAGCTCTACCGCAACCTCGCTGCCCAGGACATCGACGGCAAGCGCTTTGTGATCGAGCACATCAAGCGCCCGATCAAGCAGTACGTCGTCGGTCTTAACCTCAAGGGCGTCACGAGCCGCATCGAGAAGGCTCTCGAGGACTAGGTAGTTCCGGCGTTTTGACAAACGCCGGACCGGTCGACGCTGCGCGGGCATCTGCCGGGCAATCTGGCGCTCAAGCCGTCGCTCGCGTACCAAAGTACGCTTCGCTCCTCTTTCGCACCACCTTGCCACGGCAGCTGCCCGCTCGCTGACGTTGGATTGACCGACGATTGGGCCGCTGTCCTTAGGATTACTAGCAATTCATTTGAAGGAGTTTGCACCATGAAGTTCTTTATCGATACCGCCAACCTTGATGAGATCGCCGAGGCCAAGAGCTGGGGCTGCCTTGCCGGCGTCACCACCAACCCGTCCCTGTACGCTAAGACCGGCGGCAAGCTGGCCGACTTTGAGCCCCACATGCTCAAGATCGCCGAGCTTTGCGAGGGGCTGCCCGTGTCCGCCGAGTCCACCGCGACCACTGCCGAGGGCATGATCGAGGAGGGCAAGCGTCTTGCCGCTCTGGCTCCCAACATTGTGGTCAAGCTCCCCGTGTGCGAGGCCGGCCTCGCCGCCTGCCGCGCTCTGGCCGATGCGGGCGTGCGCGTCAACATGACGCTCGTCTTCTCGCCGACGCAAGCCCTTATGGCCGCCAACGCCGGCGCTCGCTACATCAGCCCGTTTGTGGGACGCTTCGATGACATCGCCGAGGACGGTATCTCGCAGCTCGACAACGTTGTGACCTGCATCAAGAACTATGACTGGACGGGCAAAAACGTCGATGACACCGTCGAGATTATTACCGCATCCGTCCGCACGCCTAACCACGTGACCCAGGCGGCGCTGCTCGGCGCTGATATTGCGACCGTCCCCATGGCTGCTCTTAAGAAATGCCTGCATCACCCGCTGACCGACCAGGGCCTTGCCTCGTTCGAGGCTGACTGGCAGAAGGTCGTCGCTCAGGCTTAACGAGTGGATTGCCCCGGCATCGCGTCATCCGGTGCCGGGGTTGTTCTCAAGAGAGGAATTCATATGACCAACCAGGAGCTGGCGAAGGTCGCCAATGAGGTCAGGAAGGGTGTCGTGACTGCGGTTCACGCGGCCAAGTCGGGACATCCGGGTGGATCGCTCGGTGCTGCCGACATCATGACGTATCTGTACTTTGAGGAAATGAATATCGATCCTGCCGACCCTCGCAAGGCCGATCGCGATCGCTTTGTGCTCTCCAAGGGTCACGCGGCGCCGGGCCTGTATTCGGTGTTGGCAAATCGCGGCTATTTTCCCGTCGAAGAGCTCGAGACGCTCCGCCATATTGGCAGCCGACTGCAGGGCCATCCCAACATGAACGACACCCCGGGCATCGATATGTCCACCGGATCGCTCGGTCAGGGCATCTCTGCTGCAGTTGGAATGGCGCTTGCCGCTAAGCACTGGGGCGACGGCTACCGTGTCTACACGTTGCTGGGCGACGGTGAGTGCGAGGAGGGCCAGGTGTGGGAGGCGGCCATGTTTGCCGGCAACCATGCGCTCGACAATCTTGTTGCCGTCGTCGACCACAACGGCTTGCAGATTGACGGCACGATCGATGAGGTCAACTCGGCGATGCCGCTCGCTGACAAGTTCCGCGCCTTTAAGTGGCATGTGATAGAGCTAGCCGATGGCAACGACATGGCGCAGATTGAGGCGGCTTTCGCTGAGGCTGGTGAGGTGACCGGCGCGCCCGTCGCTATCATCGCCGAGACGGTGAAGGGCAAAGGCGTCTCCTTTATGGAGAACCAGGTTGGTTGGCATGGCAAGGCGCCCAATGACGAGCAGTTTGAGCAGGCCATGGCCGGGCTCGCGGCAGCAGGAGAGGAGCTCTAATGGCAGAGGTCAAAAAAGTCGCCACGCGCGTAAGCTACGGCGAGGCGCTCGTCGAGCTGGGCAATGAGCACGATGACTTTGTAGTGCTCGATGCCGACCTGGCTGCCGCTACGCAGACGGGTAAGTTTAAGGCTGCGCACCCTGAGCGCTTCTACGACGCCGGCATTGCCGAGAGTAACTTGATGGGGCTCGCCGCCGGCATTGCGACCACGGGCCACGTCGCCTTTGCGAGCACCTTTGCCATGTTCGCCGCCGGCCGCGCGTACGAGCAAGTGCGTAATTCCATCGGCTATCCGCACCTCAACGTCAAAATCGGTGCCACACATGCGGGTATCTCGGTCGGTGAAGACGGCGCCACGCATCAGTGCTGCGAGGACATCGCGCTCATGCGCACGATCCCGGGTATGACGGTAATCGTTCCCGCCGATGACATCGAGGCTCGCGCTTGCGTGCGCGCTGCCTATGAGTTTGAGGGGCCGGTCTACATGCGTTTCGGCCGTCTGGCAACGCCGGTCATCAACGACCACGAGGACTATGAGTTCAAGATTGGTCGCGGCGTGGTCGTGCGCGAGGGGTCCGATGTGACTATCGTCGCATGCGGCTTCATGGTCGCCGAGGCGCTTGAGGCTGCCGAGGCGCTCGCTGCCGATGGCATCGATGCCGAGGTCATCAACATACACACGATCAAGCCGCTCGATGAGCGCCTGGTGGTTGCCAGCGCCAAGAAGACTGGTCGCGTGGTCACCGCCGAGGAGCATTCGATTATCGGTGGTCTTGGCGAGGCCGTGGCCTCGGTGCTCGCGGAGCAGCATCCGGTGCCGATGCGACGCGTCGGCGTGCGCGATGTGTATGGTGAGTCCGGCCCTGCGGTCGATTTGCTGCACAAGTACGGCTTGGACGCCGACGGCATCGAAGCTGCGGTCAGGTCTGTGTTGTAAGGAAGGTTTCCATGGGATTTGTATCTGCCAACCAAGTGACGATCGGGTATACCGCCGCCTCGCGCGAGAACGCCCTGCATTATTTGTCCGAGCAGGCAATCGAGCTCGGCTTTGCCGATGACGCATCTGCCGTAGAGGCTGCCTTTATTGCTCGCGAGAACGAGGCCGAGACCGGGCTTGTCGCCGGTTTTGCCGTTCCGCATGCCAAGAGCGATGCGATCCATACGCCGGGTGTGGCCGTGCTCAAACTGTCCGAGCCTGTTGAGTGGCCGAGCTTTGATGGCGTACCCGTCGATGTGGCGCTCGCGCTGTATGTTCCCGCGGGCGAAGCAGGAACCACGCACCTGCGTCTGCTCTCCAAGGCTGCCGTGATGCTGATGGATGCCGGCTTCCGTGACAAAGTACGTGCGAGCACCGATCCCGTTGAGATTGCGGAGCTCATCAATAGCGGACTCGAAGACTAGAACGGTCATCCCGTTCAATCAATCGATCCTTCTCCAAGGAAAAGGGCCGCGACGCCATATAGGTGTCGCGGCCCTGTTTGCGTTTCCCC
>UQXP01000046.1 GCA_900545055.1 uncultured Collinsella sp.
GCATGGCCACCGGACCCATCGAAACACATCTCCACCGTTCCTTCAACTGGGAAAATGCCGCCCCCGGGGCCCGGGAGGGGCCTCGGGGGCGTTCGGCTAACTGCGGGAACGGCCTATCCGCTCAATGTGTTCGGCTGAGATCGGAAATCAACCCGGGTCAGTCCCTTTGTCACATTCTAGAGCGTGTGGAGCAGGGCGATGAGGAAGCGGATGCCTTGGAGGTAGGCGCGACGGGTGATGCGCTCGTTGGTGCCGTGGACACCGCGGTCGCATTCATCATCGTCGACCACAAAGGCGGAGAAGCGGATGCACTCGTGGCAAATGCGCTGGTAGTTGGCGGCATCGGTTGCACCAATCACGGTCGAGGGCACGATGCTCATCGGCTCTTGGCCCAGCGCGGGCGATCCGTTTTCCTCCGTCCCCTTGGGATCACGGAAATAGCGGGCGGCGATGGCGCGGACGGCCTCGAGCCCCGGACCGCCCACGCGCGGGGACGGCGAGGGCTCGGAGCTGCCGGGGCCCAGCTCGACCTCGACTCGGCCGGCGAGCCCAGCGGTGGCAACGGCCTCGCGGCAGCAGGCCACGACATCGGCCACGCTCGTACCCTCGAGCATGCGGAAGTTGATATTGACCCACATATCCTGCGGCATTACGTTGGCACCGGTACTGCCGCCCTCGATTTGCGTGGGCGCACAGGTGGTGGTCACAAGCGGGTACAGCTTTTTGCTGGCGAGGCAGTCGCGCACGATGGCATCCTTGCTGGCAGCAATCTCGTCTGCGGTATAAAGCCCCAGCTCGACGAGCTGCGCGGCAAGCAGATCGGTCACACGCGCCGGCCACTCGATATCGCAAATCGCGGCAATAGCGCGGCTGAGCACTTCGAGCGACGTGCCACCGTAAGGGTTGGAAGAATGCCCGCCCTCGCTCTTCGTCCTGAGCACGATATCGGCATAGCCCTTCTCGGCAAGATCGGCATGCATAAGCCAACCCTCGCCTGCGCCGTACTCGGCAGCCTCAACGATACGATAGTCGCCCTCGTCAATCAGGTACTCAAGCTCAACGCCGCGCTCCTCGAGCACGCGGCCAATGGCACCCGCGCCGCACTGCGTGGTCTCCTCGTCCTGGCCAAAGGCCAACAGCAATGTGCGCTCATGCTGCCAACCGTGCGCGAGCGCATATTCAACCGCCTCGAGAATGCCCGCGACCTGGTCTTTCATATCGATCGCGCCGCGCCCCCAGACGTAGGTGTCATCTACGTGCCCACTAAAGGGAGCGTGCGTCCAATCCTCCTCGGTGCCCGGCACCACGGGGACCACGTCCATGTGGCCCATGAGCATGACAGGCTTGAGCGCAGGGTCGGAGCCGGCAAGCGTCACCAACAGCGAATGGTTGATGAGCTCAACCTCGCCCGCCGCAAACACGCGCGGCCAAGCCTGCTGCATATAGGCGCGCAGATCGGCAAACGGTTGCCAGTCCACCGCCTCGGCATCCATGCTCGAAATCGTCGGAAACGACAGGACGCGGCCCAAGCGCTCGCACGCACCAGCCTCATCCATATCGGCAAAATCGTCCTCATGCGCAAAGAAGCGCCAAACCTCGGCCATGACATCCTTTCGATTGTGATGACGAGGGCCGCCCCACCGGAGCGGCCCTGCCACGTAAGCGTTTGCGGTCGGCTATTTATCCTCGAGATAACGCGAGAGGAACTCGCGGGTACGCTGGTGCTTGGGGTTGCCAAAGAGCTCCGCCGGCGCGGCGTCCTCGAGGACCACGCCCTTGTCCATAAAGACCACGCGGTCGGACACCGTGCGGGCAAAGGCCATCTCGTGCGTGACGACGACCATGGTCATGCCGTCGGCAGCGAGCTTGCGCATGACCTCGAGCACCTCTCCCACGATCTCGGGGTCGAGTGCGGAGGTCGGCTCGTCGAACAGCATGATCTGCGGATTCATGCATAGGGCACGAGCGATGGCAACGCGCTGCTTTTGGCCGCCGGACAGGCGACCCACGGCGGCGTGCGCGAACTTCTCGAGCCCCACGCTCGTCAGATGCTCCATCGCGACCTTCTCGGCCTCGGCCTTGCTCATCTTTTTGAGCGTGACGGGCGCGAGCGTGCAGTTGTCGAGCACATCCATGTTGTTGAACAGGTTAAAGCCCTGGAACACCATGCCGATGTCCTCGCGCAGCTTGTTGATGTTGCAGCGCTCGGCCGTGAGGTCCTGGCCGTGGAACCAGATGTGGCCCGCGTCCGGGGTCTCGAGCAGGTTGAGGCAACGCAGGAAAGTCGACTTGCCCGAGCCCGAGGCGCCGATAATGGTGACGACCTCGCCGGGGTTAACGGACAGGTCGATGCCCTTGAGTACCTCGAGCGAGCCGAAGCTCTTGCGCAGGCCCTCAACGCGGATGAGCGGCTCATTGGTCTGTGCGGCGGCCGCAACGCCGGTAATGGCGGTATCTGCCATGATAATTCTCCTCGTCTTGAGCCTAGTTTGAGCTGGGCAGCGTGACCGGAGCCTCGGCGCCGAGCTTTTTGCCAAAGGCCTCGAGCAGGCGGCTCGCCACGAGCGTCAGGATCAGGTAGACCACGAGCGCCACGCAGTAGACCTCCATCTGGCGGTAGTACACGCCGGCGACGGTGGTGGTGGCGTACATGAGGTCAAACACGCCGATGACCGAGAGCACCGACGAATCCTTGATGTTGATGATGAGCTCGTTGGTGAGCGCCGGAATCGCGTTTTTAATGCCCTGGGGGAACACGACCTTGCGCATAGCCTGCCACTGCGAAAGGCCCAGCGAGCGCGCCGCCTCGGCCTGGCCGGGATCGATGGACTCGATGCCGCCGCGCAGGACCTCCATCATGTAGGCGGTGGAGTTGAGCGAGATGGTAACGAGGCCGGCGGTGAAGGTGCTCCAAATCTGGTTGGCCTGAGCGGTCTCGAAGCCCATGCCGCGCAAAACGGTGAAGCCCGCGTAATAGATGAGCAGGCCCTGGACCATCATGGGCGTGCCGCGCACGATGGTGGAGTAGATGGTCGCAAAGCCGCGGCCGATACTCTTAAAGAAGCGCACCAGATCGTTATCCACGCGGTCGAAGGTCTGAATACGCAGGAACACAAAGAGCAGTGCCAGGAAGAATGCGATGACGGTGCCGAAGGTGGCAAGCGCGATGGTGATCTCGATACCGCGAATGAAGAAGTCGCCGCTCTTGTAGGTCATGTAGACCAGGCTCGACAAAAAGTCGCTGGGGTTGGAATCCGAGACAATGCTCACCTGCACCAGGTCGATAAACGACATGACGCAGCGGTCGATAAAGAAAACTGCCGCGATGGCGACCACGACGTAGCTGCCTAAACGTGCTCCACGACGGAAACGCTCGGATGCGAACGGCGACTTTTCGCGATAGTCGCTCCAGTGCATAAGCTTGGTGACCAGCGCCGCCGCCGACACGACGAGCCACGCCCACAGGATTGCCCAAAGGCAATCTTGAAACACGCCCGTGGGAGCCAAGAAGCTCAGCGGTGTGGGGTTGCGCTGGCTAAACGCCAGGCCGAGCGCCGCGATAACGCTCGTGCCCAGGTACACATAACGGTGGTCGGCCTTGATAAAGGAGGCCAGACGATTGATGGTTTTCATGCTGCCTCCCTATGCCGGCTGACGGTCGAGGCACGCGTCCCACATTTGGTCGCGCTCCTCTTGGCTAATGCCCTTGAGTGTCTTGTCGATGAGCTTAAGGAGCTTGTCCGAGCCCTTGCGGCAACCGACGTTTGCCGTGACCTCCTGCTGAAAGCCCTCACCCTCGGCAAATTGAATCGGCACGATACCCGGGTTTTGGGCCATATAGCCCTTCTCGTTCTCGGTGTTGTAGGTCACGGCGTCGCAGGTGCCCTGCAGCAGGTTCGAAAACACCGTGGGGACCGAATCGACCGGGTTCTTGTGAACGACGCCCGGGATCTCGTCGATGACGGTATCGAGCATGGTGTCCTTTTGGCCGAGCACCGTGGCGCCGCTGAAGTCGCTGAGCTTGGTGGCGTTTTGGTAGGGCGAGCCCTCTTTTACGAACAGGCCAAAGTAGCCAATGAAGTACGGGTCGGAAAAGCCGACGGACTCCTCGCGCTCGGGCGTGGCGCTCATGCCAGCGATGATGAGGTCGATCTGGCCGTTGTTGAGCGAATCGATGAGGCCCGAAAAGCTCTGCTTAACGGCAACGGGCTCGCCGCCGAGGGCCTTGCAGACAACCTTGGCGATCTGAACGTCGTAGCCGTCGGCATAGGCGCCCTGCACGTTATCGATGGGGATGGTGAACTCGCTGGCCTCGGAGACCTGCCAGTTGTACGGGGCGTAGGCCGCCTCCATGCCAATGCGGATCTTGTCCTTGCCGATCACGGAATCGGACAGGTCGTCGCGGCCGCCGCCCGTCGTAGGCTGAACAACTTCCAGCGTGGACGGACGCTGGCAGCCGGCAAGCGCGCCGGCGACGACGGTAGCGCTCGCAGCGAGAGCGCTACCCAGAAAGATGCGACGGCTGCACACCGGTTGGCGCTGCGCATCGCGCTGTTGGGGAGAATGCATAATCTGCCTTCCCTGTTGAATCGTATGCTGACGACTTAACAGGATATACGCCAGCGACCAGCGGCGCAGCACAAGCTCGAAAAATTAATAGACACACGGTAGTCATTGGGGACGTCGATGTTTTGGCAATGCCGGCGAGCGACGTCCAGAGCGAACAAGTGGCATGAAAAAGGCAAGGCATGACCAGAAGGTCTATGCCTTGCCTTATGAATGACAAATTATCGCTCTGGACGGCGCGCGGCATCGACCGAGCGGCGGAACCTCTAGAGCAAGGTGACGCTAAAGCTGCGTTTATCGGTAGCGCCGGGGGCCAGGGTGATGGTGTTGGCCTTGTGCTCAAAGACATCGTCCTCGGTGTCCATGGTGGTGTGACCGGTCCAGGGCTCGAGCGCCACAAACGGAGCGTCGTTGGCGGCAGACCACACGCCAATGTACTTAAAGCCCTCAAAGTCGATCTTGACGCCGTGGCCCGACTTGCGGCCGCGCAGCGTGAGCGTGGAGCCCGGGGTATCGGTGAACATGATGGCATCGTTATCGAAGCTGCGGTGCGTGATGGGCAGCACGTCAGAGTTATCGGGCGCCTTGTAGCTGCCCTCGAACGTCATGAGGCCATCGGGCGTGATGATGGGGGCCTCGTTGGTCCAAGCCTCGGTAAACGCCAGCTCGTAATCCTCGAATGCCTCGTCCTCGGCACCGGGAGCCGGTACGTTAAACGCGGGGTGACCGCCCACCGAGAACGGCAGGTCCACGTCGCCGGTATTGGTGACGGCAAAGGTCTGGGTAAGCGTGGCGTCACCAGTCAGGGCATAGGTCATGTTGAGCTTAAAGTGGAACGGGAACGCCTTGAGCGACTCGGGCGTATCGGTGATCTCGTACGTTACCGAGGAGCCGTCCTCCGAAACCTCGACTAGCTTGTGCTCGACGATGCGCGCGAGGCCGTGGCGCGGCATCTCGCAGGTGCCAGCCGCAGACGTTGCCGTATTGTTGCGCAGCGAACCCACAATGGGGAACAGGATGGGCGCGTGCTTGCCCCAAAAGGCGGGGTCGCCCTGCCACAGATACTCGTTGCCGTTGAGGGCAAGGCTCGTGAGCTGGGCGCCCATGGAATCGATGGCCGCGGTGAGGCCGCCGCGCTTGATGGTAGTGACGGTAGACATGCTACTTCCTCCAAAAGTAAACAATAGTGTCGAGGGCTATTGTCCCACTCTTGGCGGCGGGACGGGACGGCAGGCGATTATTGAGTAGCCATAGCGGAATGAGCGGCGAGCGCCTACTGGGTATCCACGTAAAGGTCGAACCCGCCCTGCGGTGTGGTGTCAACCGTATCGGGCGCCTGCGAGTTAAAGCTCACGGGAACCATGCGCTTTGAGGCGCGGAAGCGCGTGCCGTCGGTGGCGACGGGCGGTTCATCGACGGTGAGCTCGTAGTCGCCGGGCTTGAGCTCGATGCCGTCACCAGCCGAATTGACGTATTGATACTCGTCAATCGTCTGCCCTTTGAGCGTGCGCCCCACGATGTGAATGAGCATTTGGCTGTCGCCGCGCGCGGTGTCCCACGTCGCGCCGTCCTTGACCTCGACCGACACATGTACCGAGCGCGTACGACCGAGCGATTGCTCGACAGACATCTCGACCTTGGCGGCATCTTTGCGCTGTTGTTCCACATGGCTCCAGACATTTCCGATCGCCGAGCAAGCGATGACGCCGGCCATGAAGGCGATGAGGATGGGACCGAGTGGCGAGCGACGTCCCGCATCTTCCTCGCGAGACAGATTGGGGCGACGTGTGGGTGCGGGCGCCTGAGCGCCCTGCGAGGGCACGTCGAGAATGCTGAAGGATGCCGTGCTGTCGGGATCGATGCTGTGACGCGGCTGCGGGGTCTTTGCCGGCGAGATCGACATGTCGGCTGGCTCGCCGAGCGTGGCCGTAGCGTCGGCCTTGGCCTCGTCTGCCTCGGCCTGGGCCCAGGCTTGTTCGAAGGTCAGGGGCTCGACGGGGTCGGAGGCAGCGTCCGAGTCGGCGGCGGCGTTGCCGGTCTCGTCCTCGTCGCTCGACACGTCACGCGGCATGGACTCGTCCCACTCCTCGTCCGGAGCCTCACCCTCGCTATACCACCATTCAAAGTTATCGATATCCATACGGGGCGCCCCTTAGGCCTCGCAAATAAACACTTGCTAGCCTTATACCCCCAGATAGCGCTGGAGCTCGCCGGCACAGACAGGAAAACCGTCACAACATTCGACGCTTTTCCTCGTTTTTGAGATTTTCATCAAATGTTGTGACGGTTTAGGCAGCAGCCACACCACGAATGCGACGAAGGAGCAGCCCCCTTGTCACATCTGGAGGGCGACGGGGATCTGGATGCAGCAGAAGTCTTCTTGGTGGGACTCGTCGTAGCTCGTGGTATCGAGGTAGCAAAAGTCGTAGGCGTTGCCGATGGGCTGGAGTGCGTGCTTGTCCATGCAGGCCACGATGGCACGGATGCCCTCGGGCTCGTATGGCATGCCCCAGCGGCTCATGCACAGATACGTGCCCTCGGGCAGCACTTCGATGCCGATCTCTGCCAGCTCGGCGGGATCGCTCGGCAGCAGCTCCTCGGCACCGCGCGGCAGCACGGCAAAGGAGCCGGCGCCGGCAATGGGGTCGTCGGAATGCAGCGCCTCGCGACGCAGCATGGCGCCCCAGCCGCGCATGGGGCGCGTGCCCGTCAACGTACGCATGCGCAGAATCGCCCGCATGAGCGTGGGGTGAAGCATCGAGCGGCCGCGCTCGATATCGCCCGGAAACCCCTCAAAGACCACGTAGCGGCGCTCAAACTGTTTGAGCTCCGGCTTGCCCTCGCGCTCGCGCCAGTAAACCGCCTCGTCGTAAAAGCTCAGACGCTCCTGCACACTCGCGCGCTCGGCTTTGAGCCCGGCAATCTGCTCGTCGAGCGCCTGCACCCGCGAGCGCAGGTGGTCGGTCATCTCGCTAATGTCGAACGTCGAGGCTAGGCGGTCGATCTCATCGAGTTCGAGCCCTAGGTCGCGCAGCATGCAGATCAGACGCATGAGCGGGATCTGCGTGGGCGAATAGAAACGGTAGCCTTTTTCGTTAACCACGGCGGGCTTAAACAGGCCGATCTTGTCGTAGTAGATGAGCGTTTGGCGCGAAACGTTAAACAAACTCGCCATCTCGCTAATCGCATACATGCCCGTCTGCATAGGTCCTCCCGACACATCCTTTTTGCGCACAAAGCCCGCCGCCCACAGGGGCAGCGGGCTCAAACACTACTCGTATCCTACCCTAAAGACGCCTATGACCAGCGCTTATAGTTTGCACATGACACGCCGACGGCCTCGAGCGCCTTGGCGGCAATGTGATGCACCGCGTCATCGAGCGTGGCGGGGCCGTTGTAAAACGTGAGCATGGGCGGCATGAGCATGACGCCCGGCACGCGCGCCAGGCGCGCCATGTTGTCGATGTGAATGGGGCTGAAGGGCGTCTCGCGCACCATGAGCACCAGGCGGCGCTGCTCTTTCATCTGCACGTCGGCCGCGCGCAGCAACAGGTTTTCGCTGTAGCCGCTTGCGATGCCGGCGAGCGTCTTCATGGAGCACGGGGCCACGATCATGCCGTCGACCGGATAGGTGCCGCTTGCGATGGCGGCGCCGATGTTCTTGTTGTCATAGACCGCATCGGCATAGCACGCAAACTCATCGAGCGTCATGCCGAGCTCCTGCTCGATGGTGATCTCTCCCCCGCGCGTGACGACAAGCACCGACTCGGCACCGGCCTGACGCAGGCATTTGAGGCACTCAAGACCCAGCGCGGCACCACTAGCGCCAGACACGCCAACGACAATGCGACGGGGACGAACAGAAGACTCAGGCATGACAACTCCTTAACTACTTGGTAGGGCTACTTACTAGAAAGCAATCTCCTTGGCCCACTTGTCCTTGTCGATCTCCATGAACTGCGAGCGGATGAAGTTCTTCTTGAGGTCGAACGGAACCGTGCAGTCGAAGATGGCCTTGCAGGCGATGCCGTGCTCGCGGATCGAAGGATCGAACGCGGGGTCGTTGGACGGGTCGAGCACGTGGCAGTGGCAGCCGGGGATGGTGATGAGGTCGACGTCGGCCTGGAAACGCGTGGTCATGGCCCACATCACGTCGCTCATATCGAAGATATCGACATCCTCGTCAACAAGGATGACGTGCTTGAGCTCGGAGAATGCCGAGAAGGCGAGCATGGCGGCGTTGCGCTGACGGCCCTCGTCATTTTTGCTCGACTTCTTAAACTGCATGATGGCAACGAACTTGCCGCCGCCGCAGGGGGCAGCGTGGACGTTGAGCAGGCGGCCCGGGATGGCGGTCTCGACCATCTTGTAGATGGAAGCCTCGGTGGGGATGCCGGCCATGGAAACGTGCTCGTGCGAAGGGCCGATGCAGCTCTCCATGATGGGATTGACGCGCGTGGTGACGGCGGTGATCTTGATCACCGGGCAGACCTTGGCGCCGCCGGTGTAGCCGGGGAACTCGGGCATGGCGTAGCCGTGGCCGTTGACGTCCTCGTTGATGGTCTCGTCGTGCATGAGGTAGCCCTCGAGCACGTACTCGGCATTGGCGATGCACTTCTGCGGAACGGTGACGCAGTCGGCAAGCTCGACAGCGTGGCCGCGCAGGGCGCCGGCAATTTGCAGCTCGTTGAAGCCGAGCGGTGTGGTGGGAGCCTCAAAACCGCAGCACATGTACACGGCGGGGTCCAAACCGATGGAGATGGAGATGGGCATATCCTCGCCACGCTGGCAGTACTCGTCAAAGAACGCGCCCAGGTGACGGCTGCCGGGGGTAATCCACATGGCGAGCTTGTCCTTGTCGACGCAGGAGAAACGGTGGATGGTCACGTCGGACTGGGAGCCGTCGGGGCTCGTGCCGTAGGCGAGGCCCATGGTGATGTAGGGGCCGCCGTCGACGGGCGTGTTGGTAGGAGCGGGAACGATCTTGCGCAGGTCAAAGCCCTCGTCGGTCGCCTTGTACACGACCTCTTGGCAGTCGACGTGCGCACCCTCGGCGATCTGCTCGGGCGCGATCAGGTTCTCGAAGCGCTTACCGATCTCGAGGCCCAGGTGCTCCTCATCCAGGTCGAGCAGGGCGGCAACGCGCTTGCGGCTGGCAAGCATGCCGATGCAGACCTTGGCGTCGTCAAAGCCCTTGACGTTGTTGAAGACCATCGCCGGACCCTCTTTGGTCGGACGCATAACGGTGCCGCCGGCACCGACGTGACGATAGACACCCGAGACCTCGGCGTCCGGGTCGACCTGAGTGTCGGTCTCGAGCAGCTGGCCCGGCATCTTGCGCAAAAAGTCGAGTGCGGAGCGCAGGTCGTGGATCTGGGAAGCATCGGTAGTGGACATAGCGTGCTCCTTTCGGGAGAGTGCCCGGCGGCGAGGATGCCGCCGGGCTGGGTAACGTAGTGGGGCCGCGGCGCTCATAGATGGGACGCTCGGCCACTCGCAGTTCGAGCACTCGGCTGCTTACAGCCCAAGCGCTCGACCGCTTACATCAGGCCAAAGAGGTGGAACCAGGCGGCCTCGACCAGCACGACGATAAAGACGACCGCAGTGAGGGGAATGCCCATGCGCATAGCCTCTTTGGAGGTGTAGCCGCCGGCGTCCTTGCCCTCGCCGATAAGGATCGGCAGGTTGTGGAACGGCAGGATGTAGTGGATGTTGATGGACGTGAAGACGATGAGCGCCACGGCGAGCGGGCTCACGCTGGAGCCGGCCGCGAAGCTGATGAACGCCGGCACGCACACGCCGAGCACGGCCATGACCGAGCCCATGAACATGTGGATGATCATGGAGAGCGCGGCGACAAGCAGGGCGAACAGGAAGATGTTCTCGGGCACGGAGCTGGGAAGCACGACATCGGCGATCCAGGCGTTCATGCCGGTGGCACCGCCCACGGAACCCACGGCCATGGCGGCCGTCAGGAACATGAGGGACTTGATGTCGACAGCGTTCCAGCTGGCGGGGGTAAGGACCTCGCCGATGATGGGCATGGCGAGCGCGACACCGATGGCAAGTGTCACCCAGCCGATGTAATCGCCCGAGACGGTGAGCCACAGCGCGATGGCGATGACAAGCCACACGATGGTGCGGATCTCCTTGACGGAGAGCTTACCGAGCGCGGCCTGCTTGGCCACGATCCGCTCGCGATCGTAGACGAGCTCCTTGCTGGGCTTAAAGAGGAAGAGGCCCAAGAACAGGGTACACAGCAGCGCAACCAGCATGGGCACGCTCATGTACAGGAACCAGTCGATAAAGGACGGGCTCATGCCGCCGGCCTCGGCGCTGTACTGCGCAACAAGCGGGTTGAGCGTGGAGTCGCCCGTCAGGAAGAACATGGAACCCGGGGCGGCAGCGGCAAACACGAGGAATCCGAGCTTGCCGCGGTCATCGTCACCGTAGCCGGCGGACTCGGCGATGACCGAGACGACGGCGAGGATGAGGAAGGCGCGGGGGAACGGGTGCGGGATCAGCAGCGACAGCACAAAGGTGAGCGCGAAGATCGAGATGATGAGCGACTTGGCGTCGCGCACGAACTTGAGCATAAACGCATAGGCGATGCGCTCGCCCAGCCCCGACTCCTTGACCGCGCTGGCGATGAGGTAGGCGCCGATGACGAGCCACATGGTAGCTTTGGTCCACGAGCTAAACGTGGAGGCGACCGTCGCCGAGATGCTCGCGGCGCCCGTGTCGTCCACGCACACCTTGAACAGAACGAGCAGCGCGCAGTAGAGCAGGCCCACAAAGCCCGGCTGTGCCACGCCACATGCCCAGAACACCACCGTGGCGAGCGTCAGTGCTAGACAGGTCTGAGCGCCGACCGTGAGCTCGACCGTCGAGCTCAGCTCCGCCAAAGGAAGAAACTTCACCAGCAAAAAGACAACGATACCCAGCACAAAGCCAATTTCGCGCTTGGTGATCTTAAACGCCTTCTTTTCCGCTTCCATCTCCCCACCTTTCTTGTTGGGGGCGCTCCGGATTCGCGGCCACGTTGCCACTTAAAAAGGGGCGCCCGTTATCGGACACCCCTTACGTTGCGCTGTGTTGTGGCAATACAGTCAAGCGGGATTTTTGGATGAGAAGCGATCCTCTGGACAAAAAGCGTCACAACATTCGACGCTTTTCCTCGTTTTCGAGATTTTCATCAAATGT
>UQXP01000047.1 GCA_900545055.1 uncultured Collinsella sp.
CGAGCGGGGGCTCCTGTCGTTTCCGTGCCCTCGGATTGGGTCATAGTGTCTGTCGTTGCCAAAACATCGGCGCTTCCGTTGTTGGCACTTTGGGACATTCCTTGTCATTGGTGCAAAGCAACCTGTCTCCATTGCGCTGAGCGGCGTGTGCCGTTAAGCGGAAGGGGTGTTAGCAGGGCTTCCTTTTGGGCATACAATGGCTATTGGCTTGCTGCGGTGAAGGTCTGTCCGCTCCGCAGCTGTTTTCTACGGTTAAAGGAGTATGTATGTCCGTTGAGGTCATGAGGTCTGTGATCGACGCTGCCGAGGGCCGCGTGCCCGTCGACACGCTGTTTACCAATGCGCAGATCGTCGACGTGTATGGCCAGCGTGTGGCGCCCGGTAGCGTTGCCGTCAAGGACGGTGTGATCGTCGGCGTGCTCTACGATGGTCGCGACGATGCCGCTGGCACCTACGAGGCAACTGAGGTCATCGACTGCCAGGGTCGCTATCTCGCTCCCGGTTTTATCGACGGACATCTGCACATTGAGTCCTCGAACATCCGCCCCGCCGAGTATGCGCGCATGGCGGCGACGCGCGGTACTACCACCGCCATTGCCGACAGCCACGAGATTGCCAATGTTGCCGGTCTCGACGGCTTGCGCTTTATGATCGAGGACGGCCGCCGCGCACCCATCTCCATCAAGTACATGATGCCTTCGTGCGTGCCCGCATTGCCCGACGAGCAGGCCGGCGCCGTTATCTCTGCTGCCGATATGCAGGCGTTTTTTGCCGAGCATCCGGGCGATGTCTTTGGTCTGGGCGAAATGATGAACCTGCCGGGCGTCTTTATGGCCGACCCCGAGACCTGTGCTCGCATCGATGCTGCCAACCAGACGCCGTCCAAGCAGGTTGACGGCCACGCGCCGCTCGTTGCCGGTAAGGACCTCAACGCCTATGCCGCAGCAGGTATTATCGCCGACCACGAGTCGACGATTCCCGAGGAGGCGCTCGACAAGCTGTCTCGCGGTATGTACGTGATGCTGCGCGAAGGCACGTGCAGCCATGACCTGACCAACCTGTCTCCGATGCTGCTGGAGAATCCTGCCCGTGCCCGCCGCTGCTGCTTTGCGACCGACGACCGTGCTCCCTCCGACGCGCTTTCGACCGGTATGATTGACAATGCCTGCCGCGTGGCTATCGAGGCCGGTATTGACCCCGTGGTTGCCATCTCTATGGCGTCCCTGTCCACGGCCGAGGCGTTTGGCCTGGACCACGGTTGCCGCGACCCGCACGAACTGCGTGGCGCCATCGCCCCGGGCAAGCGTGCCGACCTGCTGGTACTCAACGACCTGACGTTTGCCACGGCTCCGCATCGCGTATATGCCGCCGGTGCTCTGGTGGCGCAGGACGGCACCTTTGTGGGCGAGATTGCACCCGAGATGGCCGAGGTTGCGGCCCTTGCCGATGAGCTGCGTGCTTCCGTTAAACTTCCGAAGCTATCGCTCGACGTGTTCGACTATGCCTTTAAGCCGGGCGAGGCTGTGATTGACGTGGTGCCGGGTAAGGCCATCACGGGTATGGTCCGTCCCGAGACTGACGAGGACTTGCGTCGCATTATGCTGATTGAGCGCCATGGCCGCGGCGTGTCGCTGCAGGCCGAGGGCGTCGATGGCGATGGCCCCGCTGGCCTGAGCCTGGTCGGCAAGCATATCGGTCGCGGCTGGGTGCGCGGTTTCACTATCACCGGTGGTGCCATTGCCTCCACGATCGGCCACGACTCGCACAACGTGTGCGTGGTGGGCGACAATGCCGCCGATATGATGGCTGCTGTTGAAGCCGTGGGCCAGGGCGGCCACGTGCTGGTGCGCAACGGCGAGGTCGTGGCGCGCATTCCGCTGGCGCTCGGTGGCCTGATGAGCGAGGGCACGGCCGAGGACGTCGCCGCGCAGCACGACGACTTTATGGTCAAGGCGCGCGCCATGGGCATCGAGCCGCCGCTCGACCCCATCATGGGCATCATTTTCCTGCCCCTGCCGGTGATCCCGACGCTCCGCATCCGTCCTGAGGGCATGTTCGACGTCACCACCTTCACCTACGCCGACTAGTCATCGGGGACGTTCTTAAACGACTAGTCGTCGGGGGCACTCTTTGGCGTGCCGCCTGACGCCGCGACCGTGGGACCTCTGGCACGCGTGAGCTATTTGCTAGGTCCATGTAACGTTTATGACCGCGGAGTCTTATTTGAGCTCCCTTTGGGTACGTTGGAATCGGATACACGTTCGATTCCAACAACCCCGAAGGGAGCTTTTCTATGTTTAAACTGATTGCATCCGATATGGACGGCACACTGCTTGACGAAAATGGCCAGGTGCCTCCCGAGACCTACGAACTGATTCTGGCGCTACACGAGCATGGCGTACATTTCGCCGCATCGTCAGGTCGTCGCTACGATCGCCTGTGCGAGTTCTTTGCACCTGTTCGCGACAAGATGGACTTTGTCGCCGCTAATGGCGCCCAGGTCTATGCCGACGGCAAGATGGTGGACCGTGAGGTGTATTCGCACCTGGCGATTCGAAGGCTCGCCCAAGCCGTCAGGACGTTTCCCAATCTGCATCTTGCACTCTTTGACCGAACCAAGTCCTTTTTGCTCGATGACGAGTGCAAGTTCGTGCGTGAGGTCGATAAGGACCTTCCCAATGCCGAGCGTATTTGGGTGCTGCCCGACCCCAGCGTAAATATCATCAAAGCGAGTATCTTTTGCGATGACTGTGCCGTTATGGACAGTGCCTACGTACTGCAGCGTGAGCTCGGCCAGCTCTTTACCTTTGCGCCTTCTGGAAACGCATGGATCGATGCCATGCAGCCCGGTGTGTCGAAAGCCTCGGGAATCGAGCAGCTCATGGAGCACTATGGCGTCGAACGCGACGAGGTCATGGCGTTTGGCGACTCGATGAACGACTACGAGATCATTCGCTTTGTCGGCACGGGCTGTGCGATGGAAAACGCGCGTCCGGCGCTCAAAGCGGTGGCCGATCGCGTGGTGGGGCGCAACCGCGACCACGCTGTCCAGCAAGAACTCCGCCGTGTGCTGGAGAGCCTCGCTTAATCCGACAGATGGGGACGTTCCTTTTCTGCCGCTAGTGGGGGGGGGACAGTCCTTGCAGCTTTTTCGCGAAGAGTGTCCCTAACAACCACTCATTGGGGACAGACTTAAATGAGTGCCGCCAGCGACTAGCCATTTAAGTCTGTCCCCAATGAGTGCCGGGTTGCTGCTGCTAGGCAAGGGCGGCCATGATGGTGCGGGCGACGCCGTCGTGGTCGTTGTCGTATTCGGTGATGGCGTCGGCGGCCTCGCGATCCTCGGGCTCGGCGTTGATCATGGCCATGCCGTGGCCCGCTGCCTGCAGCATGGGAATGTCGTTGATGTTGTCGCCGAACGCCCAGGCGTCGGCGAGACGCTCGCCCAGATGCTCACATAGCCACGTGAGGGCCGTTCCCTTGGTGGCGCCCTCGCCCATGACCTCAATATTCATGGCGTAAGAACGCGTGACCTCAATGCCTTCGAGCGTGTCGAGCGCCGCCGCGATGGCGTCGCGATCGGCCGGGTTGTGCCAATACATGGCGATGCGTTCGAGCGTCTCGACCTCGTCGATCTTGCTGTCGATATCCATGTCGATCGGTGTTCGTGTGCGCTTAAGCGAAGCCGCGATGTGGGGGTCGCCGCCGCAGAATTCGTCCAGGCGCGCGTAGAGCGAGCGGGGGAGGAAGCACTGCCCGTCCGCGAAGATATCGAAGGTCACATCGTGGCCGGCTGCAATGCTATGGACGCGGTGGGCGATGGCGCGGTCGAGCGGTCGGCTCAAAATGCGCGTGGCACGCGAGGCATCGGTGGGCGTACCGTCGTCGAGCTGCCAGACGCTGGCACCGTTGGCGCAGACCGCGTAGTGCACGGCAGGATGGGCGAGGATGGGCTCAAAGATGCCCGACAGCGGACGTCCCGTGCACGGTACAAACTCAATGCCGCGACGTGCGAGCTCGTCGAGCATCGCCCAGGTGGCGTCGCTCATCTGCTTGCCGCTCGTCAACAGCGTTCCATCCATATCGGAAAAAACAATCATTCGATGCAGCCCTTTCTGCTGGCATAAAAAGCGTGGCCGAGGGCGGTGATGCCCTGGCCACGCTCGAGTTCTATAACGGTCCGCGTTCTATCGGTTGGCGAGTGGCTTGTACTCCAGCGGCTCGATAACCGGGCGGTAGGCGGGGCGGATGATGCGGTGCGCGCAGAAGAGCTCTTCCATGCGGTGCGCCGACCAGCCTGCCATGCGGGCGACGGCGAATAGCGGCGTAAAGAGCGTCTCGGGCACGCCGAGCATTTTGTAGATAAAGCCCGTGTACAGGTCGATGTTGGCGCAGATGGGCTTGGTCATGCCGTGGTCGCGCATGACCTGGGGTGCTAGGCGCTCGATGCGCTCGATGAGTGCGAACTCTTCGCCCAAGTTCTTCTTGGCTGCCAGCGAGCGCGCGTAACGGCGGCACACCTCGGCGCGTGGGTCGCTCAGCGTGTAGACGGCGTGGCCCATGCCGTAGATGAGGCCGGTGCCGTCGAAGGCCTGCTTGTCGAGGATCTTGCCCAGGTAGGCCGCGACCTCGTCCTCGTTTTCCCAGTTGGAAACATGTGCGCGGATGTCCTCGTGCATAGACACGACCTTGGCATTGGCACCGCCGTGGCGCGGGCCCTTGAGCGAGCCGATAGCCGCGGCGTAGGCGGAATACGGGTCGGTGGCCGAAGACGACAGCACGCGGCAAGCGAAGGTGGAGTTGTTGCCGCCGCCGTGCTCGGCATGCAGCATGAGCATAACGTCGAGCAGCATCGCCTCATCGCGGGTGAACGCCATGCCGCCGCGCAGGACCTGTAGGATGGTCTCGGCGGTGGAGAGACCGGGCGTGGGGTGCGGCACGCGAACCTCGGAGCCGCGAAGCTTGGCGATCGAGGCCATGTGTGCGAAGGCGGCGATGCGCGGGAGACGTGCGAGCATGGAAATGGCGACGTCGATTTCGTGCTCGGGCGTGATCACGTCTGGTTCGGCATCGAAGGCGTAGAGCAGCAGCACGGCGCGCTGGAGCACGTTCATGATGCTCGACGACACCGTGGTCATAGGGAACTCTTTGACGTACTCGTCGCTCAGATGTCTAAAGGCGCCCAGGCGCTCGCAAAAGCCGTCGAGCTCTTCCTTGTTGGGTAGCGAACCCGTGATAAGCAGATAGGCGACTTCCTCGTAGCCGTAGCGATTCTCGGCCTGGGCATTGTTGACCAGATCCTCGATGCTGTAGCCGCGAAGCGTGAGCTTGCCCTGATCGGGCACGACCTTTCCGTCGACCTTGTTGTAGCCGTGCACATCCGAGATACGAGTGAGGCCCGCGACCACGCCCGAGCCGTCGGCATTGCGCAGGCCGCGCTTGACATTGTGCTCGACAAACAGGCCCTCGTCGTAAGGGTCGGTCGGCAGGCCGTGGTAGAGGTTTTCGCTCTCAGACGAAATCTGGCGGCTTGCTTCGTAATCCAGAACCAGGCGGCTCAAGTGGTCATCGAAGCGGTAATAGATTTTCTTGGCGTCGTAGGCCATGCGCGCTCCTCTCCGGGCCGCATCGGGGTGGCTTGCATGGGCATGCGCGCGTCAGGCTATCCCCAGCGGCTTGCTCGCTACAGGCGGTACATAAAGTTGAAGACGTCCTCGCGCTGGATGGACACGTTGACGCCCGAAAGCTCGCCGGCCTCGGCCAGGGCCTTCTGCAGCTCAGCGAAGTCGAGCTTGGACTCGGCGGTATCGGCCAGCATGGTCATGGTGAAGATGTCCTCGATAATGGACTGCGTGATGTCGCGGATGTCGACGTTGGCCTCGCCCAGGACACGGGTGACGCCGGCGACGATGCCGGGGCGGTTCTTGCCAAGGACGGTGATGACGATACGGGAGGACGAGATCTCGGCCATGGGAAACCCTTTCGCGTGATTGCGGCGCGCGCGGGGCGCTCCGCTACGGTACAGTGTTCATCATTGTACCTGTCTGGCGCAAAAAAGGCGCGCTCGCTGCGGCGTTACATGCCTGCAACATGAGCGTAAGGGGGAAGGCCGTACGGGGAAGAGCCGTCTGGCGCGTGTCCGGCTCGTGTTGGGTTGATTTCCGATCTCAGCCGAACACATTGAGCGGACAGGCCGTTCCCGCAGTCAGCCGAACGCCTCCGACGGCTGATTCCGAACTGGAAGCGGAGGGCATCCCCGCCCTTCGGTAGGGGATACCGCTCCGCGGCGCATGCCGCGGGCGGCGCCCCTATCGGACCACCGTGACCTCAGTTGGGATGGGCCCAGCACTGCCGCGTACTCGGTGAGCTAGAGCCAACTGTTCGTCTTCACGTCGCGTATGGCGATATTTCGGTCGTCCGGCTCGGTGATGCCGTAGCCGAACGCCTGGAGCGTCTCGATGGACTCCTGGATCCTCTGTTGGAACATGGGACCCGGATCGACCCTCGGCCCGAGGTGCCCGCGCCAAAGGCACGGCGTGGCGCGCAGCATGTTATGGATTTTGGAGATGGGCTCGATGTCGGCGTAGACGTTGAGCGTCGCCATGGCGTCCTTGTGGCCGAGGATCGATTGGAGCGCCTTGATATCGCCGCCTTGGCGGATCCACTGCGTTGCGAACGTGTGGCGAAGGCCGTGGAACGTGATCAGCTCGTCGTTGGTGCCCATGAGGCCGTTGGTCTCCGAGAACGTCTTGAACGCCCTGCGGATATAGCTTGTCGTCGCGAAGGTCGCGCCCGGCTCCGACAGGATGTAGCAGTCCCCGATCTCGACCGCCCCGGTAAGGCCGCGCAAGCGCAGCTTTCCGCAGTCGATCTCGTGGGTCTCCTTCAGGAAGGGGAGTAGGCCGACCGGGTCGATGGGGATACCCCTGGCGTCATGGGTCTTGGTGTCCTTGATAAACGAACCCATTCCCTTCGCGTACGCCACCGAGTGTCTGATCGAGATCAGGCCCGTCTCGAAATCCACATCGCACCACCGAAGGCCGCAGACCTCGCCGATTCGCATCCCCGCGTGCAGGGCGAGTACGACCGCCCTCTAATCCTCGGCGGACCAATCGAGTCCGAACTCCTTTCGGGCATCCTCTTCGCTCATGACTTCGAGAAGGTCTCCGGGTTGGCAACGAAGGGCGAGGCATAGCTGCTCGAGTGTGTTGAAGCGAATGCCGCGAATATGCCCTTTTTTAATACGGGACAGGTTCACGGGCGTGGTTCCAATCCTTTCGGCAAGTTCGTTCGAGGAAATCTTTCGCTCGGCCATGATCTTGTCGAGGCGAACAATTACGGGCATGGCGTTTCCTTACGCAATCTCGTCGGAGTCGAGGTACAGCTCTCGGGCGTACAAGAAGAGCTGGGAAAGCATGAACAGGACGATGCCGAGAACCAGAGAGGTCCAATCGAATGATGAAGCGATCTCTTGGGCGCCGACGGCCCCCTCGCCGCCAAACATCGAAACGGAGGTTTTGAGTGAGCCGGCGTAGAGGCTGGTGGCAGCTTGAACAACGAAGAGAATGCCGAGCACCTTCAAGCATGTCGCAGACCCTTTCTTGAAGGGGTCTCCGCTCTTGATCGTCCACACGAGAACGGCGCTGAGGATGGTCGTAGCGATACCGATGACGGCAGGGACCAATGTCGAGATCGCAAGGGCTGGATACGCGGGGGAGTCTGCAATTACAGGGTTGTCGAGCACTTCGATTGCTGGCTTTAAGGAGAACGCCACTTGTGCGATGGCGGTGGCGCAAAGGGTCGCAGAGACTATCGCACATGCGATGCGGAAGGAATGAAGCCGGGGAGTGCGATTGTCGGAACTCATAATAACCTCCGAAGAATTTAAAAAACTCAGGTTACTTTTTAACAGTTTATGTTAAATTGACTTTGCCGGCAAGTAATCACAGCATGCTGCAACCGAAACCCCTCTAGATTGGAGAGGATTATGTTCAGTACTGTTAAGTCGTGTAAGCTCTTGGTTTTCCTCGGCCTCGCTCTTTGTCTGTTGCTGCCGGGAGCCCCCGCTTTTGCGGATACCCCGATGCCTCCTTCCCAGGAGAGCAGCCAGTGTGCCCTCGTTGAGCCCCTCGGGTATACGGACGACGTCGTCGATACTTACTGGAGCTACAGCTGTCCTCGCGGCGTAAGCGGGCACAGCATCTCGATGTTCAACATCTCTTACAAGACGATCTCCTACCGAAATGGCTATCGCCGATCCGCGCATCATAGGGAATCCCGCCTCGCTGCAATGTGCTCCTGTGGTGTTCTTGGCACAACTGATAAATGGCAATTTGTCTATAGCACCTACTAGATGCGAGGAAGGACCGAGCATTTTGTTCGGCCCCTCTGTTCCGACTGGATGAGGTTAAGGTTGGCGATGAATATGCTCAAAATCTCGAAGGCGATCTTTAGGTCGCTTCTCTCCTCCAGGTCGCTCTGTGTTGTCGTTGTTGCGTTGATGGTTCTTTGTGCTCTGCCCGTCTTCAGGAGCGCGGCTGGCATCGACGGACGGGTCGAATACCTCGAGTCGGGAATAACCCGTGTTGAGCAGGAATTGTCAGCATCCTATGCGGATGCGCTTGTGAATGCGGGGGAGGACGGTGTCTATACCTCTTCATCAAGCATGCCCGCGCTTCTGTACCCTCTTGCCGCGGGACGTCTTATCTTGGCACCGCTCTCTCCCCTACTTCCGTTTCTGCAGATATCGGATGGAGAGTACACCTATTATGACGGATCGAAGGAGTACTTGCTATGGGTCGCAACGGCCGTTGCCGTCTCGTTCCTTGCCGCGCGTCTTAACAAACGTGAAAAGCTCATCATCCAGGCACCGATGGGCGAGCTGGGTAGACTTGTTGCATCGAGCGTATGGGCGAGTGTTTTTGCAATGCTTGCCGTCCTCGCCATCAATCTTCCAGGGATAATCGCCGCGCTTGTGAAGAATGGCCCGGGCTCGCCGTTCTATCCGATAGGCTACATTCAATATGCGACTCCGGTTATCAAACCGGCTTGGCTGGTGTTCGCGCAGACGGCCATCTTGCAATTCTTGGTGGCAGCGTTCATCTCGCTTGTCGTTCACCTTGCCGTGAAGATTGCCAATAACCCTACGCTTGGAATCGTGTTCGTATGTGCCCTGATGGGGGTGACGATGGTTCCCGGGTATTACGGAAGATCCATCGCTTTACGTGAGTTCGCCCTGTTGAATCCCCTTACGTATGCGAACACTGAGTTGACCGTCGGCGCCTATAGCCCGTACCCGACAACGCAGATAGTGAATCTGCCTGGACTTTGCTTCGAGCGTGGCGCGATTGCCCTCGTATGCGCAATCGGGATCGAGGTGCTGGCAATTAGCCTGCTTTGCGTTGCTGGAAAGAGCGGCTGCGCGTGCCCGATATCCCCGATTTGTCTTGAGAGAGGTTCCTTCACTGCATCGAGAACGGCAACTCGTTCGAGCGCTTGTGCCTCCGCCGTTGCATACGTAAGAACGATGGGGAAACTGCTCCTGCGTTCTCCTACCCTCGCCGTATGCGCGATTGCAATGTCGACGACGATGCTGGCCCCGGCTCTGGTCGAGATGTTTCCTGACGCTGATAACGTTTCCGCTGTTCGGTATAGGGATGGGGAGCTCCGTTCAATAGATCGGTATCTAGAGCAGAACGCTGCGAATATGGACGTCGAGGGCAAAGCGGCCCTGGAAGACATGCGGGATGCTCTTTCGGGTTTCGTGTACGCGCCTATGCCTGCGGAGGGGTTTCGAAGCCTTGCGACGTACGAGCGCGCTCGAGGTGAGCTGGGCGCGGCAGATGCGACTCTCCTGCAATCGATCGGAATCGAGCCGGAGACTCCTTCTCGTGCGGAGGCGCGCGCCCTTCTGCTCGAGTCGATCGCGAGCTTGCCGGACCCCAAGGTTTACGAGTTAAGTACGAAGATGCCCCCATTAATCCTCCTTTCCTATCTCCAGGCAGCGCTTCCTTCCTTGTTTTGGCTGTTGCCCGTGGTTGTCACATCGCTTGCGTGCACCTACCTGCGGTGCCGTTCCCTTCTGGTTTTCCAAGTCCCCGCAACAGCGCATGTGCGTTTTCTGACGGCTGTTGCGCTGTCTCTCCTGCTTGGCTTGGCGCTGCTTTTGGTGTCGATGGTTCCCGCTGCGGTTGTGTCCTTGATTAAGAACGGTGCGGGTGGATCGGAGTATCCCGTCGCTCTCATTCGGGCGGGAGCTTCGACAACGTCCATGGTGGGGGAGGCGGTGTTGTGCAGTATTCCGTTGCTGGTCATGGCATACGGCGTGATTTCCGTCGTCGCTGCGTTGACAGCAGCGATTAGCCGCAACCCCGTTGTCACCGGAGTGGTTTGCGCGGTTCTCCTGGTGTTGGGTTCGTTGAGCGCTCATGTTGAAAGCGCGGGCATGGGCGTCGCGCTGCTGGCTCCATTCGCCTCGTTTGATCCCGCTTCCCAGGTGGGGACGATTGGGTTCCTTGGGCGAGGGACGAACGCGATGCCTTTTGGAGAGGTCGTCGGCGCATCGGGCGCTCTGCTGGTGGTTTTGGGCGCCGTATCTCCGTTGATGGTGCGCCTGAGTGTTCCAAAGATCGAAAGGGGATGATCTCGATGATTGGCCTTCAAACGCTGACGATCTCTTATGGAAAGAAGGTGCTCGTAGATTCGGTGGACGCTGAGTTTGCCCCGGGTACGGTCTACGGTCTCGTCGCTCCGAACGGGCATGGAAAGACGACGTTGCTGCGTGCGATGGCAGGTTTGCCGGGTCCTCGCGTGGACGGGAGCATCGTTCTGGATGAGGTGCAGGGTACGGGTGCGAGAGAGGTCCGTTCTATGATCTTCTATGCACCTGGTGAGGGGACGCTGCTGTATCCCGGATTGCGTGCGGAAGATCACCTCAAGATGGTTTGCGATATGTGGCCGCATGCTCGCGATATCGAAGAGATAGTGGAACAAACGCAGATAGGCGAGTTCGCGAAGATGAGGATCCGCACTTTGAGCCAGGGCATGAAGCAGCAGCTTACCCTGGCGATTGCGTATGCGACGGGTGCGCGGTACCTTCTATTAGATGAGCCCATGAACGCGCTCGACCCCAGCAGGGTGGACTTGCATTCCGAGATTCTTAGGAAGTTGGCCGATTCCGGTACGTGCATCATCATGTCATCCCACATCTTGGATTCGGTCGATAGATTGTGCGATGAGATTCTGTTTTTGAAGGATGGGACGCTCATTAGAAGCATTCCGCAAGATGATGCTGCGTCGAAGTCTCCTGGATCCCATTTCGCAAAGCCTGCCGGACGCGCCGAGGGTGCGCTAAGCACGTATCGGCGGCTCTACGAAGAGGGCGGGTAGAAATGCAGGTTAATAATCTATGTGGTCGATATGCCGTTAAACCCGCATATCGATACCGTTCAGCCATTCGCCTCGCCCCCGCCGCGCGCATCTTCATCCGGTCTGTTACTTTTAATCTAACGATTCTTTGAGGAATGCAGGTGCTTCTGAATGTACTGTCGACTTCTTCTCAAACTAATCCTAAGAGACAAGGCCGTATGGATT
>UQXP01000048.1 GCA_900545055.1 uncultured Collinsella sp.
GGCCGCGGCGGCCCGCGCTGCATGAGCATGCCCTTCTGGCGCGAGGACCTCTAAGTCTTTCCGTTTCCGGTGCGGTCTCCCTACAACCGCACCGGTTTCGCCCGTCAAACGGGCAACACTGATACTTATGTAATTCATTTCTTCGAAAGGATTCGAACCATGGGTGTTAACCTCTCCGGCCGTAGCTTCCTCAAGCTCCTCGACCTCACCACCGAGGAGATCGAGTACCTGCTCAAGCTCTCCAAGAACTTCAAGGACATGAAGCGCGCTGGCGTTCCGCACCGCTATCTCGAGGGCAAGAACATCGTTCTGCTCTTCCAGAAGACCTCCACTCGTACCCGCTGCGCCTTCGAGGTCGGCGGCATGGATCTGGGCATGGGCGTCACCTACCTCGATCCGGGTTCGTCGCAGATGGGCAAGAAGGAGTCCATCGAGGACACCGCCCGCGTTCTCGGTCGCATGTATGACGGCATCGAGTTCCGCGGCTTTGCCCAGGACGACGTCGAGGAGCTCGCTGCCAAGTCCGGCGTGCCCGTGTGGAACGGCCTGACCACTGAGTGGCATCCCACCCAGATGCTCGCCGACATCCTGACCGTCCAGGAGAACTTCAACTACGACATCAAGGGCAAGACCCTCGTCTTCATGGGCGACTGCAAGAACAACGTTGCTCGCTCCCTCATGGTTGTCTGCTCCAAGCTCGGCATGAACTTCGTGGCCTGCGGCCCCGAGGAGTGCATGCCCGCTGACGACGTCATCGAGGCCTGCAAGCCCATCGCCGAGGCCAACGGCTGCACCATCAAGCTGACCACCGACGTCAAGGACGGCGTCACCGGTGCCGACGTTCTCTACACAGACGTGTGGGTCTCCATGGGCGAGCCCGACGAGGTCTGGGCCGAGCGCATCGCTCAGCTCACCCCGTATCGTGTTACCTCCGAGGTCATGGCTATGGCCAACCCGGGTGCCATCTTCCTGCACTGCCTGCCCAGCTTCCACGACACCAACACCACCATTGGCGCCGAGAAGTGCGAGCAGTTCGGCATCACCGAGCAGGAGGTCACCGACGAGGTCTTCGAGAGCCCCGCTTCCAAGGTCTTCGACGAGGCCGAGAACCGCATGCACACCATCAAGGCTGTCATGTACGCCACGCTCAAGTAAGAGCATCTAGCATCTTGCTCGGGGTGTATTGTTGAACACCCCGAGCGGCTTTATCTGGTAAAAATCTCGCATCGAGCGGCAGGCACGGCACGGAAGAGCCGCTTCGGGCGAGATCAGTAAATGATTTATGAAGGGGGGATGAGAACTATGACTGAGACCGCTAAGAAAAAGCGCGGTATGCCTTCATCGTTCACCATTCTTCTTGCTCTGCTGGCAATTGTCGCAGTGATTACCGTTATCGTCTCCGGCACGTCCGGCGGCGCGGTTACTGCCGCCCGTCTGAGCGATTTCTGCACCGCCCCGATTAAGGGCTTCGCTGACGCTCTGCCCGTCTGCCTCTTCGTTATGATCCTGGGCGGCTTCCTCGGCATGATGACCGAGACTGGCGCTCTGGACAACGGCATCGCCGTCCTGGTGCAGAAGCTTAAGGGCAACGAGATCATGCTCATTCCCGTGCTGATGCTCATCTTCTCCCTCGGTGGTACCACCTATGGTATGTGCGAGGAGACCGTTCCCTTCTACGCCCTGCTCGCCGCTACCATGATGGCTGCCGGCTTCGACCCCATGGTCGGCGCCGCTACCGTCCTACTCGGCGCTGGCTGCGGCTGCCTCGGCTCTACGGTTAACCCGTTCGCCGTCGGCGCTGCCGTCGACGCCCTGACCGGCGTTGACATTGCCGTGAACCAGTCCATCATCATCGGCCTCGGTGCCGTCCTGTGGATTGTTACCACCGTCATGTCCATTGTCTTCGTTATGAACTATGCCAAGAAGGTCAAGGCTGACAAGGGTTCCACCATCCTGTCGATGCAGGAGCTCAAGGACGCCGAAGAGGCTCACGGCAAGGCTGCTTCCGAGGTCCACAAGGAGGTCAAGCTCACCGGTCGTCAGAAGGGTGTTCTGATCGCCTTCGCCTTCACCTTCGTCGTCATGATTGTCGGCTTCATTCCGCTGGCCGACCTCAACGAGGGCGTCGCCAACTTCTTCGACGCTGGCGCTGTCTACGATGCCGACGGTAACGCCATCGTCCAGGGCTGGTCTGCCCTGATTACCGGCCTGCCCATTGGCCAGTGGTACTTCGACGAGGCTTCCACCTGGTTCTTCCTCATGGCTATCCTGATCGGTATCATCGGTGGCCTGTCCGAGAAGCAGATCGTCAACACCTTCATCACCGGCGCTGCCGACATGATGTCCGTTGTCCTCGTCATCGCTCTCGCCCGTGGTATCTCCGTCCTCATGGCTAGCACCGGCCTCGACGTCTACGTCCTCGACGCTGCCGCCAATGCCCTGGCTGGCCTGTCCGGTGTGATCTTCGCTCCCATGAGCTTCCTGGTCTACTTCGGCCTGTCCTTCCTGATCCCCTCGACCTCCGGTATGGCCACCGTCTCCATGCCCATCATGGGACCGCTGGCTGTTAAGCTCGGCTTCTCGCCCGAGGTCATGGTCATGATCTTCTCCGCCGCCATCGGTGTCGTGAACCTGTTCACCCCGACCTCCGGCGCCATCATGGGCGGTCTCGCCCTGGCCAAGATCGAGTGGACGACCTGGCTCAAGTTTGCCCTTAAGCTCATCGTCGCGCTCTCCGTCGTCTGCGCCGTCATTCTGACCGTCGCCTGCGTGCTGCTCTAAGTACCCAACGGGTACCCCACGGAAACCTTGACGATCCTGTAGAGGATCACCTGGTCATCGTCTGTCCGGTGGGGTAAACCCACCGGTAGACTCCTACCTTTAGCCCCCTTCCGTTCCGTGCGCGGGAGGGGGCGCTCTTGTGTTCCGGCGTTTTACCAAACGCCGGAACCACTCGACGCTGCAAGCCCGCCAGAGCGGCAATCAGACGTTCAATCGTCGGGCATGGCCAAAAGGTCTATGCCCTCCTCTTTCACGTCACCTTGCTCGCTCTGGCGGGCTTTCGCTGACTTATGCTCCACCTGCGACGTTTCCATTATTGATACAAAGGCCAGGTTTGTTTGAACCAAAAAGGGGAAGTTGCGGTGGAATAGTTCCTGTTTGGCCGTCTTGAGGGGTTAAACGGGAACGATTTCACCGCAACTTATCGATGGCGTGTTTGGTTGGTGCCAGTTGATTGCTTGGGCGTTGGGGAGGGTCTGCTCCGTTATAATCGCCTAGAACATTAATTGGAAACGGGACGGGAGCCATACATGCGCCAGGGTTTCGACAATGCGAAGTATATCGAGCTGCAGGCTGCTCACATTAAGGAGCGCATCTCGCAGTTTGGTGGCAAGCTCTATTTGGAGTTTGGCGGTAAGCTGTTCGATGACTATCATGCGAGCCGCGTGCTGCCGGGTTTTGAACCGGACAGCAAGTTCCGCATGCTCAAGAGCATCGCCGACGATGTCGAGGTTATCATCGCGATCAACGCGAACCACATCGAGAAAAACAAGGCTCGTGGTGACCTTGGCATTACCTATGACGAGGATGTGCTGCGCCTGGTTGACTTGTTCCGCGGCAACGGCTTTGCCGTCGCGGCTGTGGTCATCACCCAGTACGCCGGCCAGCCTGCTGCCGATGTGTTCCGCAACCGCCTGAACGCGCTCGGCATTCCTGCCAAGCTGCACTATCCCATCGAGGGCTACCCGCACGATGTCGATCTGATCGTGTCCGACGATGGCTACGGCAAGAACGAGTTTGTCGAGACCACCCGACCGCTCGTCGTGGTCACTGCCCCCGGTCCTGGCTCGGGCAAGCTTGCCACCTGCCTGTCTCAGCTCTATCACGAGCACAAGCATGGCACGGCCGCCGGCTATGCCAAATTCGAGACCTTCCCGGTTTGGAATCTGCCCCTTACGCATCCGGTCAACATTGCCTACGAGGCCGCCACGGCAGACCTCGATGACGCCAACATCATCGACTCCTTCCACCTTGAGGCCTACAACAAGACCACGGTCAACTATAACCGTGACGTCGAGGCCTTCCCGGTAGTCCGTGCCCTGATGGAAAAGATCCTGGGCAAGAGCCCCTACCAGAGCCCTACGGACATGGGCGTCAATATGGTTGGCTTTGCCATCACCGATGACGATGCCTGCCGCGACGCTTCCAAGATGGAGATCGTCCGCCGCTACTTTACCGCGGTCGAAAATGTGCGCCGTACCGGCGTGGGCGATGAGCAAGTCGACCGTCTCAAGATTATTATGAAGAAAGCCGGCATCGATAAGAACTACTCACCGGCGCGCTCGGCGGCCCTCACCAGGGAGCAACTCACGGGCGGTCCCGTGGGTGCCATGGTCATGCCCGATGGTTCCGTGGTGACCGGTAAGACCTCCACGCGCCTGGGCGCCGCAAGTTCGCTCATTATGAACGCCCTCAAGCATGTCTCGGGCGTCGACCTTGAGCTCGAGGTCATTAGCGATGAGGCGATCGAGCCCATCAGCAAGCTCAAGACGCATTTCCTGGGCAGCAAAAACCCGCGCCTCCATACCGACGAGACGCTTATGGCGCTGTCGATCACCTCGGCCACGAGTGAGACGGCCGCTCGCGTCCTTTCGGGCCTGGAGCAGTTGCGCGGTTGTGATGCCTTCTTTAGCGTTATCATCTCGCCGACGGACGAGACGGTACTGCGCAAACTGGGTATCAACGTGTGCTGCGAGCCCAAGTTTGAGCGCCGCGGTTTCTTCCATCGCTAAGTTTGAAGCACCGCAGTAATTGCACTGCATTTTGGCCGTATCGGGTTAGCGCCCGGTACGGCTTTTTGATCAATAAAGCGCCTATTTCGGCGAAAAATAGCTGTTTACCTGCCTAGAAACAATTTGAGCGGTATACAATAACCGTAACTGTTTCATCCTTAGCGGGATGCCGCATGATGGATATTACCTGCCATCGTGAGGTGTGTCGGTCGCGCACGGCGCGTTAGATGCTCGTGCTCGGTTTGAGGAGGCTGCTATGGCGGGCAAGGGTCGTGCGAGTGTCAACGATATGAAGCGTGTCGAGGTGCTGGTGTTGATGGAGATCGACCAGCAAACCGAAGACAATGGCGGGCCGTATGGTTTCTCGCGCAAAACGCTTGCCGAGCGCGTGGGGGTTTCGCCGTATCGTGCCCGCGCCGCAATCGATCGCTTGGATTCCGAAGGCATGATTGATGTCGTCTCGCGTTATAGCGACGACGGCGGTCAGCTTGCAAATGGCATTTGCCTCACCGAACGTGGCGAGTGGTATCTTGAGGGCGTCCGTACCGGCATGCTCGTTCAAGAAATGCTTGAGGACGAGGTTGCTGATCGATAGCAGCATGTAACCCTTGCCACAGCGACGCCGCCTGGGAAACCGGGCGGCGTTTTGTTTCAAGATTGAGAAATGCAATCGCACGCGAGAAAAATTGCGAACGGTCCGCGGCGCGAGTATTACAATGAAGACCCGTAAGATGTGGATAAACAACTTCTACGGGAAGCGCAGGTAACTCAATATGACCAAGCATGTGTTCGTAACCGGTGGCGTGGTTTCGTCTCTGGGCAAGGGTATCACCGCGGCCTCGCTGGGCCGTCTGCTCAAGTCGCGTGGCTACAAAGTAACGATGCAGAAGGCCGATCCGTATCTGAACGTCGACCCCGGTACCATGAGCCCCTTCCAGCATGGTGAGGTCTTCGTTACCGAGGATGGTTACGAGTCCGACCTGGACTTGGGTCATTACGAGCGCTTTATTGATGAGAACCTGACCCGCGATTCCAACTTTACGACCGGCGCCATCTATAAGAGCTTGATCGCCCGCGAGCGTCGCGGCGACTTTTTGGGCGGTACCGTGCAGGTGATTCCTCACGTCACCAATGCCATTAAGGACAAGTTCCGCCGCATCGAGGAGCAGACCGGCTCCGATGTAGTCATCACCGAGCTGGGCGGCACGATCGGCGACATCGAGTCCCAACCGTTTGTCGAGGCCATCCGTCAGTACCGCAAGGAGGCCGGCCCCGAGAACGTCTGCTACATCCACGTGTCGCTCGTTCCCTATATCGCCGCCGCCCACGAGGTCAAGACCAAGCCCACGCAGCATTCCGTCAAGGAGCTCCGCAGCTTTGGCATCCAGCCCGATATCATCGTGCTGCGCTCCGACCACCATATCGATGACGCTATCCGCGGAAAGATCGCAAGCTTCTGCGACGTCGACACCGATTGTGTCTTTACCAACGAGGACTGCGCGAGCATTTACGATGTTCCGCAGCTGCTTGCCGAGCAGGACTTTGACCTGCGCATTTGCGAGCGCCTGGGTCTGGACCCGCATGAGCGCGACATGAGCGAGTGGAACGAGTTCCTGCGCAAACAGAATCACGCCAACCATCACGCCGACAAGGTGAAGATCGCCGTCGTGGGTAAGTACACGCAGCTGCCCGATGCGTACCTGTCGGTTATCGAGGCCCTGCACCATGCGGGCGTCTTCTACGATCGCCATGTGGACGTCCAGCTGGTCGACGGCGAGAGCCTCGACGAGCAGAATGTCTCCGAGGTTCTGGGCGACGCCTCGGGCATCCTGGTTCCCGGCGGCTTTGGCAAGCGCGCCCTGGAGGGCAAGATCCTCGCGGCCGAGTTTGCCCGTGAGCACAAGATTCCGTATCTGGGCATTTGCCTGGGTATGCAGGTGGCCGTGTGCGAGTTCGCCCGCAACGTCGTCGGCCTTGCCGGCGCCAGCTCCTCCGAGTTCGATCCGGACGGCCCGTTTAGCGTCATCGATCTGATGAGCTCGCAGGAGGACGTGACCGAGAAGGGCGGCACCATGCGCCTGGGCGCCTATCCGTGCAAGCTCGCCGCCGATACCCTCGCTCGCGAGGCATATGGCGAGGAGCTCGTCTATGAGCGTCACCGTCACCGTTTTGAGTTCAACAACGCCTTCCGTGACCAGCTCGAGGACGCCGGTCTGGTTATCTCGGGTCTTTCGCCCGACGAGCGCCTGGTCGAGATGGTCGAGCTGCCGCGCGACGTGCATCCGTGGTATGTGGCAACCCAGGCTCATCCCGAGTTCAAGAGCCGTCCGACCAATCCGCAGCCGCTGTTCCGCGAGTTCGTGCGCGCTTCGATCGGCCAGCACGAGGGTGTCGACCGTCTGCAGGTGACGCCCATGAACCTCGCTACGGACTAAGGGTGCCGGCGAATAAGGAATATACCGAAGCTACTCCCTCGTCGCTCGCCGTGGCGGCGGGGGAGTATCTCGATTACCTCGCGGTCGAGCGGGGTTTGGCGCGCAACACGATTGCGGCCTATCGTCGTGACCTGACGACGTACTGCGCCTATCTGGAGCGGGCGGGTATTGTGTCTTTTGAAGAGGTGACCCGTCAGGTCGTGGAGGGCTTTGTCGCCGACCGTCGCGATGGGGGCTATTCCGATGCATCGGTGGAGCGTGCGCTTGCGGCCGTGAAGGGCCTGCATGCCTTTTTGGTGCGCGATGGGGCTGTGGCCCAAAACCCGACGGCGGCGTTGCGCCTGCCTAAAAAGGCTGAGCGTTTGCCGGAGTATCTATCGGTGGAGGATGTCTCGGCACTGCTCGATCAAGACTTCCCCGAGGGCGAGATGGGCTTGCGCGACCATGCCATCTTGGAAGTGCTCTACGGATGCGGTTTGCGTGTGAGCGAGTTGGTGGGGCTCGATGTGGGCGATATCCATATTGACGATGGCTTTGTACTCATTCGCGGTAAGGGCTCAAAGGAACGCCTGTCCCCGCTGGTGGGAAGCGCGGCGCGAGCCCTGACGCTCTATGTAACCGAGGGCCGTTCTCGCTTGGCGGCCCATGCCCGCGGAACCGAGACCTCGGCGGTCTTTTTAAATAAGAACGGCCGCCGTCTGTCGCGCCAGGGCATCCATGCCATCTGTGAGCGCTATGGGCGCCAGGTGGGGCTGGTGGGACTCCATCCCCATACGCTGCGTCACTCCTTTGCCACCCATATGCTTGCGGGCGGCGCAGACCTCCGTGTGCTACAGGAGATCTTGGGGCATGCCGATATATCGACCACGCAGATCTACACGCATGTCGATCGTACGCAGCTTACCGAGGTCTATCTGGCGGCGCACCCGCTGGCACATCGTTAACACATCGCTGATCTGCAAATTCACAGGTATTTGGGGACGGGCTCCAGATTGCCGCGGCGTGCTTTTGCGCGCGCAGGGGCAATCTGGGGCCCGTCCCATTTTTCGCCACTTGTCATCGCGGTGGTGGGCCGAATGTGCCTTGGGTGGGGGAGTTTGGGGGCGATGTGAACGGCATGTAAAGGGACGCAAAAATCGCCTCAAGGTCAACTTGAAGGTTGAGGTTGAAAGGCGGGGTGCCACAGGTGGCATCCCGCCGTTGCTGTAAACACAACATATTGTGTTTTCGAACATATGCTTGGGGGTGTTTTGCAATATATGGTGGGTGGAGTGGTGGGGTGGGGTGGGGGAAGGGGTGGGGAAAGGTGTTGAAAAATGGGGCGGTTCCCCATATTATTAATGACGTCGACAGGCGGGGTGGTTCCCCGCGTACGTGCCATCTGAGTAACCGAGGGGAGGGCGCACATGGGAATGACTGGTGCATACGAGCGCAATCTCGATGCGAAAGGTCGTCTGTCCCTGCCTGCACCCCTTCGCGAGGAGCTTGGAGAGCACGTTCGCGTGTTTAAAGCCCTGGATGTCGATGCTCTGTACGTGTTCTCTGCCGAGGCCTTCGATAAGTGGGTCGAAGGACTCTTCGCGGGTCGTGAGGGCCACGAGGGTTTTAACCCGCGTGACATTAATGACCAGAAGCTCATGAGGGCGATCAACAAGCGCACCACGTCGATGGACGTGGACAGCGCCGGTCGTATCGGTCTTTCCGAGTCTCTCCGCAAGCAGGCGAACCTCGACCGCGAGGTCACGGTTGTGGGCAACTACGACCACCTTGAGGTTTGGGATCGCGTCGCGGCCGATGAGGACGATGACGATGAGGCCCTGTTGGACCTCTTCTTCTCGTAAGGGCAAGGCGCGGGTAACGGATGGAGCGTGGGATCTTGACACAAGAATATCGGCATGAACCTGTCATGCTCGGCGAAGTGCTTGAGTCGCTGCGGCTAAAGAGCGGCTCCGTTGTCTGCGATTGCACCCTTGGCGGTGCCGGCCATTCGGTAAAGATGGCCGCGCAGGTGGGGGAGACGGGCCTTTTGCTCGGCGTCGATCAGGACGACATGGCCCTCGAGGCCGCTGGCGCCCGTCTGGACCGCGAGGTTCCCGGCGTTCCGCACCAGCTGCTGAAGGGCAACTTCGGCGACTTGGACGAGCTGCTTTGCTCGGCCGAGGTGCCCGGGGTCGATGGCTTCCTGTTCGATTTGGGCGTTTCGTCACCGCAACTCGATATCCCTGGCAGGGGCTTTTCGTATAACGAGGACGCCCCATTGGACATGCGGATGGATCCGGGTAATAACACCTTAAACGCAGCTGAGGTCATCAACACCTATAACGAACACGACCTCGCCCGGATTCTACGCGTCTACGGCGAAGAGAAGTTCGCCTCGCAGATCGCGCGCGAGATCGTGCGCCGCCGCGAACAAGAACCGATCGAAACCACCGGCCAATTTGTCGAGATCATCAAGGCGGGTATCCCGGCTGCCGCTCGTCGGCATGGCGGACACCCGGCCAAGAAAAGTTTCCAGGCCATTCGCATCGAGGTCAATCACGAGCTCGATGTGCTCGAACGAGGGCTTGATGCCGCCACCAGGTGGCTCAACCCGGGCGGACGTATCTGCGTCATCTCGTATCACTCGCTCGAGGACCGTATCGTAAAGAACCACTTTAAGGAGATGAGCCAGGGGTGCACGTGTCCGCCGGAGATTCCGGTGTGCGTGTGCGGCAACGTGCCGATACTCAAGGTCATCACTCGCAAACCCTTGGTTGCCCAGCCTGATGAGGTTGAGCGCAACCCTCGGGCGAGATCAGCCAAAATCCGCGTGGCGCAGCGTCTGTAGGCGCGACCGCGCGATATTGGACCTCCCGCTCGCACCATAAACGAAGCTTAAACACACTACCAACGTACTCGGGATGGGAGGCGGCATATCATGGGCTACAACACTTCAAGCGCAGCACTCGCCTATGATATGAACGCCATGCCCGCCTATCGTGAGACGCCGCAGGCCCCCGTTGCTCCCCGTGAGCAGCGCACGCCGCGCTTTGATGTCTACACGGGCGCGGGCCGTCAGGCAAACCAGGCGGTAAGCCCGGTTTTCATGAGCGTTCTTAAAACGTTTTGCATCATTGCGGCCATCTTCATGACGATCGGCGTCGCCCGCGTGGCGCTCGCCGGCGTTACGGCCCAGGTGCTCAACAGCAACGCTGAGCTTACCAACACGCTCGAAAAGGCGACCGATGAGAGCTCCGACCTGGAGGTCATGCATTCGGTCTATGGCGCCGACACGCGCATTCGCGACCTTGCGGGCGCTTATGGCATGGTGGAGCCCAGCGAGAGCGTTACACTTGACTTTTCGCAGGATGCAGCCGCGGGCGCCAACGCGACCGCGACCGCTCAGTAGCAAGACGGTAGCTGAGTATGACAAATGACTATCGCCGCGGTTCCGATGGGGGCCGCGGTTCTGGACGTCCCTCGTCGCGGGGACGTTCTAGTTATCAAGGAACGGGTCGGCAATCTTACAACGCCGGACAGTCCCGTGGCAACGACCCGGCGTCGCGACTTCGCGGCTCGGGCGGCCCTCAAGTGCATAACACCAGGTCGCGCAAGAGTTCGTCGACCGAATGGCTCACAGGCACGCCTCTGCCTCGCCGCAAAGCCGTCATGGGCTTCATTGGGCTTGGCTTGGGCTTGGGCGTCTTTCGCCTTGCCGACTATCAAATTGTCGAAGCCGATAAACTGCGCGAGCGTGCCGATGCGCGCCGCCTGCTTGCGCAGACCCTCTATGCCAAACGTGGCACCATCTACGACCGCAACGGTAACGTGCTGGCGTCGTCGGTCGAATGTCGCAACATCGCCGTGAACCCCCAGCTTGTCGAGGATGTTGACAAGACGGTGTCGGCGCTGGTCAAGGCAACTGGAATCGATAAAAAGACCTGCCGCAAGCTCGTTGAGTCCGATGGAACCTGGGTGTATATCAAGCGCCAGGTGGACGAAGACGACGCTGCGGCGCTGGAGAAGAAGAACCTGCCCGGCGTGCTTTTTGAGCAGGCCATGA
>UQXP01000049.1 GCA_900545055.1 uncultured Collinsella sp.
TCGTTGATGCGGCAGAACAGCTGAATCTCGGCAGTCGCATCGCGCACGACGATGAACATGATCTTGCCCTGACCGCGCTTGGCGACCACGCGGCCGGCGATCTTCACGACGTCCTCGGTGTCCTCGCCATCGGCAAGCTCGGCGTACTTAGCCTCGATATCGGCGACGTAGTCCTCAAGCTCAGAGTGCTCGGGATAGGGGTTCTGGCCCGCCTCGAACAGGGCGGCGCGCTTGGCCAGGCGGGTGGCACGCTCGTCGTTGAGCGTCGATGCCTGATCGGCGGCGTTCTGGTTCTCTGCCATAGTTAGCTCCTCAAACTAAAACGCTCCCCAGGATTCGGTCCCAGGGAGCGAAAACATACCTTTACGCGGGACCGTGGTCTAGCGTGCGATCTTGGCGATGGTGTAGACGCGAGTCTTGCCGGAAGGTGTAACGACCTCGACGGAATCGCCCTCGCCATGACCGATGATGGCGTGGCCGACCGGAGACTCGTTGGAGATCTTGTGCTCGAGCGAGTTGGTCTCGGTGGTACCGACAAGCGTGACCTCGATGAGCTCACCGTTGGGGTCGACCAGGGTAACAGTCGAGCCAATGGAGACGGTCAGGTCGCCCGTGCTGGCAGCGATCTGAGCGTTGGCGAGGATGGCCTGGATCTCGGCGATACGAGCGGCGTTCTGGGCCTGCTTGTCCTTGGCGGCATCGTACTCGGAGTTCTCCGAAAGGTCGCCGAACGCGCGGGCTTCCTTGATGTCCTCGACGATCTCCTTGGCGTAATCGCCCTCACGCCAAGCGAGCTCCTCGACGAGCTTCTGGCGGCCCTCAGCGGTCAGTACGATCTGGCTTGCGTCCATACGGATATCTCCCCAACTATGATGTAACGATCAACTGTCAACAAAAACGAAAAAGACCGGCTAGCCTGCGGGCAAGCCGGTCAGGTGCTCACCCCAAAGGGATGGGACTACTCTGCGTCCGCGTCGCTGTCCTCTGACTTCTTTTGCTTGGCAGCAGCGAGCTTAGCCTCGAGCTCTGCGATCTCCTTGTCCTCCTTGGACTCCTCGACCACAACCTCCTCGGCCTGCTTGGTTTCGCCCTTATCGTCGCCCTCCATACCCTCGCGGATATTCTTGACGGTAGAGCCGAGGGACTTACCGAGCTTCGGCAGGTTCTTGGGCCCAAAGATAATCAGGACAACGACGAGAATAATGATGAGCTCAGGAGCCCTCAGTCCAAACATGTAGACCTCCACAATACAGCGAGACAAGCTCGAATGAGTATACCGCGGGTATCGCGGTATCACAACAATAGCTAAAAAAAGGGACCGCAAGAAGCGGTCCCTCCTCATGCTCTGGTCGGGTTGACTGGATTTGAACCAGCGACCCCTGCGTCCCGAACGCAGTGCTCTACCAAACTGAGCCACAACCCGTTAGCTCGACTATAGTAACAAAGATTTTCGCCGCGTGCTAGAGAAATTTTTATTTCTTTGAAGCGTCGATTTGAACCGTGTTGGGAATAAGCTCAGTCGCGCAGGCCCACCAGCCATTTTGCTGGGCAGCATCGGCAAGCCTTTCGGCCGTGGCAGCGGTGTCGCAAATGGCAAACGAGCAGGCACCCGATCCGCACACATCTACAGCAACGGTTCCGTCCTGTTTACGCAGCCAGTCGAGGACCGTTTGAATCTGCGACTCCATCTGTGCGGAAATGACACCAAGGTTGTTATGGATGAGTGCATATGCCGTCTCGGCATCACCAGCACGCAAGGCAGAAGCTATCGCGCCGGGCTTGTCCGCAGGCACCGGGGCCTCGTCAAAACGTCGATAGGCTTCAATTGTCGAAACGCTCGCCTCGCGCGGCTTGACCAGCACGACGGGCGTCGCGGGCAGCGCGGGGTACTCAGTTGCCAGCACGTCTCCCCCACCTACGTAGAACGCAGGACTCGCGTGCAAAAAGAACGGGACGTCGGCACCAATGCCCCGCGCAATATCGTCGAGCGCTGGGTCGGTGCGATCAATGCCCCAGAGCTCCGCCAAGGCGACAATGACCGCGGCCGCATCCGTCGAGGGGCCGCCCAAGCCGGCGCACAATGGAATGCGCTTCTCAATCGTCACGCAGATGTTTGCCTCGCGACCATAATGCTCGGCCATAGCAACCGCAGCCCGATACGCCGTATTCTTTTGCATGGGAAAATCTGATGCCGGAACCGTCTGGACGGTCAGCGCCTGCGCCGGCGTGACCGTCACGGTATCGGAAAGACCGACGGCTGCCATCAGGGAATCGACCCTGTGGTAGCCGCGGTCATCGCGCTCGGTATGAACCCCCAGGTAGAGGTTAATCTTTGCCGGCGCGGAAAGAGTCAGGGACCAATCGGTCACCGTTAATGCTCCTCGAGCTGATTGCCGAGCGGGGTAAAGATGTGCTCGCCGCTCTCGGGGTCGAACAGCTCGACCTGACCGGTGAGCACATCGATATACTGGTAGGACTGACGCGACTTGCGGCCACGACGCTCGTCAACCTCGACAATGAAGACGGCCGGGTGGACGCTCTTGATGGTGCCCATGCGCTCGACGACGCGGGTACGGCCCATGTTGGCCTTAACCTTGACGCGATCGCCCACCATATCGGTCAGCTTCTCGTGGATGTCGTCGACGTGATTGACTTCCATCTCTTCCATGAACAGGGCCTCCAGAAGGTGCAATTCAAAAAGGGGATAATACCCCTAAGATAGACAAAACTCTAATACTATAGCACCCTGTTGTGGCCATACGCAAGTAGCTAAATAAGCCCGGTCTCGAATACGTACCAGACGACAATCTCGCATGACCAGTTGTTACGCGGTTTGGTAAAACCGCGTAACCTAAAGGTTGTCGGTGTCCAAGACGATGGTGAATGGGCCGTCGTTGACCAGGTCGACCTTCATGTCGGCGCCAAAGATACCGTGCGCCACATGCTCAACGTCCTCGTGCACAAGCGTCAGGAAGTACTCGTAGAGCTCGTTGGCGACATCGGGGGCGCCGGCATCCGTAAACGATGGGCGGCGACCGTGGCGGCAGTCGGCGAACAGCGTGAACTGCGACACCACGAGCACCTCGCCGTCGACATCGGCAAGCGCCAAGTTGGTCTTGCCGTTCTCGTCCTCGTTAATGCGCAAGCCCCGGAGCTTGCCCCACAGCTTGTCGGCCTCGGCACGCGTATCGCCATGGCCCACACCCAGCAGCACCAGGTAGCCGCGTCCAATGCGGCCCACGCACTCGCCGTCGACCGTCACGCCGGCGTTGAGCACGCGCTGCACCACCGCACGCATGGCCTACTCCTCGCCCGTCAGCTTGGCGGACAGATGCTCGAGCGCGTGGAAACGATGGCTGATGGCGTTCTTCTCGTCAGCCGTCAGCTCGGCCATGGTCTTGCCCGGCGTGTCGACCGGCAGGAACAGCGGGTCATAGCCAAAACCATGGTCGCCGCGGCCCTCGTGCGCAATAACGCCCTCGCAGGCGCCCTCGCCATAGGTAACCAGACCGTCCGTATCGATGAGCGCGACGACGCTCATAAAGCGCGCGGTGCGATCCTCGTCCGCCACGCCTTCCAGGTTAACGAGAAGCTTGGCGTTGTTGGCGGCATCGTCGCCGTGCACGCCCGCATAGCGCGCGCTATACACGCCAGGCTCGCCGTCCAGGGCATCAACGACCAAGCCAGAATCGTCGGCAATGGCCATAAGGCCCGTCTCCTCGACCGCAGCCTGTGCCTTGATGATGGCGTTCTCCAAAAACGTCGTGCCGTTTTCCTCGGGGTCCTCAAAATCGCCCAGCTGGCCGAGCGCCACAAAGCGAACCTCGGGCATAACCTTGCCCAAAATGGCCTCGATCTCGGTGAGCTTATGAGCGTTTCCGGTTGCCACGACGATGGTCGCCGCCGGGTCGAGGGTGTCGATGTCAATCTTCTCAAGTGCCATGACTGGCCTCCTTGTCTCTATATCAATGCCGCGTGAGGGGCGTTTGGGCACTTGACCTCTCCCCTCTCAGGCGATCGGACCTTTCAACGCAGCATTTCAGCAGATAAAACCTGCCAAAATAAACCTGTCCCTTTTTGGCAGGTTAGGCGAGGGCTTGGCGCTGGAGCTCGATGAGCTCGGCGATGCCTTTGTCGCCCAGGTCGAGCAGGGCGTTGAGGCGTTTGCGGTCGAAGGGCGCCTGCTCGCCGGTACCCTGAAGCTCGATCATCTCACCGGTATCGGTGGCGACGAGGTTCATGTCGACCTCGGCGTGGCTGTCCTCGGAATAATCGAGGTCAAGCAGCGTATTGCCGTCGACAACGCCCATGGAGATGGCAGCCACCTGGCCGGTAAGCGGGATGCGCTCGATCTTGCCCGCCTCGACCCACATGGCGAGGGCGTCGTGCAGCGCCACCCAGGCGCCGGTGATGCTCGCTGTACGCGTGCCGCCATCGGCCTGAATTACATCGCAGTCGACGGTGACGGTGTACTCGCCGAGCGCCTTCATGTTGACGACGGTACGCAGGCTGCGGCCAATGAGGCGCTCGATCTCCATGGAGCGACCCTTGCGGTTGGCGTGCTCGCGCTTGCAGCGCTTGCCGGTCGACGCCGGCAGCATGGCGTATTCCGCGGTCACCCAGCCGGCCTTAGCTCCCTTTCGCCAGCCCGGCACGCCCTCCTCGATAGTGGCGGCGCACAGCACGCGCGTGTCACCGAACTCGGCCAAACACGAGCCGTGGGCGTGCTTCATGACACCACGGGTGAGCTTAACGGGGCGCAACTCGTTGGCGGCGCGACCGTTAGCGCGGTTGACCTGCATGTACTCCATAGAAATATCCTTTCGGCAAAAGATGTGGCGAAGGCCTTGACGGCTGCCTTACATCTATTTCAGCTCATCGATATCGATATGTTCGATGCTCTTGAGCGGCTGACCAAAGATAAAGCTACCCGCCACCGCAAACTCGGCAATGTTATCGGCCGTCGTGGCAAAACGATGCTGCGGCTCGGCGGCGTCGCCCGCCAGCTGCTCGCGGCGCGTGAGGATATCGGTCAGCTCGCGCGTGGTCTCCTCGGCGGAACTCACGACGCGCACCCCAGGCCCCAGCGCATGGCGGATAGGTCCCACCAACAGCGGGAAATGCGTACAGCCGAGCACCACGGTGTCGATACCGTGGTCGCGCAGCGGCTCAACCGTGGCACCCACCAGCGCACGCACGGCAGGCGTATCGAAGACGTCCTCGTTCTCAAGCCACTGTTCCTGCAGATGTGCACCCGAGGCGAGCTCGTGTTCGACAACCTCGACAAAGCTCGAGGCAGGACAGCCGTATACATCGACGCCGGCATCTAGATCCTGAATGGCGCGCGTGTAGGCGCCCGAGCGAATGGTGAGGTTGGTAGCGAGCACGCCCACGCGACGCGTACGCGTGCTGTTGATTGCTGCACGGGCACCCGGCGCGATCACGCCGATCACGGGAACGTCGAGCACCTGCTGGGCCAAACGCAAGGCCGCAGCGGTCGCCGTGTTGCAGGCGATGACCATAATCTTGACGTCGTGCTTCGAAAGCCAACGACCCGCCTGCAACGCAAACGAGCGCACCTCATCCTCGGTACGCGTGCCGTAGGGACAGCGCTTTGTGTCGCCAAAGTAGTAGACGGACTCGTGCGGCAGCGCCGTCGCAATCGCGCGCGCAACCGTCAGACCGCCCAAACCAGAATCGAACACGCCAATCGGGCGCGTGTCGCCTGCCGGATTCTCGATATCGGACATTACCTCACCAGTCTCTCTCGAAAAGACATGTCCAAGTGCGGCGGCGCCGCGCTACGAACGCGCCGCGACCAGCAGCTCTGCCGTCGCCGCCCAACCATCGACAATTTTGCCGCGCGTAACGAAAGCGTTCTCGCAAGCAGCCAGGAACTCGGGCGCGCCGGCGCTCGTCAGGCCATTCTCGACCAGGCAGAACGTGCCCACGTGATCGGCCATGTAGAAGTCGGACTCGGAGTCGCCGAGCGCCAACGTCTCCTCGCGCTCGATCCCCAGGTGCTCGCAGAAGCGCGCAATGGCGACGCCTTTGTTGAGGCCCGCGGGGTTGATGTTGAATGCGCGACCGTCCTCGACGCGATCGAGTTCGAGCGTCGTCGGCTTGGACAGGTGAGTCAGATGGCCGTTGCAAGCCCAGATCAGACCGCAGCCGGTCTCGTCCAGGATGGCCTGGACCTCATCGTCGGGCACATCGCCGCGCATGCCGACGGTGACCTCACGGTATTTGTAGCCGGTCGACATGTCGTTGTGATACTCGATCTTGTGCGGCCAGCGGGCGAGGATCTTCTCGCACACGCCGGTCTGTTCGATCACCTGGTGCGGCGTGAGGCCGCAGGCGGGGTCGTAAGGCATGTCGCCGGTCAGATACTCCCAATCGTTGGCTTTGAGGTCGTACATGACCAGGCCGCCCATCTCACCGATGTAGGAGTTGAGGCCGAGCACGCGCGCGTCCTCGTGGATCATGGTACGGTTGCGGCCCGAGGTGGGAACCACCTGAATACCAGCGCGAGCGAGCGCCACGACGGCCTCGACGAGTTTGGTCGAGGGGTTGCCGTCGTTGTCGCGCAGCACGCACGAGCCGGGTGCAAGCATCGTGGCATCCAGGTCGGTAAAGACGTACTTGACCTTGGCCAAGCGCTCGCGCATCTCGCCCGAAAGCTCGGCAACGGTCGGCAGGGTATTGTGGGACATGGTTACTCCGTTTACGTAGAAGGGTTTGGACTTGGACGGCATGTTTTGATTGAGGGAACACGCTTATGGCGACAGCGCACTCAGGGCGCCGCCGCCATCATGGTTCATAAGTCAAACTGGGTAACATCGATCAGGCGATTGGCCAGCGAAAGGTCGCTCTCGATGGGCACGAACTCGTCGCCCACGTGCATGAGCTCCTCGTCACCCTTTGCCAGCAGCAAGACAATGGTGGGAGCATCGGGGTTGACGTACTCCTCGCGCGCCGCCTTGAACGCCGCATGCACAGCGGCTTCGCGGTCGAGGACAATCTTGTTCGGCGTATCGTCGGGAACATGCTCGGCAAGCTCGCGACAGACCTTCATCGGGTCCTCGTGAGCTGGATCCTCGTTCGTAAAGATCATCAGGTCGGAATACGGTGCGGCCTCGCGTGGTAATTGCTCGCGGCGCTCCTGAGCCTTGCCGCCGGCGGCGCCAAACAGCGCAATGACGGGGCTGGCGGGAAACGCGCGCTTGACCGACGAGAAAAGCGAACGGAACGAAAGCTGGTTGTGCGCGTAGTCGACGACACAAATCACGCGACCGTCCTTCGACTCCACGACCTCCATACGGCCCGGCACACGCAGTTTGGAGAGGCCCTTCTTGATGGCATCGATACCGATGCCGATCTCGCGCGCAGCGGCGATAGCGACCAGCGCGTTTTCCACGTTAAAGTCTCCCGCGATACCCAGCAGGACCTTCTCCCCCGCCTCGGACTCGTCGGCACACAGGCCATGCAAGTTGAACTCGATGCTAAAGCCGACCATGCGTACGTCGCTCGCCCACAGGCTTGCCTCGGGATGCTCGACGCCAACGGTCACCAAGCGCTCGGCCGTCGACGCTGCCTCCAGCACACGGTCGACCTCTTCGGTGCCCAGATTCACCACGGCGGTTTTTGCCTGGTCAAAGATCCTGAGTTTGCTCTCAAAATAATCCTCAAACGTGGGGTGTTCAATCGGCGAGATGTGGTCGCGGCCGATGTTGAGGAAGCACGCCACGTCAAACGGCAGATTCTCGACGCGTTGGTACTTGAGCGCCTGGCTCGAGACCTCCATGACCATGGACTGGCGACCGGACGTGCGGCAGTTGGCGATATGGCGCCAAACCTCGGGGGCCTCGGGCGTGGTGTTGGTGCTCTCGTAGCACTCGATACCATCGTCGGTACTCACCGAGCCGATCATGCCGCAGGACTCGCCCGCCGCCTTGATGATGGACTGGAGCATAAAAGCGGCCGTGGTCTTTCCCTTGGTGCCGGTGATGCCCACGATCTTGACGTCGTGGTCAGGACGGTCGTAGACCTCCGGCGGCAACAGGGCCATGGCCGTGCGAACACTATCAACAACCAGCATCGCAGCACCGCTCTCCTGCGCCAGCGGCTCCAGAGACTCGACCAGCGACTCCTCGCACACAAATGCGACGGCGCCCGCATCGAGCGCCATGCTCAAAAACGCGGGCTTAAAGGCAGCACCTTTGCAAAAGAATACGTCACCTGCCGAGACCACGCGCGAATCAAACGAGCAGCCGGTCACGGCACGCTCGTCAACCTGCTCTGATGCGCGCAGCTCGCCGCACACGTCGAGAAGCTTGGCAAGCGTATCGACCGTGGTCACGGTCGCGGAATCCGAATGGTGCATCTTTCACCTTTCTCAGCCATTTGGCAGGGACGGTTTTATAGTAACTGAAACGCACCCACGCAAAAACGGCTCCCGGAGGAGCCGTTACGCGCAGGCGTTCGTAAGCCGAGGCTAGGCAGCCTGAACAGAAGGCTGGCCCTCGTCGATAAAGAAGCGCTTGTACCACACTAGGAACACGAGCGGCGTATAGATCTTGCGCTGGAAATCGCCCTTGCCCGCAAAGTGCAGATCGAGCAGGTGCATGAGCTCGTCGGTATTGAAGAACTCGCTTGCCCACGGCGCGGTGAAGTACTCCTTGACATAGTCGTACCACTTTTGCTCGCGCAGCCAGTAGACAATCGGCACCGGGAAGCCCACCTTGGGACGGGTGGCCCACTCATCGGGCAGCGACTTGTTGGCAGCGTGGCGGAGTACCTGTTTGTTGCCGTTCTCGTTGATGCGGTAGCGGTCGGGAATGTGCTCGGCGAACTCCATGACTTTGCGGTCCAGGAAGGGCACGCGCAGCTCCAGCGAGTGTGCCATGCACATCTTGTCGGCCTTGAGCAGAATGTCGCCCGGGAGCCACATGTTCATGTCCAGGTACTGCTTCTTGACCAGCTCGGGCTGACCCTTCACGCGCGCATAGATGGGAGCGGCAAGCTCGAAGGCGCCATCGCCGGTGTTGTACTCGGGCTTGAGCACGCCGTCGACCTCGCGCTCCGGCCATACCAGAGCCTGTCCCAGGAACGACTTTTCGGGGATCTCGGCACCCTTGACCAGGAAGTTATGTCCCTTGAAGTACGGCATATGCAGCGCCATGTTACCGAGCGCGCGACGGATGGGCAGCGGCACCATCTTTTTGTACTTGCGCACCGGGACCGTGTCCTCGTAGTAGGCGTAGCCGCCAAAGAGCTCGTCGGCGCCTTCGCCCGAAAGCACGACGGTGACGTCCTTGCGGGCCATCTCGGCCAAGAACCACAGCGGCACGGAAGACAGGTTGGACTGCGGCTCGTCCATGTGATACTGGATGTCCTCGAGCGCACCGAAGAACTCGTCGGCGGTAATCATCTTGCGAACGTTTTCGACGCCGAGCTTATCGGAAAGCTCCTTGGCGTAGTTGGTCTCGTTAAAGTTCTTGTAGTCAAAGCCCACCGAGAAGGTCTTGTCGGGCATGAGGCAAGCGGCGATGTAGCTGGAGTCGACGCCACCGGAGAGGAACGACGCGACCTTGACGTCGGCGATGCGATGGGCCTCGACGCTCTCGTGCACGACCTCGTCCAGCTCATCGACGTACTCCTCGAACGGCTTCTCGACGGCAGAGTAATCGCAATCCCAGTAGCGCTCGATGTTCATCTTGCCGGTCGGGATATCGACGGTAAAGTAGTGCGCCGGCGGCAGCTTGTAGACACCCTCGAAGAAGGTCTCCTCGGTTGCCGAATACTGCAGCGTCATGTACGGACGCAGGGCCTTTTTGTTGACCGCCTTGTGGAAGTGCGGGTAATCCAGGAAGCTCTTGATCTCGGAACCAAAGAGCACGCCCGGAGCGCCGTCGCCCGCATCGGCCATGGGATAGTAATAGAGCGGCTTGATGCCAAAGATGTCGCGGGCGCCAAAAAGCTTGTTCTTCTTTTTGTCCCAGATGACGAAGGCGTACATACCGCGCAGGCGATCGAGGACGGCCTCGCCCCACTCCTCGTAGCCGTGTAGGAGGCTCTCGGTGTCGGCGCCGCAGTGGAACTTGTAGCCCTTGGCCTCGAGCTCGGAACGGAGTTCTTGGAAGTTGTAGATCTCGCCGTTGAAGACAATGACGACGCTGCCGTCCTCATTGGCCATGGGCTGAGCGCCGGCCTCGGTCAGGTCGAGGATCGACAGGCGGCGGAAGCCCAGGGCAACGCGGCCGTCGATAAACTGACCGCCCATGTCGGGACCGCGATGGACGATGCGGTCCATCATCTTGGTGAGCACCTCGGATTGGTTATCCGTCCCACCGACAAAACCGACAAAACCGCACATATACTATCCCCTCTGCTGTTGCTGGGCATCAAATCGAATCAGTAGCTTTTGAGTATACCCGAGGGCGTAAAGAGGGACGGAATGTTCAGGCAATCTCAACTGAATCAGCTCCGCTGTGACACGCGCCAGTTACCTTTAATGGATATGAGGTGAATGAGGCGATTGTTTTGCTATACTCTCTCCGCACGGGCGATTGGCGCAACGGTTAGCGCAGGTGCTTTACACGCACAAGGCTGGGGGTTCGAATCCCTCATCGCCCACCACTTGATCGAAAAGGCTCCCAGCGATGGGGGCCTTTCTTTTTTGTGCCCAGTGCAGAGGGATTCGAACCCGCAAGGGTGCGGAGCTGAGGAAACGCGAAGCGTTTTCCAGCGCAGCACGCGAGGAGCGAAGCGACGAAGCGGAAGCGGGCGGCGCCAGCCGCACGCGGACATCCCTCATCGCCCACCACTTGATTGAAAAGGCTCCCAGCGATGGGGGCCTTTCCTTTTTGTGCCCATCGCAGAGGGATTCGAACCCGCCAGCACGTCTGTCACAAAGGCCGTGGCCAAAAAATGGCAAAAATGAGTACTGCTACCTTGGTTACAACATATAAATAGATAGTATTTGCTTAAGTTTCGTAACATATGTCCATTATAAGGACTAACAGTTGGACCAGAATCGTGCATTCATCGCCATTTCGACGGTCGCGCGCGCAGACGTGGTGTAAGAGTGTCCTGAGGTCCGTCGCTGCAAGTCC
>UQXP01000050.1 GCA_900545055.1 uncultured Collinsella sp.
GCCGAAAGCACGTCGAGCTTGGTCACGGCGATGTCGGTGAGGCCGTTGACGCGCGAGGCATAGTTGGCGATAGGGCCGTCAAACCAGCCGCAACGACGACGGCGACCGGTGGTCACGCCGTACTCATAGCCCTCCTCGGTCAGCGTGTGACCGGCCTCGGACTCATAGGAAAGCTCGGTGGGCATGGGGCCCGAACCGACGCGGGTGATGTAGGCCTTCATGACGCCCAGCACGCGGTCGACGTTCTTCATGCCCACGCCGGAGCCGGTGATGGCGCCGCCGGCGGTGCAGTTGGAAGACGTCACGTACGGATAGGTGCCGTGATCGATGTCGAGCAGCGTCGCCTGGGCGCCCTCAAACAGCAGGTCCTTGCCCTCATCGATCATGTTGTTGAGCAGCAGGCTCGTCTCGGTGATGTAGGGACGCAGGCGCTCGGCCATCGGCAGGTACTCGTCGCAAATCTGGTCCACGGTGTAGGTGGGCAGGTTGTAGATGAGCTCGAGCTCGGGGTTCACGCGGGCGAGAGCGGTCTCCAGCTTGTCGCGGAACAGCGTCTCGTCCAGCATGTCCTGCATGCGCAGACCAATGCGGGCCATCTTGTCCTGATAGCACGGACCGATACCGCGCTTGGTGGTACCGATGTTCTTCTTGCCGAGCTTCTGCTCAAAGGCGCCATCCAGATCAATGTGGTACGGCATGATGACATGCGCGTTGCCGCTAATCTTGAGGTTCTTGGTGGTGATGCCGTCGGCCTCGAACATGTCGATCTCCTCAAGGACAACCTTGGGGTTGACGACGCAGCCGTTACCGATCACCGACACGTGGTCAGAATACATGATGCCGGAGGGCACCTGGTGCAGGCCGTACTTCTTGCCGTTGACGACGATGGTGTGACCGGCGTTGTTGCCGCCCGAGTAGCGCACGACGGCATCGAAGTCGCCGGCGACCAGGTCGCAAATCTTACCCTTGCCCTCATCGCCCCACTGGGCACCGACCAAAACGGTTGACGGCATGTTTACTCCTTACATTCATGGACTGTCTACGCGCCACGCCGGCACGCAGAAGCACAAAACATTCCCAGTATACCCGTGCAACGGGCGCCTGTCCTACTCCTCGGCATGTGCCCCATCAAGCTCATAGAACTTGGTGGATGCCGGCAGGAACATCAGGTCGACGTCGCCGATCGGGCCCGAACGGTTCTTGGCCACGACGATACGCGTAACGCCCTCGTCGGGTCGATCGTCGCGCGAGGCCTCGGCCTCGTCGGCGGAGCGGTCCAAGAACATAACGATATCGGCGTCCTGCTCGATGGAGCCCGATTCACGAAGGTCGGAAAGCTGCGGGCGCTTGCCGGTACGGGATTCGACCTGACGCGAGAGCTGCGACAGCGCGATGAGCGGGATCTTGAGCTCCTTGGCCATGATCTTCAGACCACGCGACATCTCCGAAACCTCGACGGTACGGCTCTCGGAGCGGCGTCCCGGCGGAGGACTCACCAGCTGCAGGTAGTCCAGGATGATGATTGCCTTCTCCTTGTTATGGAGCATGCGGCGGCTCTTGGCGCGAATCTCGGTCACCGTGGTGCCGGGCGTATCGTCAATCAGAATATCGAGCTTGGACAAGGTCTGCGTGGCCTCGTTGATATTGGCCCACTGCTCGGGGCTAATGCGGCCCATGCGGAAGTCACTGATCGAGATCATGGCATAGGCGCAAATCAGACGCTGGGCAATTTCCTTGCCCGACATCTCCAGCGAGAAGAAGCCGACGGTATAACCGGCAGCGGCAGCGTTGAGCGCCAGATTCAGAGCGAACGACGTCTTACCCACGGCAGGACGGGCACCGATGATGATGAGCTGGCCTTCGCGAAAACCCATGAGCATGCGGTCGAGCGACGGGAAGCCCGTGGGCACGCCCGCAGCCTGGCCACCGGCCTGGCACACTTCCTCGGCCTCGTTATAGGCCTCGACCATAAACTCGGTCAGCGTCTTGTAGCTCGACTTGACCTCGCGTGCCGTGACCTTGAGCAGCTTGCTCTCGGCCAGCTCGACAACCTCTTTGGTGTCGGTGGGGGCGTTATATGCCAGCGCGTTGATCTCGTTGGTGGCGCCGATCAGCTCACGCAGCATCGAATCGCGGCGAACGATAGCGGCATGGTGCTGCCAGTTGACGAGCGACAGGGTCTGACCCATCAACTCCAAAATGTACGCTTCGCCGCCCACGGCATCGAGCTTGTTGATGCTTCGCAGGTAATCGATCAGCGAGATGGAGTCGATGGGAATGCGACTGTTGTACATATCGACCATCGCGGTATAGATGGTCTTATGAATGGGCCGGTAGAAGTCATCGGGCTGCAGCTCGACCTGGGCCTCTTCGACCACCTCGGGCGATAGCAGCATAGCGGCCAGTACATTGGCCTCTGCATCTTGGTTTTGGGGAAGACCCAACTTTGAGCCGCGGTCCTCAACCGTCAGCCCGGTCTCCCTATCGTCATATGCCATGAGCATCCTCATTCATATCGCTTGCGAGCATCCATAGTATCAGCCACGGTCCCAAAACGCGCCGCGCGCCGCCAATCATCACCGAACCAAACGGATGAACGGTCCTGTATATAGGACTTCGACGCAACGTTCACCATGACACTCACTCAGCGCAAATAACAAAAGGGCGCCCTGGTTTCCCAGAGCGCCCTTCTTAGAACAAGATTGTTGCGTTGCAGCAAATGCTACTCGGCAGCAGCCTCAGTCTCGACCTCGGCGGTCTCGGCCTCGGCGACCTCAGCGGCCTCCTCGACCTCAGCCTCGGCAGCGAGCTCCTCGGCAGTAACGCCGACGAGAACGACAACCTCGGCCTTGATCTCGCGGTACAGCGAGATGGCAACGGTGTGGGCACCGGCAACCTTGATGGGCTTACCGAGCTCGACGCGCTTGCGGTCGATGTCCATACCGAGCTGAGCCTTGATGGCGTCAGCGATCATAGCGGCGGTAACGGAGCCAAAGAGGATGCCCTCGTCGCCGACCTTGACGTCAACGGTGACCGTCTTGCCCTCGAAGGCAGCCTTGGTCTCGTTGGCGGTAGCCAGACGGACGGCCTCGCGCTTGGCGATGTTGTTGCGACGCTCGTCAAGCTGCTTGAGGTTGCCCTTGGTGGCGGCAACAGCGAGCTTCTTGGGGAACAGGAAGTTCTCAGCGTAACCCTGAGCGACCTCTACGACGTCACCCTCGCCGCCCTTGCCCTTGATCTCATCGAGAAGAATAACCTTCATGATGCGTCTCCCTTCTTAGCCGCGGTCGCGGTTGCCACGAGAGGAAACCACGGGGACGGTGTACGGCAGGAGAGCCATCTCGCGGGCGCGCTTGATGGCGTTGGCGATGTCATGCTGATGCTGCGTGCAAGCGCCAGTGACGCGACGGGGCTTGATCTTGCCACGGTCGGTCATGTACTTACGGAGAAGCTGAGTATCCTTATAGTCGATGAACTCAGTGTTCTCCTTGCAGAACTGGCAGTACTTACGACGCGGCTGACGTGCAGAAAAATCATTAGCCATGTCAAAATACCTTTCATTTGGCAACTTCGGCGAACCGAAGCCGCCTCTCACTCAAAAATAGGTGAACAACCCTTAGAACGGGATGTCCTCATCGTAGACGTCGACCGCGGGCGGCGTAGCCACCGGTGCGGCAGGACGTGCTGCGGGCGCGGGAGCTGCGGGGGCGTAACCGCCCTGATCGTAGCCACCCTGGCCACCACGGGAGCTCATAAACTCGACCTCATCGACGATGACCTCAAGCTTGCTCCGGCGCTGGCCGTCGCGCTCCCAAGAGCTGTAGCGCAGCTTGCCCTCGATCGCGACCTTGTTTCCCTTTGCCAGGAAACGGCTCACGGCCTCGGCGCGGGTGCCGAACATGGTGCAGTCGACAAAGTTGGGATAGTCCTCCCACTCGCCAGTCTGCGCGTTGCGGCGACGATCGTTCACGGCGACGCCAAAGGACAGAACCTGGGTTCCGCCGGCGGTGGCGCGCAGCTCGGGATCGCGGGTGAGGTTACCGGTGATGTTCACTCGATTGATGCTCATTACTCACTACTTCCTCTTGGGGCACAAGCCCAGTCCAAAACGACAGTCTTACTCCTGGTCGTCGCGACGGACGATCATGTGGCGGACCACAGCGTCGGTGATGCGCAGGACGCGATCAAGCTCGGCGATCTGGGTAGGATCTGCGTGGAAGTTGATGAGGGTGTAGTCACCATCGGTGAGGTCGTTGATCTCGTAGGCGAGCTTGCGCTTGCCCCACTCGTCAACGGAGTCGACCTTGCCAGCGCCCTCAGCGATCGTGGTATCGATACGCTTCATAACAGCGAGACGAGTCTCGGGGTCGAGCGACGGGTCAACAAAGAACAGCAGTTCATAAGCCTTCATATTGTCACCTCCTCTGGGCAAATGTGGCTTCAGGTCGTGAAGGTGCGCCTGAAGCAGGAAAAGACTTGGTAATAATATCTTTCAACCTCCCAGACCGCAAGAATATGCAGCTACAACCTCATGACCTCCACATATGTCCATACTCGCACGACGTTTCATGCGCATTCCAACCAAATGCCGACCAAAAGCTTGACGGATTTGTGGACAAGATACGGTGCCGCGGGGACAAGCTGAGCCAAGCCGCAGGTCAACGGGCACAAGGCTGTGGTCGCGAAATGCATACCAGTGGTCCACAGCACCACCCATAGATTTTTAAATTCATTGCCAAGTCGCTTATGAATACCCCTTTTGAACAATTGAGTTAATCAACCACGCTGGTCGGAAGCCGTTTTTTGGCACCTCAAACCCCACTGCAACGCCAGGCGCGGCCAAGCGTTTTAAAAAATGCCAACTTTTCTGTTTGCACTTTGCGATTCCTCGTGTATACTGACTTTCGCATTTAACGGAGAGTTGTCCGAGTGGCCGAAGGAGCACGATTGGAAATCGTGTAGGCGTCAAAAGCGTCTCCAGGGTTCAAATCCCTGACTCTCCGCCAGTTAATTCCAAAGCAGGCCTTCGAGCCTGCTTTGTTTTTACCCCACGCGGAGGGGTGGCAGAGTGGTTGAATGCGGCGGTCTCGAAAACCGTTTGGCCTGTATAAGGTCACGAGGGTTCGAATCCCTCCTCCTCCGCCATTTTGGTTGAGAAAGCTCCCAACAACGGGAGCTTTTTTGTTTTGAGTCCCTTACAAACAAATACGGCGAAGGAGAAGGGATTCGAACCCGCCAGGGCGCAAAGCGTAAAGAAAACGCGCCCGTAGCGCGTTTTTAGCGCAGCGCGGTCGGCGTAAGCCGACCGGATAAATTTTGAGCAAAGCTCAAAATTTGAACATCCCTCCTATTCAGCCACGCCCCCATCGTGGTCGATCCCAGCCCATATCTCAAACATGTACACCGCCCTCCAAAGATGTCAAAAAATGTCGTTTTTGGAGTGTGATGTACACGTTTGCATACGACGCGCACCGAGCATGAGTCGATTTGCTTGCATCCGGTATATTTCCCCACCTCAACGGACATAAGAGTTTGGTGTCAGCTCGAAGCGAGAGGCCCCCAATGGATACTCCTGTTCTCATTTCGCATAAAACGGCGTGGCTCGTCCATCATGCACCGCGGAACCTGGTTCAAGCCGTCGCACAACGCGACTACCAGATAGGTGTGCGGGGCCTCTCTACCCAGCAACGCATCGCGCGCATTCGGCAGGCACTTACCGACTGCGGCATTCCGTCCACCATGCTCAAGACTATCGACATCTCCGTAGTATTTGCTTTCGAGCGAATTCGCACCAACGGTGTCACCTGCCACGTTCTCGGCCAAAACCTACCCTACGACCATATTGACGAGCTTACGCCCGGCATCTTTATCACCGACGAAGCCTTCACCTTCGTGCTCGCTGCCGAGTGGATGGATAGGATCGAATACCTCGAGTATGGTTACGAAGTTTGCGGCGACTATCGCATGGGGCTCAATTCCTCTGACCCTTACACTGAGCAACCAGCCACCACCTCCAAGGACGAAATTGTCGAGCTACTCGATCGGCACCCTGGCAAACCCGGTGCCACACGCGCCAGACTCGCGCTCAGACACATCTACGACCACTCAGCCTCGCCCATGGAGACCGCATCGTCCATCACCCTCTCGCTCCCAACAAGCGAAGGCGGCATTGGTATCAGAGGTATCGAACTCAACAAACCGCTCGAAATCCCTCAACGTCTCTGGCATTGCACAAAAGCCCGATCGCTCAAAATCGACGCTCTTGTTACTTATCAGCGCAGAGAACTCGGCATCGAATATAAGGGCGGTTTTCACGACGAGACCGAGCGCAAGGGCGCAGATGCGGAACGAGAGGCCGTACTCTCCCAAATGGGATATCGAATCGTTACGCTCACCTCGGCACAGTTCGCAAGTCAACTTGCCTTTCATCGCGCCATGAACAGCATTCGCGAAGCACTCGGTATGCCCCGCTGCACGGACGCCGAGTACCAGCGAAAGCAAAACGAACTGCGCAAGGCACTTATCCGCAACTGGAAGAGCGCGCAAGGCGAAGACACGCCTTCCGAGTAGCGTCATCCCAGCGCGCCACACCAAAACATGTACATCACCCTCCAAAACCGACATTTTTTGACATCTTTGGAGGCTGATGTACATGTTTGGAACCTATGACCATACCCGGTCCCGACCGTTTACCGAGCAATAGGGTCGCCACGCCCGCCAACCATGTACTATGTACGGGCATTGTCTAAACCCACAACCCAAAGGACCCCATCTTGCCCGTCGTCGCCGCCATAACCATTACCTCACATGCCTCGGATGCCATGGTCGCTATTCCGTTTTGGCTCGAGATGTTCGCTGTTGTCGCTGCATCGATCTCGGGTGTGTTGGTTGCGCGCGAGCACAAGCTCGACCTGGTGGGCGCGGTCGCGCTCGCGGTGGTCTGCGGTCTGGGCGGCGGTCTCTTGCGCGACATGACGCTGCAGGTGGGCAACGTCTACATCCTCAACCAGCCAATGGCGCTGCCGCTCTCCATCGCCACGGCAGCCATCATCTACATTTTCCCGGCAATCGTCGACAAGCCCGAAAAACTCATCCCCTTGCTCGACATCATCTCGGTCGGCATCTATGCGGCAACCGGCGCAGACAAGGCACTGGTCTACGGTTTTGCGCCCGTCGTTTGCATCATGATGGGCTTCTTCACCGCAGTAGGTGGCGGCATGCTGCGCGACGGCTTTATGGGCGTGGTTCCGGGCATTTTCCAACGCACTAACTTTTATGCCATCGCGGCCATCGCCGGATCGACAAGCTACGTGTGTCTCGTTATGAGCGGCATCATGAGCAATGTCGCCGCGCTGATCGTATGCGTTGTCGCGACCATGGGTCTGCGCTGGCTCTCGCTGCGCTTTGACATCAAAAGCCCCACCGAAGAAGACATCGCGCGCTTTTTGCATCGCAAAAAGTAGGTAGCGCGGGCTCATCCTTCGAAATGCAACCGAGAGGTTCTTTTAGAGCGCCCACGCGTTGGGTACCCTGTTAGGTATATGCCGAGTATCTAACGAAGGATTCACTATGCCCTGCAATCAACTCCCGTTGACCCAGCGCCGTAAAGCATGGGGCCGCATCACCATCCTATTCGCGCTCATCGCGCTGGCGATCACCGTGCTTCCCACGGCGTCGTTCGCCGGCACGGACACCGCAGGCAACGTACTTGCGACCGACAATGACGCCAATCCGTCCGGCGTTGAGGGTGACCTGTACTGGGCCGGTCAGGCCCTCAACTTGGATGATGTGTCCATCGACCGCGATATCATCGCCGCGGGCGATACCCTCTCAATTCGCGACTGCACGGTGGGCGGCGCCATTCGTCTTGCGGCGCGCACGATTGATATCGCCCAGACCACGGTTGATGGCAGCGTGACCGTTGCTGGCCAGCATGTCGTTCTCAATTCCGACAGCACCGCCAACTGTTTCTACGCGATAGGCGAGACGGTTGCCTTGCGAGGCTCCACCAAGTCGGCAGCGCTTGCGGGCGATACGGTGACCATCGATGGCACCGTCGAGGGCGATGTCGAGGTTTGGGCCGACAAGCTCATCCTGGGCAAGAACGCCCATATCACCGGCACCGTGAACGCGCACGTCTCCGAGGACCCCGAGCGCGCCGCGGGAGCCGAGGTCGGCGCACTCAAGATCGACCGCACCGAGAACGAGGATACTTCCACCGTTAACGATGTCATCGGCGGTATCGTCGCCGCGGCACTCTCGACCTGCTTTGTCGCTCTGCTGCTCGAGCTCGTCTTTCCGCGTGCGACTGCCAGCGCCGCCGGTATGCTCCACCAGCGCCCCATGCCCCTGTGGGTGAGCGGTCTTCTGGGCACGATTGCTATCGTCCCCGCCGTCCTACTGCTAATTATCTCTATCGCTGGTCTGTCGCTTGCCGGAGCCCTCATGTGCGGTGTTATTGGCATCGCGCTGGTGTCGAGTGCCTTTGCAGGGTGCGCGATCGCGCGCATGGTCGGACACAGCCAGAACCGCTACGCCATGGCAGCCGCTGGTGGCGTAATCGCAGGCGCCCTCACGGGGCTTCCCCTCGTAGGCGGCTTCATCAGCGGCGTGGCCTTTGTCTTTATGCTCGGCTACATCATCCAAATCATCTGGCACAACGCCCACCTCAAGCCGCAGCAGCCGGCTAACACGCCAGAGCTTCCCACCGCTTAGCAGCCGATCACCACAAAGGGGCCAGGCACCTTTGTGGTGGTGCAAAGGGGTCAGGTTACTTTGCACCAACAAACGAGGCGGGGCACACGGTCGCATCGACCGGGTGCCCCGCTTTTTCATATCTCGTGTTGATATTCGAGGTGAACGATTACTCCTCAGAACCCTCGTCGCGCTTACGGCTACGGATGAGATGTGCCACACCAATGCACAGCACCGCGCCACCAGCGATCCAAGTGAAAGTCACGCCGTTAAGACCGGTCAGCGGGAGGTTGGAGCCCTTCTTGTCGATGACAGTGAGGTGTACCTTGCCGTCAGCGGCCTCGGTATTAGTTTGAGCCACCGTGACGAGATTGTTATCGGTTCCCTCGGCGAGCCTGCACCCAGGATTGAAAGGATCGCCGTTAGCGGGCAGCCCATCGTTCGTGATGGTGAACCTGATGCCACCGGCTGCGGAGTTATTATAGCCAGGGGCGGGCGTAACCTCTTTGAGGATATAAGTGCCCTCGTCGAGACCGACAACGTTAATCTTGCCGGAGTCATCAGTTGTCAGCTTAGCCTTTGTTTCATCGGTCGTCTTGACACCATTTGCCATGATAAAGTTGTTAGTATCACCCTGCTCTTGCAGCGTAAACTCAACACCTTTGAGTCCCTTTGTTTCATTATCAGAACCGACCTTGGTGACATCGATACCGTAGGTGTAGTCATAGGCGGGATGGTCGACCGTGGTGCCGGTATCATCGGCGACGTGCGGGTTGTTGGAGTAGGTAAGCATAACCGTATTCGTCTGTGCGGTACCGGGCAAGCTGCCGAATTGCGACCTGAGCGAACCGTCAGGATTGCAAACCTTACTAGAGTCGAGCTTGGCCTTATATTCAACGGTCACTTTAGACTTGTCATTCAGGACGATAGGTTTGTCGTTCTCGTCTTGGCACGCCTTAAGATTAGTGAAGTTAACCGTGAGCACGTCGCCGCTATAGGTCGGCTCGTAGCCAGACTTGACCACATTGTCATCGATTTTGACCGTGACAACAGGTGTCGCGTTGTCGTTCTTGAGCTCAGGCGTCATGGATGTGGGAAGCTTATCCGTGAAGATGTACTTGTAGGTGCTGTAGGTGTTGATGTTGCTCGCAACCGTGCCGGTAAGCTGGTACTCGATGAACTGATCCATGCGGGAGTCGGCGGACTTATTGGGGCTCGTAAACACGTCAGTACCAAACGTGGCGCCCGTCGCATCGTCCTTAACGGCCTTAGTCACGTTGGGGACATTCTTCTTAGGCTCCGCATTCACATCGGCTCCGCCGACGATGGCGAAAATCGGCGAGGTGTAGGCATCCGTGTTGCCCTTAGTCGTGTTAGCGGTGCCGCTAACGCCCGCAGTCACAAAGAGCCAGTAGCCAGCGGACAGCGTGGGAAATTTGCCATCAGTCGAAGCTTTCCAGCCAGCGGTCTCATCGGTTGTGTTTACTTTCTCTAGCTCCTTGGCAATCTTGTCGAGCGCACTGTCGGCATCGACCTTGAATCCTTCGCCAGCATTACCAGCAACTATTCTATTGATGTAGTCTGCCCAATCCTGAGCTGTGGCGCTATCGCCAGGGTTGGTGTCGTGAGCAAAAACGCCTTTAACAGCTTTCTCAACCTCAGGGGTCGCCCACTGGATGTCGGACAGCGTCTTTTCGCCATCCTTGTTCCAAGCCCCATTCGCATCTGCAACGCCATCGCCATTCGTATCAGCCTTACCCTGCGTTACCGTGGCCCTGAAAATCTGGATACCCTTAAACGAGGTGCCGGCATAGGTGTTCTCAGCAATGGTCACGTTGCCGGTCGTCGTCGCCGTCGGCACATAGCTTGCGGCGGTTCCGCCCTCAGCTGCAAACGCCATGGTCACCGGGGCCATCACACCGCCGAAGCTCAACGCCGCGGTAAGTCCGGCGGTTACTGCCAGGCGGGCGATGTTCTTGGTTGTCTTCATGTTTGGTCCTCTTTCTTGGAGGGTTCTCTAGTAACTTTTTCAAAACCAATGATCATCAGGTCGGTAGGCCTGCGCGTCACTCATTACGGAGGCAGTACGCCAGTGAGCATGAAAGGCAATTATTTTTCACGACGACCGCCTCCCCGCTTGATGACGAGCCCGACAACAATAGCCGCCACTCCGATGGCAGCCAAAGCCGCCACCAGCACCAACGTTCTATCTCCCGTCGAGGGTATAAAGCCACGACTTGCTTCTTTGCTCGGGGTGTTGAGCACCGACAGCTCAATCGAACCCGTCCCGGCATCGGCGGTATCAACCCGCAGAGGGCTTT
>UQXP01000051.1 GCA_900545055.1 uncultured Collinsella sp.
CGCACAACGGCTGCCGCCCCAAGAAGCGTCGCCGCGTGTAACTGAAAGGATCGTATCAATATGGCAATCGACAGGACTCCTGTTCTTAAGCGCTGCCGTCAGCTCGGGATCGATCCCGCTGAGCTCGGTTACAGCAGCAAGAAGGAATCTATCCGTCAGCCCAAGCGCCGTCGCAAGGAATCTGAGTACGGCATGCAGCTGCGCGAGAAGCAGAAGGTCAAGTTTATCTATGGCGTTCTGGAGAAGCAGTTCCACGGCTACTTCAACAAGGCCCGCAAGATGAACGGCGTCACCGGTGAGAACCTCATGATCATCCTTGAGTCTCGCCTCGACAACGTCGTCTTCCGTCTTGGCTTCGCCCGCACCCGCAAAGAGGCTCGTCAGTCCGTCCGTCACGGTCACTTCACCGTGAACGGCAAGCGCGTGGACATCCCGTCCTACCGCGTCAAGGCCGGCGACGTCGTCGCTGTCGGCGAGAAGTTCCGTGACCTCCTCCCCATCAAGGAGGCCCTGATTTCCTCCGAGCGCTTTGAGGTCCCTGGCTGGCTCGAGGTCGATATCGAGAAGCTGTCTGGTAACGTGCTCGCTCTGCCGACGCGTGAGCAGATCAGCGGTGATATCAACGAGCAGCTCATCGTCGAGCTCTACTCTAAGTAGTCCATCCGGGCTGCTGAGGCTGGAGGTAATACATGTCAGAATTCATTAGGCCTCAGGTTCAGGTCGAAGAGATCAACGAGACGTCTGCTCGTGTCTCCGTCGAGCCGCTCGAGCGTGGTTACGGCGATACGCTGGGTAACTCCCTTCGTCGCGTTCTTCTGTCCTCGCTCGAGGGTGCCGCCGTCGAGGCTATTCAGATCGATGGTGCGCAGCACGAGTTCATGACCATCCCTAACATGGTCGAGGATGTCACCGACATCGTCCTGAATGTCAAGGGTCTTGTCTTCAGGGCTCTCGGCACGACCGACGAGGCGACCGCCACCATCTCGGTTGACGGCCCCTGCGAGGTCACCGGTGCGGACTTCTTTATTCCGTCCGAGTTTGAGCTGGTCAACCCCGAGCAGCACATTGCTACGCTCACCGAGGGTGGCCATCTCACCATGAGCATGCGCATCGGCTATGGCCGCGGCTATGTCTCTGGCGAGGCTAACAAGCGCGACAACGATCCCATCGGTGTGATCCACGTCGACTCGCTGTACTCGCCGGTTTCCCGTTGCGCCAAGCTCGTTGAGGCTTGCCGTGTCGGTCAGCACACCGACTACGACCGCCTTGTCCTCGAGATCGAGACCAACGGCTCCATCGCCCCGCGCGACGCCGTGGTCCAGGCTGCCAATATCATCAACCAGCATATGGCCGCCTTTATGAACCTTGCCGAGACCCCCGAGGTCGAGGAGGAGGCTTCGATCTTCGCTCCCGAGGTCACCAACGACAACGCCGAGCTTGACAAGCAGATCGAGGATCTGGACCTTTCCGTCCGTTCCTACAACTGCCTTAAGCGCGCCAGCATTCACTCGGTCCGTCAGCTCGTTGAGTTCTCGGAGAACGATCTGCTCAACATCCGTAACTTCGGTGTTAAGTCGATCGAGGAAGTGAAGGACAAGCTTGAGTCCATGGGCCTGAGCCTGAAGGCTTAATGCTTCGCATATTTGAGGAGAAACTAGACCATGCGTCACAACGTTAAGAAGGGCCTGAAGCTCGGCACCGATGCGAGCCACACCAAGGCCATGAAGAAGAGCCTTGCTAAGGCCCTCTTCGAGAACGACCGCATCAAGACCACCGAGACCCGCGCTAAGGCGCTGCGTTCGGTCGTCGACCCGATCATCACTTGGGCCAAGAAGGGCGACCTGCACTCTCGTCGTCTGGCTATCGCCAAGCTCGGCGACAAGCAGCTCGTTGCCGAGATCTTCGACAAGGCTGCCCAGGGCATGTGGCAGGACCGTAACGGCGGTTACACCCGCATCATGAAGCTCGGCAACCGCAAGGGCGACAACGCTCCCATCGTTATCATGGAGCTCGTCACCGAGCCTTGCACGCCTAAGGCCAAGAAGGCTGCTCCGGCCCCCAAGAAGGCCGCTGCTCCCAAGAAGGTCGAGGCCGTCGAGGAGGCTCCTGCTGAGGAGACCGCTGAGTAGACTTTCCGTCTGCATAGGCTATATTCGAGGGGTACGTTCGCGTACCCCTCTTTTTTTGTCGCGATACCGTTACTTGTTTGTTGGGAGCGTCCATGACTGCGCCGTCTGATTTCAATCCGATTTCCGAGCTTGACGCCACGCTCGTATTTCGCGTGGCCTATGATGGCTCGTCGTATAGCGGATTTGCCGAGCAGCCGGGACAGACGACGGTTGCGGGTGAGCTACGTCGAGCCATCGAGACGCTGCTTCGCCGCCCGATCGATTTGACGTGCGCGGGGCGTACCGATGCCGGCGTGCATGCCGTGGCTCAGTACATCAGTGTGCCCGTAACGGACGCTGAGCTCGCGTGTACGCGCCGTAGGTGGCTGCGGGCTATGGATGCCCTGCTGCCCAAAGATATCGCCATCAACGAGGTCTACAAGGCTCGTAAGGGCTTTTCTGCGCGCTTTGACGCGCGCTCTCGCACGTACACCTATCGCATTGCCGATCGTGATGCGCGGCCCGTGCTGTCACGCGGTGCTGTGTGGTGGCATCGCTATCCCCTCGACGTCGATGCGATGGCGGCCGCCTGCCCTGCGCTTTTGGGCGAGCAGGACTTTAAAAGCTTTTGCAAGGTTGCCTCTGCCGTTGGCAAGCCCACGCATCGCTGCGTGATGCGTGCCGAGTTTGGCCATGAGGTTGCGTTTGGCGAGGACATCCTGACGTTTACCATCGAGGGCAATGCGTTTCTGCATTCGATGGTCCGCACGATCGTGGGCACGCTTGTCGAGATTGGCATGCATCGCCGTGAACCCGAGTGGATGCGCGAGGTTATCGATGCTTGCGACCGTACCGCTGCGGGTCCCACGGCTCCTGCCTGCGGCCTTACGTTTATGGGCGTGGATTACGATCCCGCCGAGCTTGTCGTGCTCGACTAGGGGAGGGCTCGACGCGGCGTGCGTTGACACCTGTCATCTGTGGGCTGCACGTGTGCAACATCTGTTCTTGGCGTGCAATACAACCGGTGTCTCATTGCTTTTATTGCCGGGGTGTACCATGAACCACGATTTGATTCATTGCTGTCGAGAGGACGGATAACTTGGTTCGACGTGGCTCGCATCCGCGACTTTCGGTGATCCTTGTGGTAGAAGGTTCGCCCAGCTATGCGATGCGTGCGCTCGAGAGTATCCAGAACCAAGACCTCTACGATTTGCAGATTGTCGTTGTTTGCCGCGATGCTGCGCCCGGTGTGCGCCATTCGCTTCAAGTTGCTGCCGACAGGGACATCCATATTGATTTGATTGACGTCGAGGACGCGAAGCGTGGCGCTTGTCTTCGCGCCGGTTTTGATGCCTCGCGCGGCTCTCAAATCATCGCCATGAACGCCGATGAGTGGTTTGCTCCGCAGGCCCTTTCCAAGATGGTCGATATCGCGTGCGATACTGCGGCAGACATTGTGCTCCCCTCGGTGTCGCTCGATCGATACGATGCGCACCGCGAGCGTCATTCGCGCGTCTTGGATGCTGCCTCTATTGCCATAGAAGACGAGTCTTCTATGGTGACTGGGCTGCCCCAGTTGATTTTAGGCGGCCTAGTCGCTCAGACCTCTGGCGTGATGTATAGCCGTCCGCTGTTTGAGGCATGCCTGTCGCGCGGCAAGGCGTACCGTACGGTTGAGTTTATGGCTTATGCGCTCTCGCAGGCACGATTCGTGTCCGGCTGCGGCGACGCTTGTTTCCACGCGGTGGCACCTAAGCTTACAGATGCCTTTGATCCCACCATGTATGCCAGGATATCCGATGACACTCGAGCGCTCGACGAGCTTGCGGACTCACTCTCGGAAGCAGATAGCGGTGGTCGGCTCAAGCTGGCAAGCCAAAAGTTCTACTTTGCCGGACTGGTCGCCTGCATCGAGAATTTGTGTCTGAGCCCGCATGGAGTGTCGTCAATCGAGCGTTCCGCCCGCATGCGTGATATGCTCGAGGCGCCTCGAACCCGTCAGATGGTCGCCGCGCTCAAGGACAACCATCGGGGACTCGGTCTGTTGTTTGGGCCGATCGCCAGCGCCAAGCCTGCGCGCTGCGTGATGTGTACGCATCTGGCAGCTTTTCTTAACCGGACGGGCGCAAAAACCGCCTAAACGGCTCATTTCGAAACAAATTTGCATAGAATTGTTTCGAAATGCGTTCTTATACACAAAAGCCTTCAAATAGCGTTAAACTATTCAATCACTGATTGATTGTCTCCGCCATCTTTTGGAGAGAGGGTTTGTATGGCTAAAAAACGCAATGGGCGCCAGGATGCCATTAGAGATATTGTGCGCAATAAGGACGTCCGCACGCAGCGCGTGCTGGTCGATGAGCTCCGCGCTATGGGCTTTGATTGCACGCAGGCGACTGTCTCTCGCGATATTGCCGATATGGGGCTGCGTAAGCTCCCTGAGGGCATCTATGTTCTGGCAGAGGACCTGCACCTGCAGCGTATGGTTTCCGAGCTCGTAACGGGCGTTCTGCGCACCGATAATCTGGTTATGATCAAGGCTCAGCCTGGCACGGCTTCCGGCATCGCCGCCGCTGTTGATGCGGCAGAGCTGCCCGATGTGCTTGGCTCGCTTGCCGGCAACGATACGATTTTGGTTATTGCCCAGACGGCCGAGGACGGCGAGCGTCTTGAGGCGCTGATCAATAAGCTGAGCAATTCTCGCAAGTAGGCGTGCGGGTCGTGCGCTCGGCACTGCGTGCGCTGACATAGCGGCTTGTAAGGGGTATCGACGTTGGTCGGTACCCCCTTTTTTGTCTGCCGGTATAAAGACCGCCCATCAGGTCGCTTCAAACTAAAAGGCCCCCGAGCAGTTCAATAGGCTGCTCGGGGGCCTTGTTGCTTATGGCCGGATGATTTCTAGCCGACCGTATCGTCAGGCGTGGGTGAGGGGTCGGGAGTGGGCGTAGGCGTAGGCGTAGGCGTGCCGCCATCGCCGCCGGTCGAACCACCAGTGGAGCCGCCCGTCGAGCCACCGGTCGTACCGGTGCCGCCGGTGGTGTCGCCGCCCGTGGTCTCGGTGGTCGTGGTCGTCGTGGTAGTCGTCGTGGTGGTTTCCTCTTCGTCCTCGTTCTCGTCCTTGTCGTCGTTCTCCGTCTTCTTGGTGTTGTTGGTGCCGTAGAACTTCCAGACGCTGTTGTTCTTGTAGGTGGGAGCCGTTCCGGTCGCAAACTCCTCGCGCTCGGTACCGGTCAGAACGGTGTTCATAAACCGCTTAAAGACAGGCAGGTTGGTGCTGTCGCCCAGCAGGTCTGTGCCGTATTTTTGGATGGGGATCTCGCCCGCGGAATAGCCGGTCCACAGGGCGCACGCCAGCTGCGGGGTATAGCCGCAGAACCACAGGTTGGTGGTGTTGTCGGTGGTGCCCGTCTTGCCGGCATAGGGCTGGTTGACGCTCAGGGCACCGGCAGCACCCGTACCGCCGCCCTGCATGACGCCGGACAGAACATCGGTGACCGCGGCGGCCTCGCCCTCGGTAAGCACCTGTGAGGGATTGTCGGTGTGCTGGTACAGCACCGAGCCGGTGCGAGAGTCAATCTCGGTGATGGCGATCGGCTGGCGATAGTAGCCGCCGTTGGCAAACGTCGCGTAGGCGGCGGCCATCTCGAGCGGCGAGATCGAGCCGGTGCCGAGCGTCATGACGGGAACGTCCTCGATGTTGTCCTTGGCGGGATCGATGCCGAGCTTTTTGACGAGCGAGATGATCTTGCTGTTGCCGACGGCTTCCGCCACCTGGATGTAGCCGGTGTTGGAGGAGTATGCCGTCGCCTGCTTAAGCGTGATGTTGCCATAGCTATGGTTGGCGTAGTTTTGGACCTCGGTCGTGGTGCCCTTGGCCTTGAGCGGCGAGTTGCAGTTGAGGGTGACGTTGGGGTTCATGCCGTTTTGGATGGCAGTTGCCAGCGTAAAGGCCTTAAAGGTGGAGCCGACGGGACGCTTGGCCGTGGCATGGTTTACGTGGTTCTCGTCGGCGTTGTAGTCGTAGCCGCCCACCATGCACTTGATGTAGCCGGTCTTGGGGTCGACGACGACCATGCCCATGTCCAGGCCGTCGAGCGAGAGCGTGTCGAGCTGCTCTCGGACGGCATTCTCTGCCACCTGCTGCATCGTGGGGTCGATGGTGGTCTTGACGGTCAGGCCGCCCTTAAAGAGCACGTCGGTCGAGAACTCCTGCTCCAGCAGCTGCTTGACATAGGCGACAAAGTAGGGCTGCGAGTATACGTCGACGCCGCTGCCCGAAATCTCGGTCACGTTGAGGGTGATGGGCTCGGCCTGTGCGGCATCGTGCTCCTCCTGCGTGATGTGGCCCAGGCGCAACATGTTGTCAAGGACCTTGTTGCGACGGGACAGCGCCAGGTCGGGGTTGACCGTGGGGTCGTACTGCGAGGGCGAGTTGGGAAGGCCGATGAGCAGTGCGGCCTCGCTCAGGGTGAGGTCGGCGGCGCTCTTGGACAGATAGGTTTCGGCTGCGGCCTCGATGCCGTAGGCGCCGTGACCGTAGTAGATGGTGTTGAGGTACATCATGAGGATCTCGTCTTTGGAGTACATGTCCTCCATCTTGACGGCGATGTAGGCCTCGCGCACCTTACGCTCGATGGTCGAGTCGAACTGCTCCTCCTGCAGGATGGTGTTGCGCACCAGCTGCTGCGTGATAGTCGAGGCGCCTTCGTGCCCGCCGCCGAGGGTTGCCACCGCAGCACGCGCGATACCCCACAGGTCGATACCGCCGTGCTCGTAGAAGCGCTCGTCCTCGACGTCAACGGTGCCCTGCAGCACGTAGGGGGAGACCTCGTCCTTGGTGATGGACTTGCGGTTTTGCGTGTAGAAGCTCGCGATCTTGTTGCCGTTGCAGTCGACGATCTCGGTGGGCTCGCTCACCAGATACGCGTTGGCGTCGGTGTAGTCGGGCAGATCGGACAGCCAGCGGTTGACGTTGCCGACCATGCCGATGCCAAACGCCACGCCCGCAATCAGCAGAAAGCCCAAAAACGAGAGCAGGATTATGGGCAGAGCATGCGTCTTTGAACGGCTGCGTCCCTGTCGTTGGCGAGGACCCATATATTGACCTCCAGGTATGTCGTGCCGGACGGCGGATGTGCCGTCGGGGCAGGATGGACATAAGTTATTACACGATAAACCAAACGGGGCGCGTGAGGCCTCGTGTATGCTGGAAGACGGCATTTTTCAGAGTGAATGCATACCTTGGTAAGGAGTTTGCCGATGGCGATTCGGGCGATGGGGCCGAGCGGACAATACGAGACTGGATTGGATGCTGCCGGTGCGGCGCTGCCCGAGCTGCTGGCGCCGGCGGGCGGACTCGACCAGATGCTTGCGGCCATCGCCGCGGGTGCCGATGCCATCTATGCGGGGTTGGGCGGCTTTAACGCCCGTGTGAGTGCCCATGGCTTTACGGATGACGAGTTTGCGCGCGGCTGCGCCGTGGCGCATACCCATGGCGTGCGTGTGTACGTGACGCTCAACGTGTTCGTGTTTGACGATGAGCTTGCCGACGCGGTGGCGTTGGGGGCTCATGCACTGGAGCTGGGCGCCGATGCTCTGATTGTCGCCGATGCCGGGCTGGCTTGTGCACTGCGCGCGGCGATTCCCGGGGTCGAGATTCACCTGTCCACGCAGGCGGGCGTTCATAGCGAAGGCGCCGTGCGGCTTGCCGCCGATGAGCTGGGGGTCGAGCGCGTGACGACGGCACGCGAGCTGACGGTCGACGAGATTGCGGCGCTATGTGCCACGGGCGTGCCCATCGAGGTATTCTGCCACGGTGCGATTTGCATCGGCTATTCGGGGGCGTGCGAGTTTTCGGCCCTGCGGCGTGGGCGCTCGGCGATGCGCGGCGACTGCACGCAGCCGTGCCGTCTGGCGTACGACCTAGTGGACGAGGCGGGACAGAGCGTTGTTGCCGTCGAGGGAGATCGCCTGCTGTGTCCGCATGACTATCTGGGTATTGCGCATCTGCCCGAGCTTGTAGATGCCGGCGTGGCGTCGCTCAAGATCGAGGGGCGCATGAAGAACCCCGATTACGTATTCAGCGTGGTGCGGGTGTGGCGCCGGGCACTCGATATGCTGTGCGACGGCGCGTGGGACCCCGGTGCCGTGGAAGAGCTTGAGCGCGAGCTGGGAAGGTCGTTTAACCGTGGGTTTACCGATGCGTACCTGCGAGGGCGTTCGGGTGCCGAGCTGATGAGCTTTGAGCGTGCGATTAACCAGGGCGTGCGCGTGGGGCGCTTGGTCGCTGTGGGCCACGAAGAGGTGACCGTTGAGCTCGACGCCGCCGTGGCGGCGGGTGACACGCTCGAGATTCGGTTTTATCCGGGTGTCGACGCGCGTCCCGATGTGCCCAAGCGCTGGCCGCAGGTGCCTTGCCCTGTGGATGCCGCAGCGGGGAAGCGCGTCGTCGTGCATTGCAAGCGTAAGGTGGATGCGGGCTGCGAGGTGTACCTGATTCGCAGCGCCGGCATGTTGGATCAGACGGCGGCGGTGTTGGAGCGCATGCGGGCCGAGGCGGATGCGATTGCGCCCGTTGCGCGTGCCGTTGAGGTGCTGCCCTTTGAGGACGTTGCGGTGGATAGCGGTGCGTCGGCGGAGTTGGTGGAGTGCGCGGTTCCCGCTCGCATGGTTTTTGCTTGGCAGCTGATGGATACCGACCCGCGCAGAGAACTCGATTTGTCCGACGCCGTTGTGGTGCTGGACGAGGTGTGCCGCACGGGTGACGCTGACCGGACCCGCTCGCTGATGCAGCGTGCCGGGCGCGTCGTCTGCCGCAACTTGGGACAGGTGGTGATCGCTCGCGAGCTGGGCGTGACGTTTGACGTGGCGGCGCCGGTGTTCTGCGCGAATCGGGCCACGCTTACCTGGCTGCGCGGACTCGGTGCGGGGCGGGTGTACTTGCCGGCCGAGTTGCTCGGCAATGATGCGGAGCGTATTGCCGAACTGACGGCCGAACCTGGTGTTCTGGGCCCTGTCGATGCCGATTGCCCCGAGCTCATGGTGTGCGAGCACTGCCTGCTGACCGCCGAGGACGTCTGCGCCACCGATGCGACGGGACAGGTCCGTTGCCGCGACTGCTTGCGTCGTCGGCAGGTACGCTATCTGGTCGAGCGTGACGGTACACGTCTGCCAGTTGCCATTGACGCATGCGGCAGGACGAGGATTTTCCTGTCGTAGGTGCCGCGTCGCGTCAGTTTGTTATCATAAGAGAGTTTATGGACTTCCAGCACCGCCGTTTTCGGCGAGGGTGCTATAGCAAAAGGAGGATACCCAATGCTGTCTGTTGACGAGCAAATGCGTATCATCACCTCGGGCGCCGCGCAGATCGTTCCCGAGGCCGACCTTCGCAAGAAGCTTGAGAAGGGCGAGCCCCTCAACATCAAGCTCGGCGTCGATCCCACCAGCCCCGATCTGCACCTGGGCCATGCCGTGCCGCTGCGCAAGATGCGCCAGTTCCAGGACCTGGGCCACAACGTCACCCTTATCATCGGCAACGGCACCGCGCTAATCGGCGATCCTTCGGGCAAGAACTCCACGCGTCCGCAGCTTTCGCAGGAGCAGATCGAGGCCAACGCCGAGACCTACGTGAGCCAGGCCATGAAGATCCTGGATCCCGAGAAGACCACCATTGTGCACAACGGCGACTGGATCCTTTCGATGGATCTGGCCGGTCTGCTGCAGGTGTGCTCCAAGTTCACCGTCGCCCGCATCCTTGAGCGCGACGACTTTACTAAGCGCTACCAGTCTCAGACGCCGATCGCCCTGCACGAGTTCCTGTACCCCGTGATGCAGGCCTTCGACTCCGTTCAGATCAAGGCCGACGTGGAGATGGGCGGCACCGACCAGCTCTTCAACCTACTCGCCGGCCGCGAGCTCATGGAGAAGATGGGCATGGAGCCGCAGATTGCGCTCACCATGCCGCTGCTCGAGGGCACTGACGGCGTGCGCAAGATGTCCAAGTCCTATGGCAACTACATCGGTCTGACCGATGCTCCCAAGGATATGTTCGGCAAGACCATGTCCATCCCCGACGAGATGATCGGCAAGTACTATCGTCTGGCCAGCTCGCTCGCCCCGGCCGAGGTCGACAAGATCGATGCCGCCCTGGCCGACGGTTCCGCCGACCCCTACGAGCTCAAGCGCGCTCTGGGTCGCGACCTGTGCGATACCTACCACGGCGCCGGCGCCGGCGACGAGGCCCAGGCCGAGTTCGACCGTGTGTTCAAGGAAGGCCAGCTTGCCGACTTCCCCGAGAAGCACGTTGAGCTGACTGTTAACGACGAGGGTCAGATCTACCTCGCTGGCCTGCTCAAGGACCTGGGCCTTTCGGCCAGCGCCGGTCAGGCCCGCCGCGACATCGACGGCGGCGGCGTCAAGATCAACGGCAAGGCTGTGGCTCCCAAGAGCTACAACATCGACCCGAGCGCCCTCAAGCTGGGCGATACCCTCTCCGTGGGCAAGCGCAAGGGCTTTAAGTTGATTTAGTTCCGCCGTTCTACCGAACGGCGGACCGGCCGACGCTGCGCGGGCCGCATTTGGACAATCTGACGTTCAACTTCAAGGGCGCGACCAGAAGGTCAGCGCCCTTTCGTTTCACGTCACCTTGTCTCAAATGCGGCCCGCTCGCTCATATGACCCAATCCGCTGTCAAGAGCCACAATGGCCCCGCCGACCG
>UQXP01000052.1 GCA_900545055.1 uncultured Collinsella sp.
ATTGATCTTTTGATCATGCCGCCGAAGTTGAAAGGCAGATTGCCGCTCTGGCGGGTTTGCAGCGTCAACTGGTTACGCGGGCTGGTAAGCCCGCGTAACCCTAATAATTGGCTTCGTAGCCGTTGCCGTCGCCCGTGGGCTCTTCATAGTAATCGGAACTGTCGCTCGAATCGTCGGAATCGTCAGAGCTGACCGATGAGGTTGCGGTACCGTTTGCGTAGTCGTCAGACGTGTTGTTGCTGAGGTCACCGATCGTAGAGCTGGAGCCGTCGGAAAGACCCATGGTGTTGGGACCCTTGGGATCCTTGCCGGCATCGACGCGCTCCATCATTTCCTTGAGCTCGTCCTCGTAGACAAAGACATAGCTCACGCCGTCGATCATGGTGCTGTCGTCGGCGTACGAGGGCAGGTTGGCCGAGTAGATACCGTCGACATCCATACCGCGCATGGCATTGACCGTAGCCACGATATCCTGAACGCTCATATCGGTTACGAGCATATCGGACAGCGAATTAACCAGGCCAAAGATCTTCGTGGCATCGAAGTTATTGAGAATCTGGTTGGCAAGGGCGCCAAGCACCTGACGCTGGTGGCGCATGCGCGTGTAATCGCCGTCGGCATAGGTGTAGCGGCAGCGGGCATAGGTAAGGGCGGTGGCGCCGTCCATATGCTGCTGGCCAGCGGTAATCTTAATATCCAGGTGCTCGGGGTCGTCAACATCATCGGTTGCGTTAATGTCGATACCGCCAACCGAATCAATCAGCGCCTGCATACCGTCGAAGCTGACCTCGGCATAGTGGGAAATCTGAACACCGCACAGCTCGTTGACCGCCTCGACCATGGCCTCGGCGCCGCCAACGGTATGACAGGCGTTGATCTTCATGGTCTCGCCCTTGTACACGACCTTGGTGTCGCGCGGAACGGAAATGAGCGTCGCCTGCTTTTGCGTGGGGTCGATGCGTGCCAGGATAATCGAGTCGGCACGATACGTATCCTCGCCCGGACGGCCGTCGGTGCCAAGAAGCAGCACGTAGAACGGATCCTTTGCTTCATCGGTGTCAACCAGAACCCGACGCAGATTGTCGGTAATGACATTAGAATCGCCGAGCTTGCCCATAATGGTGGCAAACCACAGGCCGGCAGCGGTAGTGGCGCTCAGTAGCACGCCAAGCACGACAATGAGCGCGACGTGGCGAATCGTGTGGCTACGACGACGTTGGCGAGCTCGCTCGGAATAACGAGCCACGTTATCGCGACTGTAGATCTTGGCCTGCGCACCAGTTGAGGGTCTTCGGGTGGTGGTATCCGCGAGGGGCTTTTTATTAAACATAGGCAACCTGTATTAGTAGATGACGGGATCGGGGACGGTAGCATGCTCGACATGCGCGCCAAGCGCCTGCAGCTTTTCGACAAACTGCTCGTAGCCGCGCTTGATGTGATGGATAGCCGAAACCTCGGTCGTCCCGTCGGCGATCAAGCCCGCTACGACGAGGGCCGCTCCGCCGCGCAGATCGGGCGAGGTAACCTGTGCACCCGAGAAGCCCTTGACGCCATGAATCATGGCATGATGGCTCTCGATACGAATGTCGGCACCCATGCGCACCAGCTCAGAGGCAAACATAAAGCGATTCTCGAAGATGTTTTCGGTAATAACGGAACTGCCGTCGGCAAGGGCGGAGAGCACCATAATCTGCGCCTGCATGTCGGTCGGGAAACCGGGGAACGGAAGCGTCTGGATGTCGACCGGCTTGATACGCTCGGCACGGTTCACATGGACGCCATCCTCGACGCGCTCGCAGTCGATACCCATGAGCTCCATCTTCTTGAGCACCATGCCCAAGTGAATGGGGCAAAAGCCCGTGACATCGACACCGCGATCGTCGGCCATCAACGCACCGGCAACGATAAAGGTACCGGCCTCGATGCGGTCGCCCACCACGCGATGGGTAACGGGATGGAGCTCTTCCACGCCTTCGATAGTCACGACGGGCGTACCGGCGCCAACAATCTTGGCGCCCATCTCGTTGAGCATGTTAGCGAGATCGACGATCTCGGGCTCGCGGGCGGCATTGTCGATAACCGTGGTGCCCTGTGCGCGCACAGAGGCCATGATGAGGTTCTCGGTCGCACCGACGCTGGCGAACTCGAGCGTGACGGTGGTACCGCGCAGACCTTGGGGCGCATTAGCGTTGATGTAACCGTGGGCGGTATCGAACTCAACGCCCAGGGCCTCAAGACCAAGAATGTGCATATCGATCTTGCGAGCACCCAGGTTGCAGCCGCCCGGCATGGCAATTTTGGCGCGATGGAAGCGGCCCAGCAGGGGTCCCATGACGGCGGTGGAAGCGCGCATCTTGGCAACGAGCTCGTAGGGGGCCTCCCATGAATCGACCTGAGAGGTATCAATCTCGAGCGTGTGCTCGTCGAGAACATCGATCGTAGCGCCCATGCCCTTGAGCACCTTGCCCATCACGTGGACATCGGAAATATCGGGCACGTTCTGCAGCGTCGTCTTGCCCGGCGCCAGAAGCGTTGCCGCCATGAGTTTGAGCGCGGAGTTCTTGGCGCCCGAGACGGGCACGGAGCCTCCGATGGCGTGGCCACCCTCAACGCGGATAATATCCAAGGTCTACCCTTTCAAAAAGCATGCCCGGGGTGGCTGAGCCATCCCGGGCATGATGTGTTCGCAAATGGTCGAACGCTAAAGCGTTTAACTATTGGGCAAGCTTGAGCTTACACCATGCGATTTCATTATAGAGGTAGGCGCGGCGTGCATCATCCTCCGACAAATTACCCAGCTTCTCTTCAAAACCTTGAATATCAGCTTTAACCTTGTCGGCATCGACGGTCGCCAAATCGCAAGCGCGCTCGGCGAGAACGGTCACGACATCGTCCGCAACCTGGGCATAGCCGCCGGCCACGGCAAACGTGTGGTCGACAGTGCCCATGGCCTTATCGGAAACGCGAACGTAACCGCGGTCGATCGTGCAGATTTCGCTGGAGTGAGCAGGCAGAACGCCAAACTCGCCATCCGTGGACGGAATCGACACAAACGCAGCGTCGCCCTCATAGGCGCAGCTCACGGGGCACACGATGCGGATACGCATAACCTACTTCTCCCCCATCTTGCGGGCGCGCTCGCGCACGTCCTCAATCGTGGAAGCATAGCGGAACGCCTGCTCGGGCAGGTCATCGGCCTTACCGTCGACAATCTCGGCGAAGGAGCGGACGGTATCCTCGACGCGGACATAGACACCGGGGTTGCCGGTGAACTTCTCGGCGACGTGGAAGGACTGGGAGAGGAACTGCTGGATCTTACGGGCACGGTTGACCGTAAGGCGCTGCTCCTCGGACAGCTCGTCCATACCCAGAATGGCGATGATGTCCTGAAGGTCGGAGTACTCCTGCAGGAGCTCCTGGACCTTGACGGCGACACGGTAGTGCTCCTCGCCGACGATCGAGGGATCGAGAGCGTCGGAGGAAGACGCGAGCGGGTCGATGGCCGGGAACAGACCGAGCGACGAAATGCTACGCGAAAGAACTGTGGTGGCGTCGAGGTGCGTAAACGTCGTGGCAGGCGCCGGGTCGGTCAGGTCGTCTGCAGGGACGTAGACAGCCTGGACGGAGGTAATGGAACCCGTCTTGGTCGAGGTAATGCGCTCCTGGAGGTCGCCCATCTCGGTAGCCAGCGTGGGCTGGTAGCCAACGGCGGACGGCATACGACCCAGCAGTGCGGAAACCTCGGAACCGGCCTGGGAGAAGCGGAAGATGTTGTCGATGAACAGCAGAACGTCCTGGCCGCGATCGCGGAAGTACTCAGCGGTGGTAAGACCAGCCAGACCGATGCGCAGACGCGCTCCAGGCGGCTCGTTCATCTGACCATAGACCAAGCAGGTCTTGTCGATAACGCCAGACTCGCTCATCTCGAGGAACAGGTCGGTGCCCTCACGAGTACGCTCGCCGACACCGGTGAACACCGAGGTGCCGCCGTGCTCCTGGGCGAGGTTGTTGATGAGCTCCTGAATCAGAACGGTCTTGCCGACGCCGGCGCCGCCGAACAGACCCGTTTTGCCGCCACGGATGTAGGGCTCGAGCAGGTCAACGGCCTTGATGCCGGTTTCGAAGATCTCGGTCTTGGTGGTGAGCTCGTCGAAGCGAGGCGCTGCGTGGTGGATGGGGTAGAACTCCTCCACGTCGGGCATGGGCTTACCGTCGACAGGCTTACCCATGACGTTCCAAATGCGGCCGAGCGTCTTGGGGCCAACGGGCATCTTCATGGGCTCACCGGTATCGGTGGCAATGAGACCACGCTGCAGACCGTCGGTCGAGGACATGGCGACCGTGCGGACGACGCCGCCCGGAAGCTGGCTCTCAACCTCGAGGATCGTGCTCAGGTGACCGATCGGGGTCTCGGCCTCGACCGTGAGCGCGTTGTAGATCGGGGGCACCGCGCCGTCAAACTTGACGTCGACGACAGGGCCGATGATTCGCACGATGCGACCATCACCGGCAGTCGTCTTCTTGGTGGCTTCCTCGACCGCAAGCTTTACGGTGTTATTAGCCATTACTGTTCCTCCAATGCTGAGGCTCCGCCGACGATCTCGTTGATCTCGGTCGTAATCGAAGCCTGGCGCACGCGACTATACGTGCGGGTAAGGGTCGAGATGATCGCGGTGGCGTTTTCCGTCGCGGAGTGCATGGCCTTGCGGCGTGCACCCTGCTCGGCGGCCGCCGAATCGATCAGGGCCTGGTAGATGACCGTCAGGATATAAGACGGTACAAGCTTGCCGAGAACATGCTCGGGAGAGGGCACGAACTCGAACGTGGACGAGATGCGCTTAGGGGCGTCGGTCTCGTTCTTACGCGGACCGTGGGCCATAGCGATCATCTCGGGGTCGAGCGGCAGCAAATGCTCGACGCGAAGCTCCTGATCCACGCGGTTCTTGGCGTGGTGGTAGACAAGCTCGACGCGGTCAAGCTCACCGGCACGATACGCATCGCAGATATGAGAGGAGATCATGCGGGCCTGATTGAAATCGGGCTCGGAGGAGTTGCCCTCAAAGTGCATGGCGACGTTTGCGCGGTCGCGGAAATACGTGGCCGGTTTGCGCCCACACGCGATGATCTCGCACTCGATGCCGTCGTTCGCCCAAGAAGCGGCGAGCTTTTCGGCCGTGCGCTCCACCGTCGTATTGAAACCGCCGGCAAGGCCGCGGTCCGAGGCAATGACGACAATCAGGCCATGCTTGACGCTCTCATGCTTCTGCAGCATGGGATCGGTGCCCGAGCAGGAGGCGTCACCGGCAACCGTCAGCATGACGTCGGTCAGCGCCTCCTTATAGGGCTCGGCCTGCTTGGAGCGATCGAGGGCACGACGGATCTTGGCCGTAGAGACCATCTCCATCGTGCGCGTGATCTGCTTGGTCGTGGTAACCGAGGAGATTCGCTTCTTAATGTCGCGAAGGTTGGCCATAGGGCTTAGTTCTCCTCTGATCCAGTCGTATCGGCATGGTGCTTGGCCATGAACTGCTGCTTGAAGTCACCGATGACACGCAAGAGCTCGGCCTTGGTGTCGTCGTCGATCTTCTTGGCGCGAACCTTGTCGAGCAGCGAGCCAAAGCCATTGTCCATGTACTCGATGAGCTCGGCACGGAAAGGCAGCACGTCGGCAATCTCCAGGTCATCCAGGAAGCCCTCGTTGCCGGCAAACAGCGTAACGATCTGCTCGCCAACCTCAAACGGTTTATAACGCGGCTGCTTAAGGAGCTCGGTCATGCGAGCGCCGTGGGTAAGCTGCTTTTGCGTGGCCCCGTCGAGGTCGGAGCCGAACTGCGTAAAGCCGGCGAGCTCCTGATAGGAAGCGAGGTCCAGACGAAGGTTGCCGGCGACCTGCTTCATGGCCTTGGTCTGTGCATCGCCACCGACGCGGGACACGGAGATACCCACGTCAACTGCCGGGCGCTGACCCTGGAAGAAGAGCTCGGACTGCAGATAGATCTGACCATCGGTAATGGAAATGACGTTGGTCGGAATGTAGGCCGAGACGTCGCCGTCCTGGGTCTCGATGATCGGCAGTGCCGTCATGGAGCCGTAGCCGTTCTTCTTGGACATCTTGACGGCACGCTCGAGCAGACGAGAGTGCAGGTAGAAGATGTCGCCAGGATAGGCCTCGCGTCCGGGCGGACGATGCAGCGTCAGCGACATCTGACGGTAGGCCACAGCCTGCTTGGACAGGTCGTCGTAGATGACGAGCACGTGGCCGCCGGGGTTGGTCTCGTTGGCGGGCTTACCGTCCTCGCCGTTGTACATGAAGAACTCGCCGATAGCGGCACCGGCCATAGGCGCGATGTACTGCATAGGAGCGGAATCGGCAGCGGTTGCCGAAACGATGATGGTGTAGTCGAGCGCACCGTGCTGAGCGAGGGTCTCGCGGATGTTGGCAACCGTGGAGGCCTTCTGGCCGATGGCGACATAGATGCAGACCATGCCCTTGCCGCGCTGATTGAGGATAGCGTCGATGGCGATGGCGGTCTTACCGGTCTTACGGTCGCCGATGATGAGCTCACGCTGACCACGGCCGATAGGCACCATGGAGTCAATGGCCAACAGGCCGGTCTGAACCGGCTCGCACACCGGGGTACGGTCGATGACACCGGGGGCCTTGAACTCGATGGGGCGACGATGCGTGGCGACGATGTCGCCCAGGCCGTCGATGGGCTGGCCGAGCGGATTGACGACGCGGCCGAGCATGGCGCGGCTCACGGGGATATCCATAATGCGGCCAGTGGTGCGGCACTCGTCGCCTTCCTTGATGGAGTCGACGGCACCAAACAGAACGGCGCCGACCTCGTCACGGTCAAGGTTCTGGGCAAGGCCGAAGACGGTCTCACCGGTATCGGAGCTCTTGAACTCCAGAAGCTCGCCTGCCATGGCGCTCTTGAGGCCGGAGACGCGCGCGATGCCGTCGCCTACCTCGTCGACCGTTGAAACCTCATGCGTATCGACCGTCGCGGAGAGGCTCGTGAGCTGCTCCTGCAGTTTCTTGGCGATATCCTGGGCATTGAGGGTTTCGGACATTAGGCTTCACCTCCGTACGAATTAGCAGAGTTTGCGAGGGTCTCCTGCGCGATGCGCAGCTGCGTCTTGACGGAAATGTCACGACGCTCGCCGCGGGCCTCGAGCACCAGGCCGCCCACGATTGACGGGTCGACCTGCTCGATAAGGAATACCTTGCGGCCGAAGTCCTGCTCGCATTTCTTAGTGATGGTTTGACGCAGCTCGTCGTCGAGCGGGATCGCCGTGGTGACGGTCACGCCCACTACATCCTCGTCTTCCTCGGCAACATACTTAAAGGCAGCTGCCACCTTGGGAAGAAGGTCGAGCTGGTCGCGCTTGGACATGGTGTCGAGCACGGCGATGATCTCGGGGCTGGCGCTAGTCAGACGCTCAATCATCTCGAGGTCCTCGAACACATGGTTCTCGGCCTTGGCGGCTTCCAAAAGGGAGCGCGCGTAGGTCTCGAGCACCTTGTCCTGATAGCGGCTAGTCGGCATTCAGGCTACCTGCTTCCTGGATGTAGCGCTCGATGAGCTTCTTCTGCTCGCCCTCGTCCTCGAGTGCCTCGCCCACGATCTTGGTGGCGACGGCAACGGACAGGTCGGCGATGGAGCTCGCGGCACCGGCGTAGATGGACTTGCGCTCGTCCTCGACGGTCGTATGAGCCTTGGCGATGATCTCCTCGGCCTCCTTGTGGGCAGCCTCGATGATACGGGCACGCTCGGACTCAGCGTCCTTACGGGCCTCGAGAACGATGTCGGCAGCCTGGCGACGGGCGTCGGTGACGATCGAGTCGGACTCAGCACGCTTGGCGATAGCCTCCTGCTTGGTCTTCTCGGCCTCGTCGAGGCTCTCCTCGATCTTCTTGCCGCGCTCCTCCATGGTTTTCATGATGCCCGGCAGGGCGACCTTGGCCAGCACGATCCAGATGATCAGGAAGGCGATAAGCGCCGGGATGAACTCCGCCATCTTAGGGATGAGGATGTCCGCACCGGCAGCGCCGTCCTCGGCGAACGCGGAAACCGGCATGAGCAGCGCGGCCGCGGACGCGGAGAGTGCGATCGCGCTCTTCTGGGATGAAAGATTCATACTTGACGCTCCGTGCTATTTAACGATCAGCGCGACAACGAAGCCGATCAGAGCCAGAGCCTCGCCGAAGGCGGAGCCCATGATGAAGACGGTGAACACGCGGCCCTGGACCTCAGGCTGACGGGCCATAGCACCCGTAGCACCCAGAGCAGACAGGCCGATAGCAAGACCAGCGCCGATAACACCGAGACCGTAACCGATAACTCCCACGATTCCTCCTTTGTCGTGCGTGTCTTATTTCACGCAGGATAACCTTTTTATAACTGCCGGGCTCCATGGGTACGGGCACCGGCGGTTTAACGAATTGCCTTACCTTTAAGGCGCGAACGGAAGACTACTCCTCCTCCGCGACCTCCTCTGCCTCGGAGACATACACGGCGGTAAGAACCGTGAAGACGTAAGCCTGGATGGCGCCGACCACAAGCTCGATCGCATAGATCAGGATGAGGATGGCAAGCCAGGCCAGCGAAGGCAGGGCGCCGACGGCGTGGGCCGCGGAAACCTGCTGAAGCAGCGGTTGCATGAACATGCTCGCCATGATGGCGAACGATCCCATGACCACGTGTCCTGCGAACATGTTGCAGAACAGACGGACGGCGAGCGTAATGAGGCGCAGGAAGGTCGAGAAAAGCTCGACGACCCACACAAGCACGTTCATCGGGAAGCTCACGCCCTGCGGGGCGAGGCTCTTGATGTAGCCGATCACGCCGTGAGCCTTGCATCCGTAGTAGATGAAGTACACGAAGGCGAAGATGGCGAGTGCGGCGGTGGAGCCGATTGCGCCGGTGCCGGGCTTCATTCCCGGGATCAGGCCGATCATGTTATTAATCAGGATGAACAGGAAAAGCGAGCACAGGAACGGGAAGTGCTTCTTCCAGTTCTCACCCACGACGCCCTTGCCGATATCGTTCTCGACGTACTCGATGATGTACTCGAAACCGTTGACGAAGAAGCCCTTGGGAACCAGGGTCTGCTTCTTCTTGAACACGGCCAGGACGATCAGGAGCACGATCGTGGAGACGATCAGCCAAAACGAGTACTGCGTGATGCCGCAGCTCAGATCGCCCACGACAGGGGTGGAGCTGAACTCGCTGACCAGATGATTAATCTCATCAGGCAGCTTTTCAAAAATTTCCACGACTTACCTTTCGACCTCATGAGGATCTCGCAGCGCCTTGGCGACGCGAACCGTGCAGGCGGCCATAAAGACCACGAAGCCAATCGCCTCGCCCAGGAGGAACATGCGAAATGCCTCTCCGAACAACGCAAACACAACCAAGGTAAAGACGAGCAGGGCGACTGCCGAGACCGCCAGACTCACCATGCCCTTGAGCATGTCCGCATTCTGTTTATCGTCAAGAACCGGCTTGAGCGTAAAAACAAAGGGAAGGAAGGCAATTGCGCCCGCGATGGCGCCTGCAACGATAGCGAGCAGATCGGCTATCTGAAACACTGGCTTCCTCGCTTTCCTTTTTAACGCCTCACAGCACAGTCCCAGCCAAACATTGGTGACTATTGTACGAGCCAATCGCTAAAGTACAACCGTAAAACAAACGGTTAATACGCACCTGTACGTTTTCTTAAGGCCTTCTTTATGCCGCAGGTACGGTAATACGTTTTTTCGAACCCCTCAGGGCAAAACGTCCGTTAACAGAAGTGCGCGTGGACGACTTTTGCTCGCCCGCGCGCACCATTTCTTCGTATTTGTGACCGTAGCCGACAAGGCCCAACGACTAGAGCGTACCGTAGATGCGGTCGCCGGCGTCGCCCAGGCCGGGAACGATGTAGGCGGCCTCGTTGAGATGGTCATCGATGGCGCACGTATAAATATGTACGTCGGGGTCCTTTTCGGTCAGTGACTTGAGGCCCTCGGGCGCGGCGACGATGCACAGCATGCGGATATCCTTGACACCGCGCTCGCGCAGGTAGCTGATGGCCATCTCGGCCGAACCGCCCGTGGCGAGCATGGGGTCGACAACCAGGCAGATGCGCTGGTCGATATCCTTGGGCATCTTGCAGTAATACTCATGCGGCTCGTGGGTAACCTCGTCACGCTCCATACCGATGTGGCCCACGCGAGCGGAGGGTACCAAGTCGAGGATGCCATCGACCATGCCAAGGCCTGCGCGCAGGATGGGAACGATGGCGAGCTTCTTGCCGGCAAGCTGCTTAAACGTGGCGGTGGTGATGGGAGTCTCGACCTCGACGTCTTCCATGGGCAGGTCGCGCATGGCCTCGTAGCCGTCAAAGAGCGCAAGCTCGCGCACGAGCTGGCGGAACTGGTTGGTGCCAGTGCTCTTGTCGCGCAAGATCGACAGCTTGTGCTGGACGAGTGGGTGATCGACAAGGGTCACACGGGACGTATCGTAGGTGACGGTCATGGGTTGATGCCCCTTTCATTGCGGCCGGAAGATGGCCTTGCTGACAAGACGCATGGCGACGTTGTTGCCTCGCGCCGTGCAAAAGTTTAACGGTTTGTTGTATCGAGCAGCTCGTCGCAACCCTACTGAGCGGTGTTGAGCGAACGCTTGACGGCATCACGCCAACCAGCGAG
>UQXP01000053.1 GCA_900545055.1 uncultured Collinsella sp.
CGCTCCAGCATCCTCTGGACCGTGTCCCGCTCGTGCCTCGTGAGCCTTCCGTAGGACCTCGGGACCGCCCTCGCGGAGCCCCTTTTCTTCTTTCCGGACATGCCGTCCTCCGATCTCCCGGGGCCGGCCGATCCGGCCCTCAGGGTATCGGGTTCCCACATTCATCCGCACATGTGCGGATGAATGTGGGAGGTGTTCGGATAAAGTCGATAATCAAGGTCGTTTGAAAAACCATCCCGCCAATGCTTTATCTGTATAGCTCAAATGAGCCGAGCTGCTAGAATATCGAACTGTATGGATAACTATCATTCAACCGTTATGGGAGGATACGTGAACCGCACCAAAATCGCGCAGCTCTATGCCGATGCCGAGTCGCTCGGCGGCCAGACCGTCACCGTCGCCGGCTGGGTCAAGTCCGTCCGCGACATGAAGAACTTTGGCTTTGTTACGCTCAACGACGGCAGCTGCTTCCGCGACCTGCAGGTCGTCATGAACCGCGAGGCACTCGACAACTACGACGAGATCGCCCATCAAAACGTCTCGGCCGCACTCATTTGCACCGGCACCGTCAAGCTGACCCCCGATGCGCCCCAGCCTTTCGAGCTTTCTGCCACCTCCATCGAGGTCGAGGGCACGAGCGCCCCGGATTACCCGCTGCAGAAGAAGCGCGCAACCGTCGAGTTCCTGCGCACCCAGCAGCACCTGCGCCCGCGCACCAACCTGTTCCGCGCCGTGTTCCGCATCCGCTCTGTCGCGGCTGCCGCCATCCACCGCTTCTTCCAGGAGCAGGGCTTTGTCTACGTCAACACCCCCATCATCACCACGAGTGACTGCGAGGGCGCCGGCGAGATGTTCCGCGTGACCACGCTCGACCCCAAAAATCCGCCCCTCACCGAGTCCGGCGAGGTCGACTGGAGCCAGGACTTCTTTGGCAAGCATGCAAGCCTCACCGTGTCCGGCCAGCTCAATGCCGAGAACTTTGCCATGGCCTTTGGCGACGTGTACACCTTTGGCCCCACCTTCCGCGCCGAAAACTCCAACACCACGCGCCACGCCGCTGAGTTTTGGATGATCGAGCCCGAGATGGCCTTTGCCGACCTGAACGACTACATGGATAACGCCGAGGCCATGCTCAAGTACGTCCTTAAGGACGTTATGGCCACCTGCCCCGACGAGCTCAATATGCTCAACAAGTTTGTGGACAAGGGCCTGATCGAGCGCCTGGACCATGTGGCAAACTCCGACTTTGCCCGCGTTACCTACACCGAGGCTGTCGAAATCCTGGAGCAGGCAGTCGCTGCTGGCCACCAGTTTGATTACCCCGTCAGCTGGGGCATCGACCTGCAGACCGAGCACGAGCGCTTCCTGACCGAGGAGCACTTTAAGCGACCGACTTTTGTGACCGACTACCCGGCCGAGATCAAGGCGTTCTACATGCGCATGAACGAGGACGGCAAGACCGTCGCCGCCGCCGACTGCCTGGTGCCGGGCATCGGCGAGATTATCGGCGGCTCCCAGCGCGAGGAGCGCCTGGATCTGCTCGAGGCCCGCATCAAGGATCTGGGTATGAATCCCGAGCAGTACAAGTACTACCTTGACCTGCGCCGCTACGGTTCCTGCAAGCACGCCGGCTACGGTCTGGGCTTCGAGCGCTTGGTGATGTACCTCACCGGCGTGGGCAACATCCGCGACGTCCTGCCGCACCCGCGCACCGTGGGCAACGCCGACTTCTAATCGCCACAGCGCCACCAAACGCGTTCCAGCGCATCACGCCAGCGCCTCTCGGCAAGCCGAGGGGCGCTTTTTTCAACAGCATCCGTCAAGCTTTTGGCAAGTTTTTGGTCAGTTGGGCAGGGCTGTTGAAAACTCGACCCGCCGCTTGCCGACGGCCACCGACCGCCCAGAGTGCTCTGCGCCCCTGGGAAAGCCCCGCGTCCTAGGCTCCATACCGTCGCCACCCAAAACGGAAAGGACGTGGGCGCCATGACCGAAACCGCTGTTGAAACTTACGAGACCACGACGAGGGGCGCCGCCTCGATGGCAGCCTATCGCGCCGTTCGCATCCTGCAACTATTAAGCGAAAACACCGGCGAGGACAAGGCCATGCTTTCCGATGAGTTGATCCGGCGCCTCGCCCATCCCGACGACCCCGCCCGCATGCCCATCTCGGCGGCGCGGCGCAGCATCTACACCGCCATCTCCGCACTTCGCCATGCCGGATACGAAATTGAGTACAAGCGCGGCGTGGGCTATCGGCTCTTGACCCGTCCGCTCACCGACGAAGAGATCATCCGGCTCCACGGCATGGTCATGCGCAACCGCTCCACGCCCATCGCCATTCGAAAGAGCATGGCGCAGCACCTGGTCGCCATGGCGAGTGCCGACGTTCGCGGCTACCTCGATGCACCCGAGCCTGCTCCAAGCGCAGGCGACAAATCCACCAAGGCCACACGCACGCCCGTCAAGCGCATCGATGCCTGCGAGCTCATCGAGCAGGCCATCGACCACGGAACCACGGTGAGTTTTGATATTTCGAGTGTCACGGCACGCGGAGAGGTCGAAGTGGCACGGATGACACTCCGGCCCTTTGCCATCAAGCAACGAGACGGCATCTCGTATTTGCTGGGAACGGTCTATGACGCGCGAGGCGGCGATGACACGTTGCGTACCGTAGAGATCGGCCGCATGAGAAACGTCACCACACGTCTCCTCGATGGCAAGAAGCTCTTCGCCGCCCTGGACGAGGACGATGCCTCCTCCGCCGCATAAGACCCTCCGCCGCCCATTCGACTACCCGTACCGCCCATCCGATTCTGTATTAAAAAACCCGCCAGGCTGTTGTAAAAATGGACATCAGCGCTACTATAGTTCCACTTGCACTTTGTCCCAGTGCAGTGTTTCCAGCCATTTTTATACTGGGGGTAATGATATGAAGGACATCACCATCAGCCGCAGGAGCCTTCTGGTCTCCGCCGGTCTGCTCGCGCTCGCCCCGCTCGCCGGATGCGGCGGCAACTCTGGTTCCGGCTCTGCTGCCGCCGGTTCCGACTACACCATCGGCGTTCTGCAACTCACCGAGCACTCCGCACTCGATGCCGCCAACGACGGCTTTGTCAAGGCCATCAAGGAGAGCGGCCTTAAGGTCAAGATCGACCAGAAGAACGCCCAGAACGACCAGTCCACGTGTAAGTCCATCGCCGACAAGTTTGTGGGCGACAACATCGACTTGATCTACGCCATCGCCACGCCCGCCGCGCAGGCTGCCGCCGGCGCCACCGCTGATATCCCCATCGTTGGCTGCGCCATCACCGACTACGCCGCTTCCGGCCTGGTCCAGGACAACGACAAGCCCGGCACCAACGTCACCGGCGCCTCCGACCTCACCCCGGTCGCCGAGCAGCTCGAGATGATGCAGAAGGTCCTGCCCGACGTCAAGAAGGTCGGCCTGCTCTACTGCACCGCCGAGTCCAACTCCGACGTCCAGATCAAGGCCGCCAAGAAGGAGCTCAACAAGCTGGGCCTGGAGTACACCGACTTCACCGTCTCGAGCTCCAACGAGATTCAGTCCGTCGTCGAGTCCGCCGTGGGCAAGGTCGACGCACTCTACTCCCCCACTGACAACACCATCGCCGCGGGCGCTTCGCAGGTCGGCCAGATCTGCAAGGAGAACAAGCTCCCCTTCGTGACTGGCGAGGAGGGTATGTGCATGGCCGGCGGCCTGTTCACCCTCTCCATCAACTATAAGGACCTGGGCTACGCCGCGGGCGAGATGGCCGTTAAGATCCTGAAGTGCGAGGCCAAGCCCGAGGATATGCCGATCAAGCACCTCTCGAGCAAGGACCTGGTCGTCGTCAAGAACGACGAGATGGCCGAGGCTCTGGGTATCGACCTTTCCGCTCTGGACGAATAACGCGTCTAGGGCCCGCACGCGCGCCACGGCTGCGTTATTCAATATCTGAGTCATTGGGGCGAACGCTAAAGGCCGGCGTTCGCCCTGCTTGTTTCAGGTAAAACAAAACGTCTGTCCGCCGCTCTTTTATGCATTGGTACCGCTATTATGGAAAATCACGTGTCCACCCTATCCTAGGAGGTATGAAGCATGCTCATTGCATTGCAGGGCGCCGTTTCGCAGGGCGTCCTCTGGGGCATTATGGTGCTTGGCGTGTTTATCACGTTCCGCCTGCTCGACATCCCCGATATGACCTGCGACGGCAGCTTTGCCCTCGGCGGCTGTGTCTGCGCCGTGCTCATCGTCAACAATAACGTCGACCCCTTGCTCGCCGTGCTGGCCGGCATGTGCGCCGGCGCCATCGCGGGCGCCGTCACGGGCATCTTGACCACCGTCTTTGAGATTCCCGCAATCCTCGCCGGAATCCTTACGCAGATCAGTCTGTGGTCCATCAACCTGCGCATCATGGGCAAGTCCAACACGCCCATCCTTGCCAAGGGCACTATCTTCTCATCCGTCAGCAACATGACGGGCCTGCCGCAGTCCACTGTTGCCATTATCCTAGGCATTGTGCTGGCCGTGGCCATCGTCGCCATCCTGTACTGGTTCTTTGGCACCGAGATCGGCTCGGCGCTGCGTGCCACCGGCAACAACGAGTACATGATCCGCGCCCTGGGCGTTAACACCAACACCACCAAAATGATCGCCCTCGTGCTCTCCAACGCCCTCATTGGCCTTTCGGGTGCGCTCATCTGCCAGAGCCAGAAGTATGCCGACATTGGCATGGGCACCGGCGCCATCGTTATCGGTCTTGCCGCCATCGTCATCGGCGAGGTGCTCGGTCGCCTGCTGCCCGGCGGCCTCACGCAGTTTAGCGTCCGTCTTGCCTCCGCCGTCTTTGGCTCCGTGGTGTACTTCCTTATCCGCGCCATCGTGCTGCAGCTGGGCATGGACGCCAACGACATGAAGCTGCTCTCCGCCGTGATCGTTGCCGTGGCCCTGTGCGTGCCCGTGGTTTGGGAGCGCTATAAGCTCCGCAGCTCCTACATGAAGGGAGATGAGGCAGATGCTTAAGCTCTCGCACGTCAAGAAGACCTTTAACAAGGGCACCGTCACCGAGAAGCGCGCGCTCACCGGCGTCGACCTCACCCTCAACGATGGCGACTTTGTAACCGTGATTGGCGGCAATGGCGCCGGCAAGTCCACGCTGCTCAATATGATCGCCGGCGTGTATCCGCTTGATTCGGGTGTTATTGAGCTCGACGGCACCGACATCTCGCGTCTGAGCGAGTCGCAGCGCGCCAAGTACCTGGGCCGTGTGTTCCAGGACCCCATGCGCGGCACCGCAGCCGACATGCAAATTGCCGAAAACCTGGCCCTCGCCAAGCGCCGCGGCCAGCGTCGCGGTCTTTCGTGGGGCGTCACCAAGGCCGAGAAGGACGAGTACGTTGAGCTGCTCAAGCGCCTGGACCTCGGTCTGGACACGCGCCTCAACGCCAAGGTCGGCCTGCTCTCGGGCGGCCAGCGCCAGGCACTCACCCTGCTGATGGCCACGCTCACCAAGCCGCGCCTGCTGCTGCTCGACGAGCACACGGCGGCCCTCGACCCCAAGACGGCCTCTAAGGTGCTCAACCTGACCGAGGAGATTGTCGACGAAAACCATCTGACCACGCTCATGGTTACGCACAACATGAATGACGCCATACGTCTGGGCAATCGCCTGATCATGATGCACGAGGGCCACGTGATCTACGACGTGGCGGGCGATGAGAAGAAGTCGCTCACCGTCGCCGACCTACTGCAGAAGTTTGAAGAGGTCTCGGGCGGCGAGCTCGCCAACGACCGCATGCTGCTAAGCTAAAACCTGCCAAAAAGGGACAGGTTTATTTTGGCAGGTTTTATCTGCGCAAACGTCAAAACCGCCGCAAAGGGACAGACGCCCTTGCGGCGGTTTTCGCATATTATGTCGATAATCCGATATTCAACCAGACATTCTGGCTAAGGACTAAGGAAACTGCCATGAAAAGACTCCCCCGCCTTGCGTTAGCCGCCGCGTTGTTTGCCGGCGCGCTCGCAGGCATCCCAAGCCTCGCTTTCGCGGGGAACCTGCCCGCCGCTATTGACGGCTCCGTGGCCGTCATGCACACCAACGACATCCACGGCAGCTACAAGTACAGCTACAACGAAAGCAAGGGCACTGGCACTGTGGGCTTTGACGGACTGGCGGTTCTCTATAGCGCCCAGGGCAACGCCCCCGATCTTTTGCTCGATGCGGGCGACACCTTCCACGGACAGTCCTTCGCCACCATGAGTGAGGGCAAGAGCATCGCCGAGCTCATGGACACCTTCTATGCCGACGGCTACGACGCGACCACGCCAGGTAACCACGACTGGAGCTACGGCGCGGACAAACTCCGCACCATGACCAGCTACAGCACCACTGGCACGCCCTTCGCCATGCTCTGCGCGAACGCAAAGTCTACGAGCGGCGTATGGAGCTCGAGCATCACGAAGACGCTCGATCGCACCTGGGAGGATAGCGAAGATCACTCCACATTCGACTACAAAATCAAGGTCGGCGTCGTGGGCGCCATGGATGAGTCGCTGGAATCCTCGCTGCGCGCGGACCTGGTCGCGGGTACGTCGTTCTCGAGTGCCGCGAACGCCATCAATACCGAGGCAGAGCAGCTGCGCAGGGAGGGCTGCGATGTTGTTGTGTGTATCGCGCATACACTCAACGCCAAGACCTTTGCCACGCGGCTCCGTGGCGTCGATGCCCTTATCGCAGGCCACGAGCACATCAACCTTAACGAGAAGGTGACGGGAGCCGACGGCAAGACGATCCACGTTGTTGAGGCAGGCAGCGCCTTTGCCGAGGTGGGGCTGTTTTCCATTCCGTACAAGTACGACACGAATGGCACCGAGACGACCGACGATGACACGGTCACGGTCCCTGCAGACGGCAGCGACGAGAAGCTCTACACCGCCAAGAACGTCAACGACCTTTTGGCAGACCCCGACAAGGGCTCCGACTACCAAAGCCGCCTTGAAGACGTCCGCAACAAGATCAAGCCGCTCGACGAGGCCTTTGAAAACGAATCGAACAAGGTGCTCGGCACATCCACCACCAACTATTTCTACGGCGAGGACGCCGCAGGCACGCATGGTTGGGAAATGGTGCGCACCACCGATTTCCGCCCCAGCAAGGAGGACGACACCACCAAAGCCCAGACCATCGGCCACGTGATTTGCGGCTCCTATCTTGCCTTGACGGGCGCAGACCTCGCTATCGAAAACGCTGGCGGCATCCGCGGCGGCATCGCGGCGGGCAACGTGACCGCCGGCAACGTGACCGCCATCTCGCCCTACGGCAACACCGTGGAGACCTGGACCATGACCGGTGCGGACTTCCTCGCAGCGCTCGAGCACTCGCTGCAGATCAGCGACGAGTGCAATCACAGTTATGAGCTTCAGCAAGCCTACGTGGCAGCCGGTCATACCGAGCAGGAGGCGCAAGACAAGTACAAGTGGCGCGATGACTCTGGCAGCGTTCTCTCCTTTGGCGGCATCAACGTGACGATTGATTGGACGCAGCCCGAAGGCAAGCGCATTGTGAGTGCCACACTCACCAAGGACGGCAGCACGCTCGACCCCGCCAAGGCCTATACCGTCGCCACCAACAACTACATCATCACCAACGCGACCGACTTCCCCACCTTCGCAAACGCCACCAAGCACACCGAGTGGGGTACCTGCGAGTCAGCGCTAAGGGCGCTGATCGGGCAGAACAGCTGGGAGAGCAAGATGGCCTCGCTCGCGGGCACCATCAGCTTCGGCTCCGCTGCCGTGGACCCCACGCCCACACCGGCCCCGATGCCTAAGCCCTCGCCTAAGACGGACACGACGACCACGAAGGTCATCACCAAGAAGACGACCGGTAAGCTCGCCGCAACGGGAGACCGCACGCTGGCAGTAGTTGGCGCGTGCCTTATCAGCGGCATCATCGTCATCATGCTCGGCATTATCTGGAAGCGTCGACGCTAAGCTAAACCGCCGGGCCTTGCAGCCCCGCCGCGTAAACCTTATATCGAGCACAGAAGCCCGTCCGAATTTGATCGGACGGGCTTCTTGGTGGGTATCATGGTTGGACGATCATTAGGAGGTTTCCCTACATGGAATTGTTTGAGCCGATTCTTCATTTCTTTGAGCAACAGTGGGTCCACAACATCATCTGGGCCGGTATCTTGGCCATCGGCACCGCCGTTGCCGCCAAAATCGCGTCCAAGACCCTGCACCACCTGCTTAACCGCGATGATAACCCGCTCCCAGCATCGAGCATCTTCATCAACATCACACGCGCCGTCATCTGGATGATCGGCGGCAGCTTTATCCTCGACAACTGTTTTGGCATTAATGCAAACGCCCTCGTCGCCGCTCTTGGCGTCGGCGGCATCGCCATCTCGCTCGGCTTTCAGGACACGCTGTCGAACCTTATCGGCGGTATGCAGGTGACCTTCATGGGCATCATCAAGCCCGGCGACAATATCGAGGTCGGCGGCGTGTCGGGCGTGGTCCAAGACATCACCTGGCGCCACACGACCATCGAGGATGCCTGCGGGCAGACCATCATTGTCCCCAACTCCAACATCTCCAAGAACACGCTCGTGCATCTGATGCCCTTTGGGCGCGTGGCCGTGCCCGTTGCCGTAAAGGACACGTCTAAGTGGGCCTCGCTGGACGCGCTGGCAGATGAGCTTACCGACGCCACCAAGGCCGCGGTGCTTCCCATCTCTGGCTTTGACAAGGAGCCGTACGTGCTCTTTAGCGAGATCGGCGACTTTGGCGTCAAGGGCAAAATCATCTTTATCGTCAGCGACGATAGCACCACCTTCACGGCAACCGACGTCTGCATTCGTGCCATCGCCCCCATCATCGCCTAAACTACCACAAAGGGGACAGGCACCTTTGTGGTAGTTTCGCATCGTGGTACCATGGTTCATATCGTTGTTTAAACGACTAAGGGAGTAGACACCATGGAAGAGGCCTATCGTCAAGCACGCAAGCGCGGCGAGCAGGGACGCCGTCGCGCCATCAGCCAAAGCGAGCACCCGTACCTTACGGACCTCGACAGCTTGGTTGCCCAGCTCCCCTTAGGTCAGCGAGAGAGCGTCGGCCTGCGGGATATTCCGCTCGAAATGGTCGTCGGCACGGTTACCAAGGGCCGTCAGTCTGCCTTTTCGTGCAACTTTATGCCCCTGTTGCCATTTAGCACCGAGTTCGCCCGCAAGTGGTCCAACCTCTACGACATCCAGGTGACCGAGGGCTATCGCGACCCCATCATCGTCACCGAGTTCATGCATCGGTTCTACGTCCAAGAGGGCAACAAGCGCGTCAGTGTCCTCAAATTCCTGGACGCCCCGACGGTTTCGGCCAAGGTCACCCGCCTCTATCCCGGAAAATGGGATTCCGTCGAAAGCCGCCTCTATGGCGAGTTCTGCGCGTTTTGGCGCGTCTGCCCCCTATACGAGATCGAGTTCTCGCGTGAGGGAAGCTACGAGACGCTCGCCAAGATGCTCGGTCAGAACCTTATCGAAAAATGGCCGCAGAAAAAGGTCGACTACCTGCGCCACACCTTCCTGCTCTTTAAGCGCGCCTACCTGCGCGCCGGCGGCGACCATCTGGACATTACGCCCGCCGACGCTATGCTCGTTTACCTCAACGTGTACAACCAAGACCGCTTGCTGGACACGCCGACGGATATCGTCGTAAACCGCCTGTGCAAGATTTGGCGCGAGTTGGTCATTGCCGGCAAAAGTGATGAGGAGAAGGTCGATCTTGTCGAGGCACCGAGTGTCGATGAGGAAGAGGCGCCCGCCAAGTCCACCTCTGGCGTGCTCAACTTCTTTATGGGCAAGACCGTCTACTCGGCGGCCAACCCCCTGCGCATCGCCTTTATCCATGAGTTCCCCTGTGCGACGTCGAGCTGGGACAGCCTGCACGACCAAGGGCGTCAGTATCTCGATGAGCACTTTGGCGGTATCGTGCACACCGAGGCGTTCGAGGACTGTCACGATCCGGATGTGTTCTACGCCGCCGTGGAAACGGCTGTCAAACATGGAGCTAACGTCATCTTCTCGACCTCGCACCGCCTGATGGAATACACGCTCAGAGCTGCCGTTGAGTATCCTCAGGTGCGGTTCCTTAACTGCTCTATCGGCCTTCCCCACCAAAGCGTCCGTTCGTACTTTGGCAAGATGTACGAGGCCAAGTTCCTCCTGGGCGCCCTTGCCGCCAGTATGGCGGACAACCACCGTATCGGCTACCACGCGTCGGTCTTCGCCTCGGGCGCGCTTAGCGAGATCAACGCCTTTGCCATCGGCGCCTCGCTGCTCGACCCCCGCGCGCAAATTATCCTGACCTGGGGCGATGTGCCCGCTGGAGGTCTCGCCGAGGCCATGTGCCGCGAAGGCGTGAGCGTCATGACCGGCGCCGACATGTCCAAGTCGC
>UQXP01000054.1 GCA_900545055.1 uncultured Collinsella sp.
TTTTGGGAGGAGTCGCTTTTTTGTTGCTAGGAGGTTGGCCCGTGGTTGATGGGGAAAATCGTTCTGAGCTTCTTTCTGCTGATTGGAATGGCGAATGGATGCGCTTGCAGGCTGGTCGGTGGCGGGCTGATGATTCTTTTGAATGGGATAAGCGGGCTCGGCATTTTCGGCCGCTTGAGACTGCTCCGTATGCCCGGGACTTTATGAAGCTGCTGGCGTTAAAGCCTGGTGAATCCGTGCTGGATATGGGATGTGGGGCTGGGTCGATTGCTATTCCGCTTGCGCAAGACGGACATCCTGTGATTGCTGCTGACTTCTCCCCTGCTATGTTGGGCACGCTTGATGCTGGCATTGAGTACTATGGGCTCGAGGATTGCATTACACCGCTTGAGCTTGCTTGGGATGATGACTGGGATTTGGTTGGACCGGTCGCGAAAGCGGTAGATGTTGCCTTTGCCAGTCGCTCTGTCACCACGACCAACCTAAAAGGCGCGCTCGCCAAGCTTGATCGAACGGCTCGTCGGCGTTGTGCTGTCACGATGGTCGCTAACTCCAGCCCGCGCTATGACCTGCACCTGATGAACGCCATCGGTGCCTCGGTTACCTGCAGTAATGGCTTTGTGTATGCCTTTAATATCCTCATTCAGATGGGTGCTCTGCCGCAGGTTACGTACTTTGAATCACCTCGTCGCGATACCTTCGATAGCCTTGAGGCGGGCGTGGCGGACTTCTCCCGCATGCTCGAGCACGGTAACGAGGATAAGATCGACCGTCTGCGCGACTACATCGCTCAACATATGATTGAGAATCCCCGTGCTGGCGAGCCAGGATCCAAAGGGGTGCCGCAGGGACGCTACATGCTCGACCACGTCCGCAAGGTCCGTTGGGCGTTTATTGCATGGGAGCCGGTCTCTTCGGGCCGTCCATAGACCGCTTTCGGCCGCCGTACACGTCCGCCTATAACCCGCACTGTTCTCCCACTCGGCATCCGCATTCTTTTTGAACTGGGCAAACACGCCCCACACCGCGCCGTTCCTGCGCTATCGTGGGACAGCTCACGTAGATTAAGGCCCCATCGCGGGGCGCCCCATACATAGAAAGCGAGAACCCATGGCACTGACAGGAGCCCAGGTCAAGCAGCTTCGCAGCATGGCCCATCACTTCAACCCCGCCATCATCATCGGCAAGTCCGACATCAACGAGGGCACCGTCGAGCAGACGGTCGCCTACCTGGAGAAGCACGAGCTCGTTAAGTGCTCCGTACTCGATGGTTCCAGCCTTTCCGCCCGCGAGGCCGCCGAAGAGCTTGCCGATCGCTGCCATGCCGAGGTCGTCCAGGTTATCGGCCGCAAGTTCTCGCTGTATCGCGAGTCCTCGCGCAAGGACATCGAGAAGATTAAGCTCGTCTAAGAGCCAACAATCCGGCGAGCCAACATACATCAAGCTTGCGAGCGTCCGAGCAATTCGGACGCTCATTTTTTATCGTTCGACGAGCACGCGGTTAAGCCTACCCTCCACCAAGCGCTCGTACAGACGCCGCGTCTCGGGCTCGGGCACGCCATTGACCTGCTCCCTCAGGTGATGCATATGCCCACTGTACAGCTCGACGATATCGCGTCGTCGCCCCGCCGCACCGTAGACGCGCATAGCGCAACGCACCATGTCCTCGCGCGCCGTCTCTTGCCGCAGCCCCGACTCCACCAGCCATACCGCCGACTGCAGGTCGTTTTCTTCTAGGGCGGCATTCGCGCCCCGAATCATGCAGTCGATATACTTAGATTCCATAATGCGCCTCATACGCAAAAAGTAGGTGGGATTACAGCCATTGGGAACATACAACGGGCCGGCGTAAAGCTGCTCAATCTTAAGGCACAGCTCAATCAGATGGGGTCCGCGCGCACCCGTGCGATTTCCCAAAACTTCGCGGCTTATCTGATCAAACAACCGCACGTCGGTCTTGACGTAATCGCCGTTAAGCCCAATGCACTCGTTTTGGATCAGCACACACGACTTGCCGTCCGGTGTCGGCCCCAAGGCCGAACGCAAGCGCGATATCGTCGAGTACAGGTTGTTGCGGGCGCTATTGAACTCGGCATGGGGCCACAGCTCCATGGCCAGCGTCTCGCGGTCGACCAGTGCATCCATACCCAGCGCAAGCCGCTCGGCAAGCGTCGCTGCTTTCTTGCGGCGCCACATCTTATCCGTGATGGGAAACCCGTCGCGCTCGGCGCGAAACGCCCCAAACATGCGGATCTCGATATGGCCAATCACATCGACACCCTCGGCATCGCCGGCCTGGAACAGACGCTCGCCTTCGCCCTCAAAGTCGTCACGCAGCGAATATCGCGACAGCTCGCGCACCGGGAGCTTCTTTCGAATTCTAGCAGCCGGCTCACCCAGACAATGCATCGCAAGACGCGCAAACAGCCGATACGACGGATCTAAAATCCCCGGGCGGTTCATGGACATCCAGGCTGCAAGGTCGCTATCGCGGCCCGCGGAGGCCAAATGCAACGCCACCATCCAAGCCTCGGCACCACCGACCTGCGTCCGACTCAAATCGAGCAGCTCTGCCTCTTCGCGCACCGATACCATCGATGTATTGCGTAAGTACGCCGCGCGCTCTAGCAACAGTGCGTTGTCGCGTATGTATCCAATAGATTCCTCGGCAAGCCTGAGCACCTGCACCGCACGGAATTTGGCATTGACCGGACGCCCCTCAGCCAACGACTGCCAGCCTTCCAGTATCAAGCCAAACAACTGGACTTGATTGTCACGCACACGCACGGCAAAACGGTCGAGCTCATTGAATGCCTGCTCGTCGGTCACCGGCATGCCGGCAAACAGGCGCCGCGCCGATAATACCATGCGCACCCAGATGGCGAGTGCTCGGATGTCACGCGCTTCGAGTGCCTCGAGCGTCAGGGCCATCTCGTCATCACGCTCGTCAGTCCCTGCATACGACCCATCAAATAGCTCCGTCAACATGCGGTCCGCCCGCACAAACGTCCCCGCGATATCGAGCTCACAATCGTAGACCTTATCCGTTTTGAGCCCTGCGAGGATCTCACCACCCTTCGCCCGCTCGGTCAGCCCATGTTTTATCTCGATATGTGCGGACAGCATGTCGAGTGCGGCACAAGACGCCTCACTTCCCAGCGCTGTATGGCTTGCCGGAAGCCCCAGACCACTATCTCCATAACAGGCGGCCGTAAACGCGTGCGCTACCTTCCACGACACGGGATCGAGCTCGCAAATCGCTTGCTCGCCCGCATGCTCGATAATTGAGGCCATATACCGCGCGAGTTTTGTATTGGAGACGCTCACCGCCGCCAGATAGATGCCGAGTGCCTCGTCAGGCGTCGGCTCCGATACCCGGCCATCTGCTTCGGTCTTTCCCAGTGCCGCGCGGCAGACATCCCCTCCATGCCCCGTCAGGGCCAGATCGACCCCATACTGCCCGGCAAGCTCCAACACCGCACTGCGGTCCAAAAACGCGTCGGCAAGGTCCATCGCGGTATCGCAGCGCCCCGCTTTAATCAATATACGCGCCGCCCGCACAACGAGTTCGGGGCGAATTTCGGCGACCAGCTTGCGCAATCGCAGACGTGCGTTATCCTCGGTACCCAAGCAGGTAAAGCTCCGGTCTGCCGGATCAACGCCAAATATGGGATAATCGCGGACAAGATAGGACTGGTCAATCGCCGAAAGCCTAACACCGCAAGCCTCGAGCTCCGAAATATTGCCCTCACCCATTAGGACCATCAAGCATGCCACACTAAACAGGGCGTTGTTCTCGAGCGATGCCAGATCAACAAGTGCCGCACCGTAGATATTAACGATCTCGTTTTCGAGCATCTGGGCAACGTCTCCCTGCCCGTAGAGTCCCGACTGCATAGCCGAGACGAGCTCGGGCACGCCCTGCGTAAGCTGGTAGAAGTCGAGCGATGTGCTGATCGAGAACGCCGATGCCCACGCCGAATACTCATAGGCATGCACCTTGAGCATCTGCGCGTTGACTTTAATCGAATCGCCCAGTCCATGAATCAGCTGGCGATTCGAAGGACGGCAGCTCAAAAAGACCCCAACCCCCATAGCACGCAGGCTTCGGATCCGGTCGATCAGCTCCTCGGTCTCGCTCTGGCTGAGATTAGGCACGTTATCGATTGCAATCAGGGAGTGCGGCTTGTCCTTAAGCTCATCGGTAACGACCTCGAGCTGCATAAACACCTCGCGCCCAATAGCACGGTCTGCCTCGATGATCCGCACGGGACCTCGCGTCGGATCGCTTTTAACCTCTTGGGTATACTGCAGCAGCACCGAGGTTTTCCCAAAGCCATCAGGCGCGTAGAGGACTACGATGCCGGCCTTTCGGCCCTTGGCGATAAGTTCGTTCATCAAGCGATCGCGCCGCACCGTATAACTACTGCCCAGCGGCATAAGCTCGAGGTCGTCCGTATTGCCCAAATCGTTAACCATACCCGCTCCTCAACTCGACCACATGGACACCGTAACGCTAGACCATATGTATCGCTAGATGAATAGAGCGATGCTACGGTTTAGGATGTTTGTTGGTACGCAAATGGCAAGTTTTTGTTCAGCGTGGTCCGATTGAAACTTATCCCCCAACCAATCAGTCTTTGCGCAGGTCAATGCGCTTGCCAGCTTGTCCCATCCTTTGGCAGTGTACCTCAAATGAGCGCTGTTCAATTGTGTTGCGCAACTCACCTAACGCTAGCTACCGTCTGCGACCTTTTCATAGCATTTATGCATAGTATCTGTTATGGAATGAATCATGCTATACCAGACGCACCCGTCAAGCTTGCGGCAAGGTTTTCGTCAAGCACACGGCGTGCGCCCAGCAAAAAGGCCCCCGCAAAGCGGAGGCCTTCGGCAAAGCTATGTCGAGGTGCAGGATTCGCGCTACTCGCAGAGCGAAAGGGCGGCCTCGTCAGCAACGACAACGCAGTTGGTGTGCAGCTGCAGGATCGAAGCCGGGCACTCGGGCGTAACCGGGCCATAGCACATGTCATGCACGGCCTGGGCCTTGGCCTCGCCATTGGCGACGACCAGGATCATACGGGCATACATGATGGTCTGGGTGCCCATGGTGTAGGCCTGACGGGGCACGTCGTCGATGCTGTCGAACAGGCGGCTGTTGGCCTGGATGGTGCTCTCGGTAAGGTCGACGCAGTGCGTACCCTTGGAGAAGTGGTCATCGGGCTCGTTGAAGCCAATGTGACCGTTGTTACCGATGCCGAGTAGCTGCAGGTCGGGGTAGCCAGCGGCGGCGACGATCTTATCGTACTCAGAGCAGGCAGCGGCAGCGTCGGGGTTGGAACCATCGGGCACATGCGTGTTGTTCAGATTGATGTTGATGTGATCGAAGAAGTTCTCACGCATAAAGTAGTGATAGCTCTGGGGATCGTCATGCGAAAGGCCACGATACTCGTCCAGGTTGTAGGTGCTGACCTCGGCAAAGTCGACGTCGCCCTTCTCGTACCAAGCAGCGAGCTGCTTGTAGGCACCGATCGGGGTGGAGCCGGTGGCAAGACCCAACACGCAGTCGGGCTTGAGGATAACCTGCGCCGAGATAATATTGGCGGCCTTGCGGCTCATATCTTCGTAGTCTTTAGCTTTAATGATCTTCATTACGCGTCCTTTCTCGTACAAGAGAGGCAAGGCTCCCTTACAAGCACTTGCCCGCTTTCAAGGGCGCCATCCGTAAACGTGATTGAATTGTAGGCTAAAGGCCAAGCGGAGCGACTAGCGCTCACGCGCGACGATAAGCTGGTCCATCTCCTCGACGTGCTCGCCAACGGAACCCTTGATGCTCGAGAACTCAACGGAGTTGCACACCAAGATGGGAACCGTCACATCGTAGCCCTCGGCAGCAATTGCCTCGCGATCAAACTCAATAAGTACATCGCCCTTATGGACGATGTCACCCACTTGCGCATGTACGGTAAAGTGCTTGCCCTCGAGCTGAACAGTGTCCAAACCAACGTGGATGAGCACATCCAGGCCATCGACCGTGTTAAGCGCAACGGCGTGTCCCGTGGGAAAAATGGCCTCGACCTTCGCGTCGGCCGGCGCGATCACCCGCGTACCCGTGGGCTGAATGGCAACGCCCTGGCCCAAAAGGCCAGTGGCAAACGTCTGATCGTTTACCTCGGAGAGCGGAATGACGTCGCCCGAGATGGGAGCATCCAGCGTAAGGACTCGACCACGCATACCAAAAGACCTTAGGACTTTAGTGAACATGCTCCCCCTCGGACATACCAAACAATCAAAATAACCGTATCAGTTTACCACTTGGCATCCGTTTTTGGCCATTAGGGAAGTTCGCGCTTGACAACCTCGACGATATCGTCAACAACGCGCTGGGTCAGCTCGTGCGTCTCCGCCTCGGCCATGACGCGAACCAGCGGCTCGGTACCGCTCGGGCGCACCAAGATGCGGCCGCGACCGTTGAGCTCCTTCTCGGCGGCAGCGACGGCGTCCCAAATGGGCTGGCAATCGTCCAGGCCGGCCTTGTTGTCCGAATGCACGTTGACGAGCACCTGCGGATACTTCTTCATGATGCCGGCAAGGTCGGTGAGGGTGCGGCCGGTGCGCTTGAGCACAGCCAGAAGCTGCAGGGCTGTCACCAAGCCGTCGCCGGTGGTGTTGTGCTCCAGGAAGATGATATGGCCGGACTGCTCGCCGCCGATGACGGCACCGTCCTCGAGCATGCGCTCAAGAACATAGCGGTCGCCCACAGCGGTCTGGACCATCTCAAAGCCCTGCTCCTTCATAGCGATGGAGAAGCCCAGGTTGCACATAACGGTCGAGACGATCTCGGAGTTGGCGAGCTTGCCGCGAGCAGCCAGGTCGGAGCCACAGATAGCCAGGATGTAGTCACCATCGATCTCGTTGCCCTCGCTGTCCACGAACAGCACGCGATCGGCGTCGCCGTCGTGGGCCAGACCGATGTCGGCGTGGGTGCGCAGCACGAGCTCGCGCAGGGGCTCAAGATGGGTGGAGCCGCACTCGACGTTGATGTCGGTACCGCAGTAATCGGTGTTGATGGCATGGACCGTGGCGCCCAGGCGCTGCAGCGCGGCGGGCGTGGTCTGGCAGGAAGCACCATGACCGCAGTCGACGGCAACAACCAGGCCGTCGAGCTTAAGGCCGTCGAGCGTGCTGATGGCATGATCGACATAGGCCTTGCGGGCATCCTTCATCTTGATGATGTGGCCCACACCGGCGCCGGTCGGCAGCGTGTCGGCAGCCATGGCCTCCTCGGACATAACCCAGGCGCTGATCTCTTCCTCAACCGCATCGGGAAGCTTCATGCCCTTGCGGCTAAAGAACTTGATGCCGTTGAACTCCGGCGGATTGTGCGAAGCGGAGATGACGATGCCGCCGTCGAGCTCGTTTTGGACGGTAAGCAGCGCCACGGCCGGCGTAGGAATGACGCCGCAGCAGTGCGGGCGGCCGCCCTCGGCCATAATGCCAGCAGTCAGAGCGCTCTCGAGCATGGTGCCCGAAAGACGCGTATCGCGACCGATGCAAATGTCCGGACCAAGGAACTTGGTCGCCGCACGGCCAAGGCGAAATGCGAGGTCGCACGAAAGGTCGGCGTTGGCGACGCCACGGACGCCGTCGGTACCGAAGATGTTCTGGGGCATAGGATCGCTCCTTCCCAAGTAGGCAAAACACAGTCGCCCACTCTAGTCGAAAATGAAAAGCGGGACCCGCCGAGCAATCGGCAGGCCCCGCTTGTACATTGTATCTCGTAAGGAGATAAAACCTTAGCGCTTGGAGAACTGGGGAGCGCGGCGGGCCTTCTTGAGGCCGTACTTCTTGCGCTCGACCACGCGAGCATCGCGCGTAAGGAAACCGGCCTTCTTGAGGTCAGCACGGTAATCGCCAGCGTTCAGAAGAGCGCGAGCGATGCCCAGGCGCAGAGCGCCGGACTGACCGGAGATGCCGCCGCCATCGCACAGAGCGATAACGTCGAACTGACCGGCGGTGTCGGTCACCTTGAAGGGAGCAAGGGCGTTCTCAACGAGCTGATGACGGCCGAAATACTGCTCGGCGTCACGCTTGTTGATGGTCACCTTGCCGGTGCCGGGGACGAGACGGACGCGGGCGACGGCGTTCTTACGACGGCCGGTACCCTGGTAGACAACGGTGTTCTCAGCCATCTTTAAGCCTCCAGCTCAATCTTCGTGGGGTTCTGGGCAGCATGCGGATGCTCGGCACCAGCGTAGACCTTAAGCTTGGTCATCTGGGCACGGCCGAGGGTGGTCTTGGGCAGCATACCGCGAACGGCGCGCTCGATGACCTTCTCCGGGTGCTTCTCCATAGCCTGGCGGAAGCTCTCAGCCTTGAGGCCGCCGTTGTAGCCGCTGTGGCGATAATAGGTCTTCGTGTCGGCCTTGTTACCGGTAAGCTGGACCTTATCGGCGTTGATGACGACAACGAAGTCGCCGCAGTCACTGTTGGGCGTGAACTGGGGCTTGTTCTTACCGCGCAGGATCATTGCGATCTGGGTGGCAAGACGGCCCAGGACAGCACCATCGGCGTCGACGAGAACCCAGTTGCGCTGGACCTCGCCCTGCTTGGCGTAGTGAGTCGATTTCGAAATCACTTAGACTCCTCCATGTACAGTACGTGTTGTTACAGAGATTCACGGGGCTCTGCAAGTAACCCGTCCATATTACCCCGCTCGCCGCCCGAGTCAACAGGTATTTTGGCTCCGACCAGAGTTTCTGCACATGTCATCCATGGGTCATGACGTCGCGACACTAGCGCTCGACAAATGCCTCGATATCACTCAGTAGGCGCTTTGCCTCCTGGCGGCCCTGGATATACAGGTCGAGGAGCTTTGCCGAATCGTGCTCAACATGGCCGACCTCGACCGGCTTTTGCGGAGCAACGACCAGCGCGCGGCCCTCGCGTTCATACTTCCACAGATGCATGCGCTGGATGTTATAGCGGTCGTGGCGCGTCTCGATAGCCTCGAGCAGGTAGGGGTAGTCGGCATAGCGAGCGCGTGCGGCTGGCATAAACTCGTAGGGCTTTTTCTCATACGAACGGTCCTGCGTGACAATGACAACCGCACGGTCGAAGCCCGCCTCCTCGAGCACATGCTCGATAGGAACCGAATCGGCCACGCCGCCGTCGACGAATTTGTGCCCGTCAATCTCGACCGGCGGCGTCACCAGCGGCAGCGACGTCGATGCGCGCACGGCGTCGAGGTCGAGCACGGCGCTTTTGACCGGCAGGTACGTGGCGGTTCCAAACAACATGTCCGTCGCAACGGCGTACATCTCGATGGGACTGGCGTCGAACGTCTCGTTGTCAAAGGGATCCAGGCGGTCCTGGACATCGTTGAAGATAAAGTCGTAGCCAACGATAGAGCCCGTGGACGCAAACGATGCGGCGCCCATGAAGCGGCTATCGTTGCAGAAAGCCAGGTTGATGCGGTTGGCACGGCCGATTTGGTGCGACTTGTAGTTCACGCCGTTGAGGGCGCCGGCCGATACGCCATATACCGCCGGAATCTCGACGCCGGCCTCCATGAGAACGTCGAGCACGCCTGCGGTAAATTGCCCGCGGAAGCTGCCGCCCTCCAAAACGAGCGCGACCTTGCCGGCGTTCTTTGCCTTATCTTCTGCAGTCATATTGACCTCCTGCGATTGCGTTTTGGCTTTCTTCTACCCAGTTTTGGAATGGAGGGCGCATAGGTTTTGGAGGTGAGAAGTTGGAGCGGATAGCGCGTCCCGTTCTGAGGGGCGATTTCGGGATGGACTTTCCGCCTGGGCTGCCATTGGGAAAGCATGTCCCACTCTACGGCTCGATTCCGGGTCGCGGTTTCCGCTTGAGGCGTCATCCGGAAAATGTATCCCATTCCGAGCTTAGATTCCGGGATGCGATTTCCGTTTGAGACACCATCCGGAAACTACGTCCCAGTCTGAGTGCGGATTCCGGGATGCGCTTTCCGCCTGGGCCGCCATTGGGAAAACGTGTCCCACCCTGCGTCACTGAAGCGTCTTCTTTACGCTCGCGCCCTGCACAGAGTTCGATTCTCCGCGGGTGGGGGGATCCGTTGGTGCGGGGGCATAGTTGGCAGAAATGCCGTCGGCAGCACATCTGTTTTGGGCTGGGGCTTTGCGCAGAGAATCCGCGTATTTGCTTCGCAAACCCGCACCGGCTTCGGCCG
>UQXP01000055.1 GCA_900545055.1 uncultured Collinsella sp.
ATTGGACGCGCAGCGAAACGCAGACAGGTGCGTGCACATGAGCCCCACGAAATAAACTACGATGCTTGCCAGGGCAAAACCAACGGCCCACCAGCCATACATCGCGATATCGGTGGCTTCGCTCCAGTTAGGCGCCACGGCAATCAGATCGCGCGCAACAAACCAGATGCACACGTACGGGCCAAAGCTCAGCAGCTGCGAGAGCGCCGAGAGCGCCATGCCCAAATACGTTAGGAATTTGCGGTCGCCGGCATACGCGAGCAACTCGCCGATGCCTCCACCTTCCCTTTTTGATCCCTTTGCCATGAGGTTCCCTTCTGACGGCTTGAGAGTTAACCGTAATCAACTTATCATTGATATGTTAGCCAAGGCACACAATCGAGCCAGGCGTGGACGTTTCCGCAAAGGAAGGGGACGCTTTTGAAAATGCATCGGGCCGCGACCGACATAACCGAGCTCTATGCACCACAGTTTGAGCAGTTTGGCCTGGAGCTTACCGGCAAGGGCGCCGTCTTTACCGGCGAGGTGGCAAACGACCGGGCGCACGGCCGCGCATGGATCATGCCTCTCTCCCCTGCCTGCATCGTCATGGAGCATTTCATTACCCCGATGCACGATATGTACCTGGCCGAATACACACCCGAGCCATACGCCTGCGTGAGCGAGGTCAGCGCGCCCACACTTGCATGCATGCCCGAGGCTGGCATAACGCCCGCGAACCTTAAACCATTGCATGGACCGTGGCCAAACAATGCCGTTTGCAGCTTTATCCAAGATAGTTGTGGCGAGGAGTTAAGCCCGCTGTTTGCGGGGCAGCTCTATCACTCGCGCTCGGTGCTCTTTTTGCCTGGATATTTTGACGAACTGGAGCACCGCTATCCCACCGAGTTCGCGGGAATCTTTGAGGCGTTTGCCGAGCCATGGCACGAGGAAGCGACGTCTGCCATCTGCCACACGCTGCGCCGGATTAACGAGGACCGCGCCCGCACCGTAGGCGGACACGTCTATATGCAAGGCATCGTGGAGACCATGGTCGCGGAGCTCGCCTGTTCGCGCGCGGCCCACAAGCAGGCGCGGCAGGCGGCAGACACACGCGTCAGCATAACCATTGCCGAAGAAGCAACGGCGATGATTGAGCGCGCGCTCGACAAAGGCAGACGTGTGGGTATCAACGAGGTGGCCGAGAGGCTCTACACAAGCCGCTCCAAACTATGCGCCACCTTTAAGGCCCAAACTGGCGAATCCATGGGCGCCTACATTCGCAGACGCCGTATGGAGCGAGCACAGGACCTTTTGGCCGACAGCTCGCTCACGATAGCGCAGGTGGCAGAGCGGCTCGACTACCCTCAGCAGGCTGCCTTCGCCCAAGCCTTCAAACAATACACCGGCATGACACCCACGGCTTGGCGAAGCAAGCATCGCTAAGGCCCAAGCTCCCTGGCCGTAACGGAGCGATTAATTAGCCGCCGCCCGTCAGCTCACCCAGAATCTAAACGTCAAGATGTGCGCAATCAAGCGCCTTTTTGATTAGAGGGACAGATCGATCAGCCAAATACAACGGAATGTTGAGCACCCCGTCGTCGAGCTTTAGGTTCTTAAGTGAGTAGCGGACCCTCAATGGAGTCGTCTCCGCATGCTTGTCGGCATAGTACTTAAGGCTCTTGGAATGAACGACCTCTCCCGATTTGACCTCGACGGGAACGATTTCGTTTCCGACTTGAATCAAAAAATCGACTTCGTGCTTCGGCTTCTCGTTTGTCCAATAACGCGGAGCAGCATCTAACTGTGAAAGTAATGCCTGAAGCACATAGTTCTCGGCGAACGAACCTTTGAACTCCGAAAATAGCGCATCCGTGATGGCAAAAGCGGACGCATCCAGCCTTGCCATGCGGCGCAGCAAGCCAACATCAAGACAGTAGACTTTAAATGCCTTGAGGTCATCGTACGCAGAGAGCGGCACACCACCGGCAGCATTAAGGCGAACCGCCGTGATGAGCCCAGCATCGGCAAGCCATTCCAGAGCATCCTCGTATTCTCGAGCACGAGCCCCCTCGCGCACCGCACCCCAAACGAACTTTTTGTTCTCGCGCGCCAACTGAGCTGGAATCGAGTTCCATATTTGTGAAAGCTTGGCGAACTGCGCACGGCCACCATGCTTGGCAAAATCGCGCTCGTAGGAATCCAAGAGATCAGACAACACCTTATCGACCTGAACGATATCGCCCGTCTCCGCCCACCGGCCAAGAGCCTCTGGCATGCCGCCGCATGCAAAATAACGACGAAGATGCTCGACGAGACGGACATGGAAGAAATCGGGCACTGTCTCGATCTGATCCAGGCCGCCAAGGTATTCGTCGTAGTTTGCAGCGCCCTCGGCTTTCAGAAACTCGGAAAAGCTCATGGGGCGCATCTCCATGAACTCGACCTTTCCCACCGGAAAAGCGCTGCTCTCACGGGACAAGCGAACGCCCAACAAAGACCCTGCGCATGCGACGTGATACTCGGGGGCCTCGTCACAGAAGTATTTAAGGGCGCCGACTGCAGAAGGACAATCCTGGATCTCATCAATAATAAGCAGCGTCTCGCCAGGATCGATAGGCTGTCCAAGTGCCAGGGAAAGATTTGAGATGATCCGTCGAGGATCGCGCGTACCTTCGAAAAACTGAGCGTACTCGCTCTGTACCCCAGGTGACGGCTCCTCGAGCGTCAGATACACATAATTGATGTACGAGGTTCGGCCGAACTCCTTAAGCGCCCACGTCTTTCCAACCTGGCGCGCCCCCTTAAGGATAAGCGGCTTACGATATTCTGACGCTTTCCAAGCGTTAAGCTTGGCAATGATATCTCGCTGCATGACCGAACCTCCCGCAAAGAAACTTCCGTAAACGTGATATTTCCCACATTTTACCTTAGGTAAAACGTGACATTTATCACATTTACGGAAGTTTTAAGCTCATTTCGCCACACTTTCATCACATTCATTGCAATGTGACAAAGGGACAGTCCCTTTGTCACCCGCACAAAAATGGACGCGCCAACGGCGCGCCCATTCACTCTATTCCATTCAGCCCGCCTGACCCGAACGGCCGAGTCGTCACGGAACCGAGGGGCCGGGCGCAGGGCCTTACCTCTCAATGAGTTCCGCACGCAAAGAAGGCCACTTAATGTGGCCTTCGTCTTGCGCAGGACTGTTTGAAATTTTGAGGAAGCACCCGCCCTGCCGGGGCTCCCGGGTTCCCGTTTACGAGAGCGACGTTCTCAGCAACTCGTTGAAGAGCTTCGGGTTGCCCTTGCCGCGGCTCGCCTTCATGCACTGGCCCACCAAAAAGCCGATGACCTTCTGGTTGCCGTCACGATACTGCTGCGCCTGATCGGCACAGTTAGCCAGCACCTCGTCCACAATCGGCTGCAGCGCGCCGGCATCGCTCACCTGACGCATACCGCGCTCGTCGACGATCTTGTTGGGGTCGTCGCCGGTCTGGGCCATGGCCTCAAAGACCTCGTGCGCCTGGTTGGAGCTGATGGCATCGGTCGCGAGCAACTTGGCAAGCGCCGCAACCTGAGCCGGCGCAATACCGGACTCGGCGAGCGACACGCCTGCGCCCTTAAGGTAGGCGATCATCTCGTTCACCAGCAAGTTTGCGACCGTCTGGGCCTCCTTGCCGGCCATACCGGCAGCGGCGGCCTCAAAGAAGTCGGCAAACTCCGGATCGCCGGCAATCTGCTCGGCATCGGCCGTCTTAATGCCAAAGTCGGCCTCAAAACGGGCGCGCTTGGCATCGGGCAGCTCGGGGATCTCGCCACGGCAGCGGTCGATGAACTCGTCGTCCAGATCGAACGGCGCTAGGTCGGGATCGGGGAACAGACGATAGTCGTCAGCCGTCTCCTTGACACGCATGACCACGGTGCGCTTGCGGCTGGGCTCCCAGTGGCGAGTCTCCTGATAGATGATTCCGCCCTCCTCGAGCACCTCAGCCTGACGGCAAATCTCGTAGGCAAGGCCGTCGTGCAGGCTCTTAAACGAGTTGAGGTTCTTAAGCTCGGTCTTGGTGCCCAGCTTGGTCTCGCCGCGGCGTCGCAGCGACACGTTGCCGTCGCAGCGCATGGAACCCTTCTCCATGGAGCAGTCCGAAATGCCCAGCGTCACAAAGATGCGACGGAGCTTTTCCATAAACAGGCGGGCCTCCTCGGGCGTGCGCAAATCGGGCTCAGTCACGAGCTCAATCAAAGGCGTGCCGCAGCGGTTGTAGTCAACGAGCGACTCGGCCGCGGCGGTAATGCGGCCCTCGGCGCCGCCCACGTGGACCATCTTGGCGGCGTCCTCCTCCATGTGGATGCGCAGGATGCGGATGGACACCGTGTAGGAACCGTCCTCGCGGCGCTCGGGCATCTGCAGGTTGGATGCATCGTAGCTGGCCAGGTGGCCGGCGCGCTGGTTACCCTCGCGCATGGTCGACGACATGGACGTGGACAGGCCCTCGGCGTTGGCAGAAGCGCTCGCCAGGCTCTGAGCCTCGGCCTCGCCAAACGCACAGTCGGGACGCTCAGCGGCACCGCGGCCAGTCACGTCAAGATCCAGATGGCCGTACATGGCAAAGGCGACCGGACCCTGCGTGGTCTGGAAGTTCTTGGCCATGTCGGGATAGAAGTAGTGCTTGCGGTAGAACATCGAGTGGCGCTGGATCTCGCAATTGGTGGCGAGACCGGCCTTGACGATACTCTCGATGGCGCGCTTGTTGGGCACCGGCAGGGCGCCGGGCAGGCCCAGGCACACCGGGCACACGTTGGCATTGGGCTCGTCATCGTGGCTGAGCTTGCAGTTGCAGAACATCTTGGTGTCGAGTGCGGTGAGCTCGGTGTGGATCTCCAGACCGATCACGGCCTCCCAATCCTGCAGGACCTCGGAAAGCTCCTTCATTACAGCTCGCCTCCCTTCCCGGCAAAATCGGGTGCGACGGAAAGCGCGGGCGCACCCGTGGCGACATCGGCAAAGCCGCGCTCCAGGGCGCGGGCAAACGTGAGCAGCTGACGGTCCTTAAACGCCGGACCAACCAGCTGGGCAGAAACGGGCAGCTGAGTGTCCTCGCCCAGGCCAAGCGGCACCGAGATGCCACCGTTGCCGCAAATGTTGAGCGAGATGGTGTACAGGTCGGAGAGGTACATCTGCGTGGGGTCGCTGAGCTCGCCAAACTTAAAGGCCGTGCGCGGTGAGGCGGGCATGAGGATGGTGTCCACCTTGGCATACGCGGCGTCGTAGTCCTGCGTGATGAGCGTGCGGGCCTTTTGCGCAGCGTAGTAATACTTGTCGTACACGCCCGAGCTCAGCAGGTAGGCGCCGAGCATCTGACGGCGTTTGGCCTCGGCGCCAAAGCCGTGGGCGCGCGACAGCGAGCTCTGGTCGGACAGGTTGGCGCAGCCCTCCTCCTGGTAGCCATAGCGAATGCCGTCGAAGCGGGCCAGGTTGGAGAACGCCTCGGCCGGGCCGATGACGTAGTAGGCGGCGATGGCGGCGTCCAGGTGCGGCAGGTCGACCTCGACCAGCTCGGCGCCCTGGTTCTGCAGCTCCTGGGCGGAGCGCTGAACAGCGGCCTTGACCTCGGGCGTCAGACCCTCGGCCTCCATAAACGCGGGGATGATGCCCACGCGCTTGCCCTCGATGCTGTCGTTGAGATGCTCGGTAAAGTCGACGGCGCAATCCTGGCTGGTGCAGTCGTACGGATCGTGACCCGCACCGGTAAGCGCGTTCATGGCCAGCGCGACATCCTCGACCGTGCGGCCAAAGGGGCCCACCTGGTCGAGCGACGAGCCAAAGGCAACCACGCCGTAACGGCTCACGGCACCATACGTGGGCTTAAAGCCCACCACGCCGCACAGCGCCGCCGGCTGGCGAATGGAGCCGCCGGTGTCCGAGCCCAGCGAGAGCGCGACTTCGCCCGCGGCGACGGCGGCAGCGGAGCCGCCCGAAGAGCCGCCGGGCACGCGCTCGGTATCCCAAGGGTTGTTGGTGCGGTGGAACGCCGAGCTCTCGGTGGAGCTGCCAAAGGCAAACTCGTCCATGTTGGCCTTGCCCATGGGCAGGCAGCCGGCGTCGAGCATGCGCTGGACGCAGGTGGCGGTGTAGACGCTCTGGTAGTCCCCGAGCATGCGGGAAGCGCAGGTGGTGCGCGTGCCCACGAGGTTCATGTTGTCCTTGATGGCTAGCGGCACGCCCGCAAGCGGGGGCAGCGGCTTGCCTGCGGCACGGTCGGCATCCACGCGCGCAGCGGCCTCGAGCGCAAGCTCGGGCGCCACCTGCAGGAATGCCTGGACCCCGCCCTCGCGCGCCTCGATGGCGGCAAGGGAGGCCTGGGCCACCTCGGTAGCGGTAAAGTCGCCAGCGGCAACACCCGCGGCGATCTGGGCGGCGGTAAGGGAATCGAAGCTCTGCGCCATTACTCGCTCTCCCCCTCTCCCAAAATGGACGGCACGCGGAAGTAGCGCTCACGCGCGCTGCCGGCGTTCTCGAGCGCAACGTCGAGCGGCAGGTCGCGCTCGGGCTCGCGCAGGTCGTCGCCCATCACATTGGACAGGCTTCCGATGGGATGGAACGTGGGCTCCACGTCGGGCAAGTCATATTGCAAGACGGGCTCGAGCATCTGGACGGCGTCGTTCATGTAGGACGTCATCTGGGTGAGCTCGTCATCGGTCAGTGCGATTTTTGCGTACTCGGCAATGCCGCGCACGTCTTTCTCGCTGAGTGCCATAGGCGCTCCCTTCCGCATAACAGATAAACCGCTCTAGTATACAAGGCAACGCCGCTTGGAGCAGGTGCTTTACCCAAATGCAGCGAAAACGTAACGAGGGCGGCGGGTTGGCAGGCGACGGGCCGGCGGTTCTGCAGCGAAACCGCACCGTCCATAGCGAAAACCGCGCCGCCCACAACGAAAACCGTCCCATCCGCAACAAAAAGCATCACAACATTCGACGCTTTTCGCCAAAATCGAGATTTTCATCGAATGTTGTGATGGTTTGGAAGCCCCGACCACCACAAAGGTGCCTGTCCCCATTGTGGTGGCTCTGAACGATGTCCTATGCCGAGGCCTTGGCCTTGCGGCGCTTGCGGACCGCGTGGATCACGATGTCCAGCAGCAACAGCACAATGGCTACGACCACGATGAGCACGGCAAACTCGCGCTTGCCCCAGTGGCGGCCGGCCAGCGACTTTTGCTTGTCGACGTCCTTCTTGTTGTACTTGGTGCGCACGCAATGCACCAGCAGGCGATGGTCGTTCACGCCGTAGGGCGTGCAGGTGACGAGCGTCACCTTGTCGGCGCCGGGCTCAATGGTCAGCGACTCCATCTCCTCGGGCAGCACCACCTCGGAGTCCACCATCTTGTAAGCGAGCGTCTTGTTCATGGTGTGCAGCAGCACCAGGTCGCCGGGCTCCAGCGAGTGGATGTCGTCGAACATGCTCAAGTTGCGCATGCCCGAGTGCGCGGTGAGAACGCAATGCGTCGAGGTGCCGCCCACCGGCAGGCTCGTGCCCTCCAGGTGGCCGACGCCCGCCATAAGGACTTCTTCGCTCGTGCCGTGGTAGATGGGCATGCTCACATCGATGGAGGGGATCTCGACCCAGCTCATCATGGGGTCGCGGTCAAAGATGAGCTGCTGGGCGTAGGGCTCGATCTGGTCGGCGGGAAGCTCGGTGGCCTCGCCCGCCAGCTGCTCGTTAAAGGAGCGCGCCTGGAGCAGGATGCGCTCGCGCTCCTCGGCAGACAGCGCGTCCACGGTGCTGGACACGGTGCTGATCTGGTTGAACACGCCCGAGGCCTCGAGCCGGTCCAAGATCCACGGCCAGGTCATAAGGCCAACGCCAATAAGGATAATGACGATGGTGATGAGCCGGTCGGCCCAACGCGGCAGCCGTTTGCGACGACGCTTGGGCTTTGGTTGAGGTTTGAGCTGGGGACTTGAGCCACCGTTGTCCACGGCGCTGTTGCTCTTCATATGTTTGGCGCCCTGCACCATCGCCGGTCACTCCTCTAAAGCTCAGGTTGTCTAAACAAATAATAGCCGATTCGCGAGCCCTATGTGCCACCACTCGGACAACGGAGTCGGCTGCGCTACCCGCGCAACGTAACCCCACTCAACCAATCAGGCCATATGTTGCTTTCATCGTCTCGAGCAGCTGTATCATCGTCACTCCCGCAACCCCGATCTGCTTCAGATTGATGTCACTTGCCTCACAGTCTTTAACAAACGCAAGCATATCTTCCTTCAGCTCTTCGACCAGGTTGATGCCCGCCGACTCGCCAAGCAGCTGAGCAAGCCTCAGCGCATCGCGTTTATGCTTTTTGACCTTCCTCGAGTCAACGTTCTCCCCAGCTTCCCTTCTAGCTTTTAGGTCGAGATACGCCTTCGCTTTGAACGGGACAATGTATTCCGTATCCAAGACCGAAACACCGTCTACGGTTCGAATTCCCTGAAGAAACAAGTTGTAATAAGCATCGTCTAACAAAATAGCCGAAAGACTGCTTATGTTTTCATCAACGTGAATTGGCGTCACATCAACTCCCTCACGACCCTTTAGAAAGTCGGGACACTTCGCGAAGAGCTCGATCATATGGGGATAACCCGGCATCTTTGGTTCCGTAAACCGATAAAAACACGAGGCTTCGCTTTCGCCCCAGCCGCAGCGGTAGCCGCCATCACGCACCAAGGTCCATATGGCTTCGGCCGTCTGAGGCAGCCGGTCATCGGCGACAATGACCACATCAAAATCGTGAGTCATCCTAAACGAAAGTCCCGCCTCCGCGAGCAAAATGTCGCATGCCGTGCCGCCGATAAGGGCATACGATCCTGCAGCTTCTTGCATATGCTGCCGAAATTCTTGGAGACCTTCTACAGCGCTTCCTGCCATGGATATTCCCTTCCAAACATGTGATCGAGTTCAAGCTGAATTCGTTCATCGTCGATTGCCGCCAAAGATAGCGCAAGTGAAATGTCGTCGATACGGGAGGAGTCGGCAAACACGGGCGCATAGCGCCACACTTGGATCATCGCCGTTTCGTTCTCTGGCAGCTCCCCGTCTGCGACTTCAAGGTCACGCAGGTCACGCCATGCACTTCTTAAGACGGCCTTTTGCTCCATGCCCGGCGCAGCGAGCATCGAACGCGCGGCGAGCGCCGTCTCCCCGGCGTCAACAAGACAGTCGATCTGCGGCGTCTTCCTTGCAAAAAAGACCTTCGAGACAGGCGAGGAGAGCTCTGCCATGTGCTCACTGAGCAGAAGATCCACGGCAACGGGGAACACAATGACACGCCGTTCGCGCCGTTCGCGCCTTGCGAGCCCCCTGTCTACAAGCTCGGTTATGGCCTCACTCGCGCGGCTTGCCGAAATCCCAAGCGCACGACAAAGGTCATCGGAATGATATGACTCCTGCCCTGCTCCCCAGATTGCGGCAGCCTGCGCGTTGGGTGACATCTTGGTCGCGCGATTATGAAATCTAGTGCCGCCCCTCTCCGTGCAGGCCGCGCCCATAAATGGAAGAAAGGCCTGTCTACCAGGGCAAACAAAGGGGATTCCTTGTGCGACCAATGCCTTGCGTTGGCGCGCATCGGCATCAGGAAACGAAACGACGACAGGAGCCTCCACACGCAAGGCTAGCTGGCTATAGACTCTCTTAGCCTCGGGGAGCCCGACGCCAGTAGGCAAACTTGCAAGCAAAAAAGAAAAACCATTTGCGTCAACGGCGCGGACCTCAATCGACCGCAGATGCAGCGGCAAGCGTGCGGATCCAGGCCAAGTTTTAGCCTTGGCGGAGAGGCCCAGTGCTTCTTGTAAGTAGGCAAGCGCTTCGTTCATTTCCATCTTTTTCGCTTGATTCCAGTATTTATTGGAATTATACATAATTTTTGGAAATGACAAGATTTCTTTCGGGCATAGGCCCGGGTTAGCCCGTATTTGAGTTTTCAAAATATCTCGAATCAACTGAGCGATTCGGGATACAATGTTTATAGAAAACGACGCATCCCGCGTAAGTGTTAAGGAGCGCGGGCAGCCTAGTTTTCTAACGTGTTAAACGGCCGGGCTGCAACCCCGGCCGTTTTTATTTGCGCTTGCGGCGCAAACGCCGAGAACCGTCCGCACCGCGCGTGCGCCTACGGACCTTAAACCGAACCTCATACGAG